>JABDRL010000028.1 GCA_013041765.1 Dactylosporangium sp. | reverse complement strand
CCAGCGGACCCGGAAGGTACCGGACAGGCGGTCCCGGTCGAGCGCGCCGTGGCCGGCCGGCGCCCTCCGCCCGATGGTCGTCGGGAGCGGGACGAAGGTGTACGGATTGACGAACCGATGCTTCGCCTCCTCGGCGGCCTCGCGCTCTGCCTTCCTCGCGCTCGTCTCGGATTCTTCCCTGGCCTTGGCCGCACGCGCCGTACACCGTCGTTCCCGCCAACCACCGAGTCCGCCCTCGACCTCCCAACACCCCAGAATTTCTTCCTCGATCGGGGTGGCGAAGAGCCAGAAGGGGAGGGCCTTCTGGACAAGCTGTTCCACATCGTCGTCGTCAAGGCCGACGGATACCGGCGACACCTCGGTCCGGGGCACTCCGGTTCCCTGGTCCGTGAGCCGGATCCTTGACCTGTCCTTCCGCTTCGCGGAGTAGCGAGTCGCGGCTGGTCCCGAGAGCTCCAGCAGGCAAGTCGTCTCGTCGATTCCTACTGCTCCCACTGCTTCGGAGACGAACTCGCCGACCCGCGGCAGGCTGGTCGCCTCGCATTCCAGGCCAACTCCTGCCGCGCTCTCCTCAGCGAGGATCGATACCTCTTCGGTGCCGCCAGAGCCACCGTTGATTGGAAGAAACCGCAGTTCACGTCGCTCCGAGTTCCACGCGAGCACGATGACTGAACTCATCGAGGACGGCCTCCAGGCAGGGCGGGGTTTCTGCTGTGCTCTGTTGTTCCAGCTAGCAACGCGTACCCGGATTATCGTGGTCGGCGGTGCTTGTGGCAGCAGCCCGACTCGAACGAGTGAAGGCCGAATCGGCGACATGCGGCTGCGGTTCGTCCGGTTGTTGGGCTGCCGTCGATGTCCCCGACAACCCCATGGATTTTCGGCCACCGTGTCAGTCGAGACGGCGCTCGGTGGGATCATCAAGCGCTGAGCGAAAAGATCATGCCGTGGCCCCCTTCGCGACGACCGAACGCTGGGCGGAACGGACGACCATCGTCTTGTAGATCTCGCGAGCGACGTACCGCTTGAAACATCTCAGTTCCCAGGACCCGGCCGACGGCGTCAACCACCGCGGCAACGTTCACTTCCACGTGGGTGTCCACACCACCGATGGCAGAGAGGGGACCCGCCGGACACGAGCCTCATCGGAGCTTCGCTCCGAGGCTGCGGCGAACACCTCAAGCCCAGTTTCATATCAGCGAGTCAATCTTGTTCGCTCATCCGACGTTACATCCGGCTATCTCGGCGATACTGGCCGGCCAAGTACCTTGTTCGTCGCCCTACCGGAGTCGGCGGGATACGAGGTCTCGCGTCTTTTCCGACAGCTGTTTCGCGACGAAACCATTGAGGCGCTCGGGGTCGGGCTCTACCCGGCGGGCCTCCTCACGGTCCTCCCAGGTGTTGTAGTCGCCGGGGAGGGCTGCCGTGATGACGCCGATGCCATGTGCCCGGGCGGCCTCGGCGACGTCAGCGACGTTTTCCTCGAGTTGTTCGGCCTGGTCTGCCGGCACGTGAAGGAGCACGTATGAGTGGGTCGCCGAGCGGCGGTGCGCGAGCGCCTCGTAGACGGCCTGGACGTTGATCGCGTTGGCCGCCTTGATCTCGAACGTGGCGACTTCCAGGTACTTTCCGGGTACGAAGGCGAACGTTCGCACCTCGACGCTGGCGATGTCCGGGCGTGACCATGTGCCGCCGGTCGATCGACGGCCCTGCAGGGCGGTAACCTCGACCGCGAGCGGGTCGCGTCGATGGTCCTTGGCCCAATCAGTCGCGATGACTCGACGCATCGGGTCGTAGAGCGCAAGCTCGTTCTTCACTACCGCCTCGACCGTGGCGGCCGTGGTCGCGGGATCGGCATTGGCCTCGACCACAACGGCGACGGTTCTCTCCTCGGCTGACTGATCCACCGGAACCCGCCGCACCACACCGCCACGGCCACGACCCCGCACGATCAAACCAAGGTCAACCAGCGCGTCACGGGCTTGGAAGTATCGATCGGAGTCCCAACCGAGCTTCTTCTGCATGGTCGGATTGCTCACAGACATTCCGTCCGCCGGTATAGCTACGAATAATGCCTGCTGATCGCCATGAGGCATGCCAAGGTCCACGGTCATGGCGTGATGCTACAAGCGTTGCCCTGGTCCTTTAGCGCAACTGTCCACACGAACCAGTCCTCGATCGACCCGGACCGCGAACGTCGGGCACGTCCGTATCCTCGGCATCGACGACTTTGCCATCGGCCACGTCATCAGAAGCTGCGCCAGTCACCCTCTGCCCCGGGGGGACGCTCACGTTGAATGGATCGATGCCGCCACTTTTCGCGGCATGAATCGACCCGATCACCCGAACCCGACAGCGGTACGGGCTCGGCGGGATACCACACCTCCGTTCATGATCAAGAGCACCACTTTCGGTCAATCCGGAAGCCTCCCGAGAGAACCCATCGTTACCCATCGTATTCATCGGGTCGTTGGAGCCGCGAGGTCGTCGGACTCGCGTGCGCTCTCGAACGCCGATCATCATTACGTACGTCCAGGCGTGCCTGGCCCTGGATCGGTATCTGTACGCCGACAACCGGACGCCCGGCCCGGGGAGCGGCATGTCCACGCCGGCCTCGGCGACGGCCGCCACTGCGGCCCTCGGATCGCAAACGACCGGTCGCGTCGCGTCGCGTGAGTGACACGTTGATGGCCGACGTTCCGCGCGCCGAACGTGCCGGCCGTAGGCTACAGCGAGCGCGATGAGGAGGGCAGCGGTGACACGGTACGGGATTGATCGTGATCGTGGTGAGCTGATGGCTATGTGGGAGACCGGATACGGTGCGGTGGCACACCACGTTGCCCCACTGCCCGACGGATTCAACGACCACGGGCGGCAGGGGCTAGCGGCCGAGATGTCGGGCCTGTCCAAGGCGCTGTGGCGCTGCTACACCCACCCTGCCAGCGCCGCGGACAGTCTGGAGGTCAACTCCGAGGGCTGGCGGAGGGAACAGACCCGAGCGGGATTCACATCCGTCGTGGACCACATCCGTCAGCCGAACCTGCCCGATAATCACGGCAGTTTGATCGTGTCCTACGACCCGGTCGAGGAGTATGCAAACCGGATCGGACGATGGCTGCACCGCGCCGACCACGGCGACCTGACCGCTGCGGTTGTCGCCGAGGTGGAGGCGGAACTCGCGGCAGTCGAACGCGCCGAACTGGGCGACTTGTCCGGACGGGCGGTGCAGGCGGTACAGCTGACCCGCCAAGACGCATCACCGGTCCAGGCCGCGGCCGCGGACCAGATCCTCGCTCGCGAACCGCTCGGTGGCGAGGAGTTGTTTCTCGGCTTGGATCCGACATCGGCGTGTGTAGCCGCCGCACACTGGTTGCGAGCGGCTGCCGAGGTGACGGCGGCGGAACCTGTCAAGTCAAGTGAGACAGGATCTTGCTCTTGAGTTGGGTTGTCGGTAGTGGTGCTGGTCAGGCTGCGGAGTTGAGCTGCGCTGCCGGGGTGTTGTGGTCGGTGGTGTCGGGGTTGT
>JABDRL010000248.1 GCA_013041765.1 Dactylosporangium sp. | reverse complement strand
CCGTATCACGGCGTCCGGGCACCCGTGCGTTGACCCTGCGGCCCTGGTCTGGCCGCTGCGGCGCTACCCGAACGATGGCAGAAAGTGTCGTGAAGGATTGCCGAGGGGCACTCGGCCACAGGCTTTCGGCTGACTACGCTGCGAGGCGTGGGGCTGCGAGACCTGGTGTATTCAGCATATGAGCGTCGACTGGCCAAGCAGTTGGTCGGCAGACCGCATCCACGGCATGTCGGAGTCATCGTCGATGGCAACCGGCGTTGGGCCAGGGAAGTGGGATACCGCGATCCGAACGACGGACATCGGGTCGGGGCCGCCAAGATCAAGGATCTTCTGCGGTGGTGCGATGCGGCCAACGTCCAGGTCGTGACGCTCTGGCTGCTGTCCACCGACAACCTCAGCCGACCGGCAGAGGAACTCGAACCGCTGCTGCGGATCATTGTGGACCTCGCGGATGACCTGACAGAGGCCGGCAACCCCTGGCAACTGCAGATGGTCGGCGCCCTGGACCTGTTGCCGGCCCACGCCGCGATCCCGCTCAAGGCCGCAGCCGACCGGTCGGCGTTCCACCTGGGCGGCGTGCGGGTGAACATGGCCATCGGCTACGGCGGCCGCAGGGAGATCGCCGATGCGGTGCGGTCGCTGCTGCACGAGCAGGCGGCGGCGGGGACGACGATCGAGCACCTGGCGGAGACCCTGGAGACAGACCACATCGCGGAGCATCTCTACACCGCCGGTCAACCCGATCCGGACCTGCTGATCCGGACCAGCGGCGAACAGCGGCTCTCTGGGTTCCTGCTGTGGCAGAGCGCCCATTCGGAGTTCTACTTCTGTGACGTCAACTGGCCGGACTTCCGGCGGGTCGACTTCCTGCGGGCGCTGCGGTCATTTGCCGACCGGGACCGCCGCTATGGCTCCTGACGCCGAGCGTCGCCGGTCAACGCGAGGTGGGTGCGGGCGGCTTCGGAGACCCGTTGGCGAGGAAGTCGGGCACCAGCTCCGGAGCGTCGATACACACATCGGCGGACGACCGCAGATGGTGGCCACTTTCCGGGTTGGCGACCATCACCCGAACGCCGAGGAACGCCGGATCCGCCGCTCGCCGGCTATCCAGCGCGGCGAATGCCCGGAGATCGGATAGATCGTCCCCGAAGTACCACGCGCAGGTGAGATCTGCGATCAGCTCAGTGACCACGCTGCCCTTGTCGCGGTTTCCGGGCGGCTTGATTTCGACGACCATCCGGCCGGCCTGGACCCGCAGCTGGAGTCGCTCCGCGCAGCGGCCCGCCCACGTCTCCACCTGCTCGCGCAGGTCTGGGGCGGCCCGGTAGTGCAGCGCCACCGACAGCCGCTTGTACTCCACCAGCACCGCTCCCGGGAGCTCCGCCGAGGCGCGCTGGGTGACCTCCCGCATGACTGGTTCGAAGGCCGAGGCCTCGGGATGGGTGGCGATCGGTCCGGCCCCGATCTGCCATTCCAGGCCGTACAGCCCGAACAGGGCGAGCTGCGGGACGTCACCTAGACGCTGGCGGAGGAACTGCACGGGGCGGGCCGACACGATACTCACTCGCCGCACCCGGCCGGTGAGTTCGCTGAGGGCCTCCAGCGCACCGGGCACCGGGTGGACCTCCTCGGGGTCGTCCCCGATCGGGGCGAGCGTGCCGTCGAAGTCGAAGAAGTACCCGCAGTCGGCGGCCCGCCGTGCCGTGGCGGTCCAGATATCGCCGGAGTCCGGTGCCGGAACCGCTTCCGCAGAGACCTTGGTCATCGATTCTTGAGGGTCATTGAGCACCATGGTCTGTAGCCTACTGATGCGTTCAAGGCAGCTCTCCCGGCGCACCTGCCCGACAAGATCTGGCAGTTTTGGCCCGTCCGGGTTAGCGTCTTGGGTGTGGTCGGGACGCGCTCGGCCACCCGGGAGGCCCGGATCGCGAGCATACGCCACGGGGCCAGCACCCGACCCCGTGCCGGGAGCCGGAAGATGCCAGCAGGGTGGCGAGGTGCCCGCCCGTCGGAGAGCCCCGTGACCGTCCGCCGTAGCGCTTCCCGGGGCAGTGCCCCGGCAACCGACGTGACCTCTGGCTCATCAGCCGCTGACTCCGTCCCGACCCCCGCAACCCGCACCCGCACTCGTCCGACCCGCAGCAGGAAGGCCGGTGCCGGCCGTCCGAGGGCTGGGGTGCGGACCATCGTCCTGGACACCTCGGTGCTGCTGGCAGACCCCGGAGCGTTTCTGCGGTTCGCCGAGCACGAGATCGTTTTGCCGCTTGTGGTGATCTCTGAGATCGAGGCGAAGCGGCACCACCCGGAACTGGGGTGGTTCGCCCGCCGGTCGCTGCGTTTCCTCGACGACCTCCGGGTCAAGCATGGCCGGCTGGACCAGCCACTGCCGCTGAACGACGTCGGCGGGACCCTGTGGGTGGAACTCAACCATGCCGACCAGGAGGTCCTCCCGCAGGGCTTTCGAGCGGACACCAATGATGCCCGGATTCTCGCCGTCGCGTTGGCGCTGGCCGCCGATGGCCGAGATGTGACATTAGTCACTAAAGATATGCCGCTGCGGGTGAAGGCCGCAGCCGTCGGCCTGGCGTCTGACGAGTTCCGTCACCTCCAGGTCGCCGATCCGACCTGGACGGGGCTGGCCGACCTCGGCGTCTGTGAGGCCGAAATCGGGCAGCTGTACGCGGGCGAGGCCGTCGATCTCGCCGAGGCCAGGGAACTGCCCTGCCATACCGGGCTGGTGCTCCAGTCCGCCAACGGCTCTGCCCTGGCCAGGGTGGGGTCGGACAAGCTCGCCCGGCTGGTCCGGGGTGACCGGGACGCGTTCGGGCTGCGGGGCCGTTCCGCGGAGCAGCGGATCGCGCTGGACCTGCTGCTCGACGACGCCGTCGGGATCATCTCGCTGGGCGGACGGGCTGGAACGGGCAAATCGGCGCTGGCCATGTGCGCGGGGCTGGAATTGGTGATGGAGCGTCGCCGGCACAAGAAGGTCGTGGTCTTTCGTCCGATGTACGCCGTCGGCGGGCAGGAGTTGGGATACCTGCCGGGCAGCGCCGACGAGAAGATGGGGCCGTGGGCGCAGGCGGTGTTCGACGTCCTCGGTGCGGTCGTGCATGACAACGTCCTGGAGGAGGTCGTCGCCCGCGGCATGCTGGAGGTGCTGCCCCTGACCCACATCCGGGGCCGGAGCCTGCACGATGCGTTTGTCATCGTCGATGAGGCGCAGTCCCTGGAACGGGGCGTTCTGCTGACCGTCCTGTCCCGGATCGGGACCGGATCACGGGTCGTGCTGACGCACGATGTTGCTCAGCGTGACAATCTTCGCGTCGGTCGGTTCGATGGGATCGCTGCGGTGATCGAAGTCTTGAAGGGGCACCCCCTGTTCGCTCATGTCACGCTGACGCGTTCGGAGCGGTCGCCGATCGCTGAAGTAGTTACAGATCTTCTAGAAGATGTCCCTTTCGCACTATGAAGTCGTGATTTCTCTATGAGGCATCTCACAAACGGGAGCGTTCCGGTTTGCCGTGGGGGTGCCGTTGCGGGATCGTTGGCCGGGGCACCTGGAGCTGTCCAACAGCCGAAGGTGCTCACGGCGTGTCATTGCTGATCCGGTTGGCGTAGTGACGTTGCGTTCGGATCGGCGAGCCGCCAGGTCCTTGTTCCCGACGAAGGGATGTCTTCGTGATCCGGCTGTGGAACCGGATCGGCATCTTTCGGTCACTGTCCATCGCGATGCTCGTATCTGGGCTGATCGGTGGGCTGTTGTTAGCCAGTCGCGAAGCCCAGCACGATTTCACCTCGACCACCGCGACCGTGGCCGGAGATACCGATGCCGTGCGGCAGCTTGAGCAAGACCTCGCTGACCGCCAGAACGCCCAGGGAAAGGCAGACCAACTCGCGGCCACCGACGCCGAGCGGGCGAAGGCCGCCGATGACCAGGCTCGCAAGAACGAAGCGGCGAGCCGGGCGGAGAGCCGGACAACGAAGTCCGGAGTGACCGCCGGGCCGGTGCCGGAGTCCTGCTCTTCCTACAGCGGCAACAAGGCCGTTGGATGCACCCTCATGGTCAAGGCCGGCTACCCGATTGCCCAGATGCCGTGCCTCGACAAGCTGTGGACCAAGGAGAGCGGCTGGCGTACGACCGCCAGCAACCCTTCCGGCGCGTACGGCATTCCCCAGGCCAACCCCGGCAGCAAGATGGCCGCGTACGGCAGCGACTGGAAGACCAGCGCCGCGACCCAGGTCTCCTGGGGCCTCAACTACATCAAGGGGCGATACTCCACCCCGTGTGGGGCGTGGTCGTCCTTCCAGAGCAAAGGCTGGTACTGACGCACACCGAGCGGGTGGGTCGCACGGGTCTCGGCCCGCGCAACCCACCCGCTTTGGCCGTGCCGATCAGGTCCGCACATCCCACAGCCAGACATCCTCGATGTGCCGCCCGGGACCGATCAACCGGTTCACCTCGGTCCTGACCCGCTCGGCGTGCTCGATGGAATCGGGCATGACCAGGGCATCGACCCACCACGTCCGGAGATCCTGCTGCGCGTCCTGCGGGGAGATGTCCGCCGCGTCCACCGAGTCGGGGCTGGCCAGCAACAGCTGGCTGAGCGTCGGCAGGTATGCCGGACCGAAGTTGGCCCGCTGGTCGCTTCCGGTCGGGGGCGGCGCCAGGTAATAGCCGCCGGGGGTGACGAAGTCGAGGTCTGCGGCGAGCTGCCACCGCATGACGTCGACGTTCTCCTCCCAACCGAGCGGCACGGGCAGCACATTCGCCCCGACAGGCAGGTGCTCCCGCCATACCCCGCTGGTGAAGAAACCGGGCGTCGGCACGTTGGGGGCGACATCGATCGGCGTCGGGGCGATCGGGACGAGCGCGGCGACGACCACACCGGCCCAGGCCACGCGGGCCGGTCGCGACACCCCGAACCGGCCCAGCCGGGCCGCGGCGAGCCGGGCGCCGCGCCAGCCGTCGACCGGCCAGGCCCGGTCGATCGACATCGCCAGCAGGATCGCTATCAGGGGCGTCACGAACAGCGTCAGTCTGGTGGGCACGACCGAGTCGAACAGCGGCAGGTGGGAGACCAGGGCCCACGGACCTCCGAGCGGGGTCTGCCGGCCTCCGATGAAGATCGTCTGACCCAGCGCCAGCAGTGCCAGCACGGCCGAGGTCAGCAGCAGCGCGCGGGCGACCACGAGGCGGCGCAGTTGGACGGCCATGACCACCAGCAGCACCAGCAGCGGCCACCCGTAGAACGCGTTCTCCTCGGTGACGTTTGCGTGGATCCGCTCGATGTTGGCCGGCGGGCCCGCGAGCGACTCGGTTGAGAACGCGGGAAACGACGCCAGGTCAGCGCCATAGTCGAGGACGAAGGTCGGCAGGCCACGGTACGCCATGGGGCCGAAGAACTGGTGCCACAGCGGGTAGGCGAGGACCGCCCCGGCCACCACGGCCGTCACCCCGGCCGTGACGAGCCCGGAGCGCACCTGGGGAAGGACCTCCTGCGGCCGGAAGGCCAGCACCATGAGCAGGAACAACCCGAGCGTCACGGCGGTGAGGAAGAGCACCTCCTCGTTGATGAACACCTGTAGGACCACCAGCGCCGCCAGTTCCAGCCCCGTCCGGACCGCCCGCCCGGGAACGCGGATCCGTAGCACCGTCAACACGATGTACGGCAGCAGGAACTGCGCCACGATGTTGGGATGCCCGGTGTCGTGGGAGACCATCGCCGGGGCGAACCCGGCGAAGGCGGCCCCGACGAACGCCCCGAACCGGGAGGAGACCACGTGTCGGGAGAGCACGTGGTACCAGGCGGCCGAGGTCCCCGCTGGGGCGAGGACCAGCAGTACCAGCGAGGAGACAGCCGGACCGAAGGCCAGTGTGACCGGGGCCAGCGGCAGGGCGAAGGCCAGAATCGACGTGTTGGCCATGAGATTGACGCCGAACGGCGCGTTCATGAGCGTCGTGAACAGCGGGTTTTCCCCGTGGGTGAACAACCTGGTCGCATGGAGCAGCAGCCACTGGTTCTGGACGCTGTCCTGCCGGTTGCCCGCGACGTGCAGGCCGGCGGGATCGGGGAACAACCCCGAGAGTAGATAGATCCCCATGAGGCCGAACGCCGCGAGGGCCGCCGCGTCGACGAGCCGGGCGGATCGCCGTGTTCGCGGGGCCGGGTGCTGGGTCGGGGTCTCCACCGGCTGGTGGTCGGCGGTGTCTGTGCTCACGCGTGCCAGATCCTAGCGGTACCGTCAGTGAAGTGGCACGCGAGGTGTGGCAGGTCTTCGACTGTTCGGTTGCTTTCGCGATGTGACCGGGCAATTCACGGCGGGCAGGGTCCGTTGATCGCTGTCGATCGGTCAGGATGGAGGCGTGCCCCAGGCAACCGCAGACCGTCCGAACCGGCCATTTCGTGGCGTGGTCACGGGCGCGGTGGTGTTGTTGATCATTGCGTTTGTGCTCGTCGGTGTGGCCCGCGTCTTCGGCAGGGAGGCGCGGCAACCGGTGTCCGCGGACACCGCCGCGGCCTACGGGGCCGCGGCGGCGGCCCAGGCCTTTCCGGTGGCCTCGCCGACCCGGTTGCCGGATGGCTGGCGGGCGTTGAACTCCGACTTCCATACCGGCGAGCCGGCCCCGATGCTGCGCGTCGGGCTGCGCGCCCCCGACGGTGGTGCTGTGCAGCTGATCCAGAGTGCCTGGCCGCCCGAGTCGCTGCTGCCGGCCGAACTCGGCGCGGCCGCGCGGCCGAAGGGTGACGTGCTGGTCGCCGGACGCACCTGGCAGCGCTATCTCGCGGAGCGGGGCATGCGGGCGCTGGTGCTGCTCGATCCCGATCGGACGATCATTCTGGTCGGCACCGCCAGCGACAAGGACCTTCGAGGGCTGGCCGGTTCCCTGCTCCCGGTGGGCTAGGCTCAGGCTGGACCTTGGGCGGTCCGCTGTGGCCAACAAGGAATCAGTGCCCCCGCCATGCGGTTGCGTGCCCAGAAGCCCGGGAGGGCCTCGTTGACCAGTCAGACTGCTGCGGTGAGCGACGAACGAAACGCCCATCTGGTGGGCCCGGAGGCCGGTTTGGCCAAGAGCGGACCGGCCTCCGCGTCCGCACGGTGGGCGCTGGCCTGCCGACGGTTGTTGACCGGCTGGTGGTGGCCGACCGTGCTGATGCTCGGGCTGAGCCTGTGGCGGATCGGTACGCCGGCCGCGTGGAACGACGAACTGGCGACCTGGGGAGCGGTCCGGGAACCCTGGGACAACCTGCTCGCGCTGTCGTGGCACAGCGATGCCGTGATCACCCCGTACTACCTGGTTCTCCACCTGTGGGCGTTGGCGTTCGGCACCTCGGACGCCGCGTTGCGTATTCCCTCGGCCATGGCGATCGTCGTCGCCTGTGCGCTGGTCACCCGGCTGGGCATCCGGCTGCACTCCCGTCATGCCGGGATCGTCGCCGGGTTGCTGTTCGCGCTGACCCCGTCGATGTCGCGGGTTGCCCAGGAGGCCCGCGTCTACGCGTTCGTCATCATGTTCGCGGCGCTGGCGACCCTGCTGCTGCTTCGGGTTCTGGAACGGCCCTCGGCGGCGTGGCTGACCGCGTACGGCGTCTCGGTGGCCGCGCTGGGGCTGGCCCACCTGATGGGGCTGTTCCTGCTGCTCGCCCATGCCGGTGCCGTGGTCGCCGCGTGGATACTGGCTTCGCCGCCCGGGCCCAAGCCGCCCGGGTCGAGGCCGCCCGGGCCCAAACCTCCCGCGCCCAAGCCGCTGACGTTGACCTGGCGCTGGGCAGCCGCATGCGTGGTGGGATGCCTGCCGGCGGTGCCGCTGGCCCTGGCCGGACGTTCCCAGAGCGGGCAGATCGGCTGGATCCCGCCGTCCTCGGCCGGAGCCTTGCTGGACCTCGTGACCGGGCTGACCCGTAGTACCGCCGTCGGCGGGCTCGTCGTGGGGCTGGCGATCGCGCATCGTCTGCACCGGAGAGCCGGGGTACTGGTCCTGGGCTGGGCGGTCCTGCCGGTGGCTGGACTCTTCGCCGCCGGGCTGGTCTTCCCGGTCTTTCTCTCTCGCTACCTGCTGTTCGTGCTTCCCGCGTGGCTGCTGCTCGGAGCCACCGCCGTGGCCCGGCCGCCAGCCTGGCGGCCGG
>JABDRL010000025.1 GCA_013041765.1 Dactylosporangium sp. | reverse complement strand
CCGGGAGCCAGGCGACGGCGAGCCGCCGCCCAGCGGATGCCCGGCCCTGGACATCCGCACCTTCGGTACGTCGATCAGCGAGGCGACCTACGTCGCCCACCGCCTTCGGGAAGCGCACCTGATCGATCACGTGCCCTGGTCCCGGATGGCCGTCATCGTCCGCTCGACCGTGCTGTACCTCGCGGGAGTCCGCCGGGCGCTGATCCAGGCCGGGGTGCCGACCGTGACCGAGGCGGAGGACCTGCCGCTGCGCCGCCAGCCGTCGGTCGCCCCGCTGCTGCTGCTGGTGCGCTGCGCGCTGGATCCGGACCGGCTCACCGAGGAAACCGCCGTCGCGCTGCTGCACTCCCCGATCGGCGGGGCCGACCCGCTCGCGGAGCGCCGGTTGCGGCAGGGCCTGCGGGCCCTGGCGTTCGCCGAGGGCGACCCTCGCCCGTCCGGGATGCTCCTGGTCGAGGCCCTGACCGAGACCGCGCCGCTCAGCCAGGTCGATCGTCGCTGGGCGGCCCCGGCCAGAGCCGTCGCCGAAGCCCTGGATGCCGTCCGCGCGGCCTCGGCCGGCAGCGTCGAGGATGTCCTCTGGGCGGCCTGGTCCGCCAGTGGCCTCGCCGACCGGCTGGCCTCGGCCAGCGCGGCGGGCGGGCCCCGGGGAGAATCCGCCGATCGGGACCTCGACGCGGTCGTCGCACTCTTCGACGCCGCGGCCCGGTTCACCGATCGCCTGCCGGGGGCGGGCGCCGGGGCCTTCGTTGACACGCTCGAAGGGCAGGACCTCCCGGCCGATTCGCTCGCTCCGGTGGCGGACCGGGGACCGGCGGTCCGGGTGCTGACGGCCCACGCGGCCAAGGGCCTGGAATGGGACGTCGTCGCGGTGCTGGGGGTGCAGGAGGGCATCTGGCCCGACCTGCGGCTGCGGGGGAGCATCCTGGGCTCGGAGACCCTTGTGGACCTGGTCGCCGGTCGGGCGATGGAACCGGTCGGGCGGCTGTCGGCCCTGCTGGACGAGGAGCGTCGGCTGTTCTACGTCGCGGTGACCCGGGCGCGGCGGCGGCTGATAGTCACCGCGGTGGAGGCCGGAGACAGCGACGGTCCGCCGAGCCGCTTTCTCGGAGAGCTGGCCGGCGCCGGGGGCGGTCTTGCGGCGGGCCAGCCGGAGGGCGTCGCCGATTCCGCCGAGCAGCGCCCGGGGGCTTCCGCGCCCCGACAGCTGACCCTGCCGGCCCTGGTGGCGCAGCTGCGCGCGGCCCTGGCCCACCCCGACACCCCGGACCAGCGACGGAACGTCGCCGCAACGGTCCTGGCGGACCTGGCCGCGGCCGGGGTGCCGGGCGCGGACCCCGACCACTGGTGGGGGCTGGCCCCGCTGTCGGACACCCGGCCCCTGGCCGGCCCGGAGGAACCGGTGACCGTCACGCCCTCGACCGTCGAGAGCATCCAGCGGTGCAGCCTGCGGTGGCTGCTCGAACGCCACGGTGGAGCCCCGGCGGACTCCCCTGAGCAGGGTATCGGCAATCTCGTCCACGCTGCGGCCATGCTCGCCGCGGACGCCGGGACCGATCGGGCGGCCCTGGCCGCCTACGTCGCCGAGCGGTTCGAGGCGATCGAACTCTCGGCCAGATGGCTCACCGGGCGGGAACGGGCCCGCACCGACGCCATGCTGGACAAGCTCGTGGACTGGCTGGCCGGCAACCCCCGGCGGCTGCTTGGCATCGAGCGGGAGTTCCTGGTGCGCCTGGGCGCCGCCTCGGGCCCGGTCGAGATCCGGGGTCGGGTCGATCGGTTGGAGGCCGACGACGAGGGGCGGCTGGTCGTCGTCGATCTCAAGACCGGGCGGACCGCCCCGACCGGGTCGCAGCTGGTCGAGCACGCCCAGCTGGCCGCGTATCAGGCGGCCGTCGAGGCCGGAGCCTTCGGCGAGTCCCGCGTTCCGGGCGGCGCCATGCTCGTCCAGCTGGGCGGGCAGGCGGCGGCGGCCCGCGAGCAGAACCAGCGGCCCCTGGCCGAGGCCGCCGATCCGACCTGGGCCCAGGCCCTGATCGAGCGCACCGCCGCCACCATGGCCGCCGCGACGTTCGAGGCGGTCGCCAACGACCAGTGCCGGACCTGCCCGGTGCGGATCTGCTGCCCGATCGCGGACCAGGGACAGCCGGTGATGGGATGAGCCATACCCCGATCCAGCTGGCGAAACTGCTGCGACTGCCGGTGCCGACGGCGCAGCAGGCCGCCGTGATCGCGGCGCCCGTTGAGCCGTTGCTGGTCGTCGCGGGTGCCGGTTCCGGCAAGACCGAGACCATGGCGGCCCGGGTGGTCTGGCTGGTGGCCAACGGTCACGTGCGACCAGACCAGATCCTCGGCCTGACCTTCACCCGCAAGGCAGCTGGGGAACTCGGCAACCGGATCCGCCGACGCCTGTCCCAGCTGGACCGGGTGCTCGGGCGGCCCGACCTGAGGGCCGGGGAACCGGCCGTCGCCACCTACCACGCGTACGCCGCGCGGGTCCTGCGCGAGCACGGGGTACGGGCCGGGTACGAGCCGACCGCGCGGCTGCTGACCGAGGCCATGGCGTGGCAGCTGGCCGACGCGGGGATGCGGGCCTACGACGGGGACATGTCGGCGGTGACCTCCGCGCCGTCCACCGTGACCGACGCGGTGCTGCGGCTGGCCGCGGACCTGGCGGAGCACCTGTGCACCCCCGCCGATCTCGCGGCGTGGACCGGGCGGTTCTTCGCCGAGGTCCAGAGCCGGAGCGGCAAGATGACCAAGCCGGGGCGGGACCTGCTGACCCGGCAACGGGCGCGGCTGCAACTGCTGCCGCTGGTGCGGGCGTACACCGAACGCAAGCAGCTGCTGGAGGCCCTGGACTTCGGCGATCAGCTCGCTCGGGCGGCAACGGTGGCCAGGTCCCATCCCGAGGTCGGCGCGATCGAGCGCGACCGGTACCGGGCCGTGCTGCTCGACGAGTACCAGGACACCAGCCATGCCCAGGTGATCATGCTGTCGGCGCTGTTCGGAGGCGGTCACCCGGTCACCGCGGTCGGCGATCCCTGCCAGTCCATCTACGGGTGGCGGGGGGCCAGCGCCGGGACCCTGGAGCGGTTCCCCACCCGCTTCCGCCGTCGCGACGATCGGGCCGCGCGGGTGCGGTCGCTGACGACGAGCTGGCGCAACCGGCCGGAGATCCTCGACGTCGCCAACGCCCTGTCCACCCCGCTGCGCCGGTCCGGCCCGGCGGTGGCGGAACTGGCACCCGCCGATCTGCTCGCGCCGGGGCTGTTCGCCACCCCGGTGCGCTGCGCCCTGCTGGAGACCTCGGTGGACGAGGCCGGATGGATCGCCAGCCGGCTGCTCGACGCCTGGCGGGTGGCCGCCAAGGTGCATCCGGAGACGCCCGCCACGGTCATCCCGGTCAACCAGCGTCCGCAGACGGCGGTACTGGTGCGGACCCGGGCGCAGATCCCGCCAATCGTCGCGGCCCTGCGGGCGCACGGGCTGCCATGCGAGGTGGTCGGCCTGGGTGGCCTGCTGGGCACGCCGGAGATCCGGGATGTCGTCAGCGTGCTGCGGGTGCTGGCGGACCCGGCCCAGGGCGCAGCCCTGCTGCGACTGCTGACCGGCCCCAGATGGCGGATCGGACCGCGTGACCTGGTCGCGCTCCACCGCAGGGCGAGAGACCTGGCCGCCGGTCGGCACGGGGACGGCGCCGGGGAACCGGCATCGATGGCCAGCCGTCTCGACGAGGCCGTGCTGATCGAGGCACTTGATGATCTCGGCGAACCCGAGCGGTACTCACCGGAGGGCCACCGGCGCTTCGTCTCGCTCCGGGAGGAGTTGCGCTACCTGCGCACCAGACTCGGCCAGTCACTGACCGATCTGATCGCCGACGTGGAACGGACAACGGGGCTCGACGTCGAAGTGGCCGTCCGATCGGCGCAGGCCGGCGACGCCGGCCTGGCCCGGGGCCATCTCGACGCGTTCGGGGCGGTCGCGACCCGGTTCGCCGAGGAGACCGAGGGGGCGACGCTCAACGGCTTCCTCGCCTACCTCTCCGCGGCGGAGAACACCGAGCGTGGTCTCGCCCCCGGCGAGGTCGACGTGGTCGAGGGTGCCGTGCAGGTGCTGACCGTGCACGGGGCCAAGGGGCTGGAGTGGGACGTCGTGGCGGTCGCCGGTCTGGCCCGCGGGGTGTTCCCCGGGCAGACCAGCGGCGCCGACCACTGGCTCAACGGCATCGGGGTGCTGCCCTTCCCGCTGCGGGGGGACGCGGCGGGCCTGCCCACGCTGGACCTCGACGGAGCCAGCGACCAGAAGGACATCGTCCGGGCCATCGAGGCCTTCGCCCTCGCCTGGCGAGAACACGATCTCCGGGAGGAGCGGCGCCTGGCCTACGTCGCGGTCACCCGACCCCGCCGGTTGCTGCTGGCCAGCGGGTACTGGTGGGGGGCCGGCAGCAAGCGGAAGCGCGGGCCCTCGCCGTTCCTGGCCGAGATCCATGCCCGTTGCCTGGCCGGGGCCGGTCAGGTCGACGGGTGGGTGCCGGACCCGGGACCCGAGGCGCAGAACCCGATGGCGGCCCTCGTGCCGACCGCGACCTGGCCGGCCGATCCGCTCGGCGGGCACAGGCCGCTCCTGGAACGGGCCGCCGAGCTGGTGCGGGCCGCCGGTTCGCCGGACGCCGCCGGTTCGCCGGACGCCGCCGGTTCGCCGGA
>JABDRL010000024.1 GCA_013041765.1 Dactylosporangium sp. | reverse complement strand
CCGAGATCGTCACCGTCACCGTGCGCCGCACCAGAAGCACCCAGCTGCTCCAGCTGGTGGGCGTGGCCGACCTGCACGTCTCGGCTACCGCCAGCGCCACCGCCGTCCAGGGCGTCATCGGACCGGCAGCCTGAGTCCCAAAGGAGAGGTGGGTCGATCATGATACGAGCCCTCGCCCGCTGGATCCGGGCGCTGCTGGCCGCAGGTGCCCTGGCCATCTTCATCGCCGGAGTGCCAGGGCTCCTGGTCATCACCGCCGGGTGGCCGCTGCGGTGGCTGGGCTGGACCCATCCCACCGCCGCCCCCAGGGTCGCCGACCTCGTATCGGCGTTGACCAGCCCCTGGTCCGACTCCATGCTCTTCGCGGTGCTGGCCACCGGCGGCTGGCTGCTGTGGGCGCTGTTCGTCCGGGACGTCCTCGTCGAGGTCATCGCAGCGTGCGCGGAGGTCAGCCAACAGCGGGCGGGTCGCGGCAGCCCGCACGTCGCCCGACGCGGACCGATGCGGACGGTGGCGGCCATCCTGATCGGAGCCATCATCGGCGCGATCCTGGCCGACAGCATCCGAGGCACCCTCGGCTCACCGGCCGCCTCGGCAGCGGCAGCAGCGGACGCCGCCGCGCATCGTCCGGCCGTCGCCGTAGCCCCCGCCCGCCCGGTCTCCGAGCCACTGACCGATCACCTCGCGACCCCGGTTCAGCGATCGACCACCCGGGTCACTCCAGTGGCGCTGACCGTCTCGATCACCACCAGCCCCGACATCCCCGACTGGGCCGCCGACGCACCCGGAGGCATCCACCACGTCGTCAAGGGCGACAACCTGTGGGACATCGCCGAAGCGAGACTCGGCGACCCCTACCGATGGCGGGAGATCTACCAACTCAACCGGGGCCAGCCACAAGCAGGCGGGTATCGGCTGACCGATCCGGACGAAATCGACATCGGCTGGGTCCTCGCCCTCCCGGCCCGCGATCCCGACCAGGCCGCCTCGCCTCCGGCTCAGGCCGACCCCACCCAACCGGAACCGGCGCCGAGGACCAGTCCGTCCACCGCCCGCAGCGGCGCACCCTCGGCAGCCGCGTCGGACACCTCCGATGCTCCGTCGCACCACTTCGAAGATCACACAGACCGGGGCATCACGCTGCCCACCGAGGGCTGGATCAGTCTCGGCCTGGCCGCCGCCATCGCGATCATCTCCGCGCTGGTGCGGCTGCGCGCCCGTCGCCAGGCCCGGCCGGAGTTCCCGATCCCCATCCGCACCGAACCCGGCCCCTCGCCGGTCCCCGCCCCGATCGCCCTCGCCTACCAGGCAGCCTCCCGGTCGTCGGCGGCCGGCTCCGGCGCCGACCAGCCCGCTGGTACCACCATGCCCGATCCGCCCGAGGTGGCAGCACCCGTCGGCCTCGATCCCGGCGGCGTGGAGATCAGCCTGTTCGCCCTCCCCGGCCCTGGGCTGGCCCTGAGCGGCCCCGGCGCCGAACCCGCCGCCCGAGCCATCCTCGCCGCCGCGTTGACCACCGCCGTTCTGGACATCCCCGACCGGCGACCGATCGTCGTCACCACCATCGGCGCCCTTGCCCGTCTGCTGCCAGACGGAGTGGCCCCGGCCGGGCTGGATCTCGACGGCACAGCCTTCGAGGGCGAACGCCTCCTCGTCCTGGCAGACCCGGTCGCGGCCATCACCCACGCCGAAGAGGAGATGATCACCCGGCGGAGAATCCTCGACACCCTGGATCTCGCGTGTGTCGCCGATCTGAACGCCGAGCCCGATCTGGACGACCCCCAACCCCCGTACGTGCTGCTCATCGACGCCACCGCCCGGCACGCCGCCCGTATCCAGGCCGTCGGAACCCACCGGCGGGCGCTTGACCTCCACCCGATCCTGCTCGGCCCCCAGGACGGATTCCCGACCATCGAGGTCTCCGCCGACGGCACCCCAACCCATGACCAGGCCGAAATCGGACGCCTGTCCACCCTGGCCGCCGCCGACCTCGCCGCCCTGCTCGACATGATCGCCTCCACGTTGCCCCGCCCCGAGGCTGGTACGAGCGTCGACGACCCACCCACCGCTTCCACCGGCCACCCGGCCGCTGTCGAGCCGGTGATCATCCCTGCCGCCAGCGGCGACACCCCGCCCCTGGTACGCCTGACCGTGCTCGGCCCGATCACCCTGACCACCGACACCGGGCCCGTCACCACCGGGATGCGCTCCGGCTCGTACGCGGTCCTGGCCGTCCTGGCCGCCCACCCGGCCGGCCGCAGCCCCGAGCAGCTCGCCGCGCACCTGCACCCGAGCCTCGGCCCCGACACCGCGATCAAGCGCATCCGCACCGACGTCGGCACCGTCCGCAGCGTCCTGCGCAAGGCCACCGGCGCCAAGGATGCGAAGTTCATCATTTTCGACCGCGGCATCGACCGGTACCACTTGGAGGCCGACACCGTCACGGTGGACCTGTGGAGGATGCTCGCCGCCCTCGACCGGGCCAATACCGCCAACGACGACCCCGCCTGCCTGACCGCGCTGAGGGACGCGGTCGGCCTGTACCAGGGCGACTTCGCCGAAGGCGACGACCGGCCCTGGGCCATCGACGACGCCACCTGCTACCGGCACCAGATCCTCGCCGCCTACGCCCGGATCGCCGAACTGACCGAACTCGACCAGCCAGAACAGGCCATCAGAGCCCTGGAAACCGCGATCGATCTCGACCCGGTCAACGAGGAGCTGTACCAGCGACTCATACGCATCCAGGGTCGGCTACACCGCCCCGACGCCGTCCGCCGCACGTTGCGCCGTCTGGAGGCCCGGCTGTTCGAACTCGGCGACGTCGAACCCTCCGAGGCCACCCGCCGCGTCGCCGAACGGCAACTACGCCCCAACCCGGTCGGAGGCCGCCGATGACCACACCGACGTCAATACGTTCGGCGAACGCAGGGAGCGCCATCACCCCCGCCAGCCTGCGGCGACTGCGCTGGGCAGTCCGCGCCACCCTGATTCTCGGCGTCGCCGTCTCGGTCACCGCAAACGTGTTACATGCCCGAACCGAACCGATCGCGCAGGCCATCGCCGCCTGGCCACCCTTGGCGCTGCTCATCACCGTCGACCTCGTCTCCCGGGTGCCCATCCACCGGAAACTGCTCGGTGGCGTCCGGATCACCGCCACCTTCGCCATCGCCGTGATCGCGGCCTTCATCAGCTACGGCCACATGGCCGCCGTCGCATTGAAATATGGAGAAATAGGGATCGTTCCCTATTTACTACCTTTATCAGTCGACGGAATGATCATCGTTGCCAGTATCAGCTTGGTCGAACTCGGCGGGCGCATGCGCGAGACCACCCCAGCACTATCAACGGCGGCAACCCATCGGCCGGGCGCACCCGCCGACCGGATGAGCGGTACTGGTCTCGGCGAATCACCTCCGGTCCGCGTTGGCGTCACCGACGGCGATCATCTATCCGGGTCCGATCCCACCGGTGCGGTCGAGCATGCGGCGGGAGACCGGAACGACCACCCTGACGACGTCGCGTCCGAGCGGTATCGGCCGATCGTGGCTCCGCCTGATCTGCCCGCCGATCTCGTACCCCTGATGGAGGCAGCCCGAAAGGCCGGCGACGAACTTCACGACGAGGGCACGACGATCAGCCGAGACGCCCTTGCCGCCAGGCTTCGCCGCAACGGCCACCCGCTGCGTACCTCCCGCGTCACCGAACTCCTCGCCGCCCTCAAAGCCGAGGGCACCCCCGCCAACGGCCACCGGCCCCGCAGTCCCCGCTGACCGAACCGGCCACCGGTTCGTCCACCGCGACCCGGACGGAGACCCCCATGCCCACATCCACCGAAACCCCGTGTCCAACATGGTGCATCGGCTGCACCCGCGCCGGAGACCCACCCGGCAGCGTGCTGCACCTGGGCGCCGAGCACCTCGTTGACGGCTACGGCGAAAGTGGAGAACCGATCCCCGTCAGCGTCTGGCCCGTTGACTTCGGCCCACTCCCGGAAAACCGTCGGGCATGCACCCCTGGACTGACCCGCCCATACGTCGAGATCAGAATCCCCGGCCCCAGTCGCTGTGGGCACGTCTCCGCCAGATCACCACTGGACGCGGCCTTGATCGCGCCGTGGAGGCGGAACCTGTCAAGTCAAGTGAGACAGGATCTTGCTCTTGAGTTGGGTTGTCGGTAGTGGTGCTGGTCAGGCTGCGGAGTTGAGCTGCGCTGCCGGGGTGTTGTGGTCGGTGGTGTCGGGGTTGT
>JABDRL010000021.1 GCA_013041765.1 Dactylosporangium sp. | reverse complement strand
GTCCCGCACAGGGCGGCGGCGACCGGCCAGCGGGTCGCCAGGCCCACGAACACGGCGACCCCCAGACAGAACAGTAGGCGCCGCCGGTCGATCGGCCCACGGGCCAAGATCCGACTCGACCAGCTCGGCTCCACATCGAGGTCCCCAGACGGGTCCTGCCGCCCGATCAGGCCGAGGGCGACCAGCACCAGGCCGAGCCCGGTACCGAGCCCCAGCAGCGCCGCCAGCGGTACGGTCAGGGTCATCCCCGCCACCCCCCACCCGGGGTCGTGCGGGCGATGTCGAGCAGCCTCGGGTCGAAGCCGTTGCGGGCCAGGGTCGCCAGCAGCGGGGTGGACAGGGGCGCTCCCGGGATGGCCCGCCCGTCAGCGTCGGGGCGGAACAGCTCGTTGGAGGCCACCTGCAGTCCGTCGGCCCCGGTGACCTCCCGAACCGAGGTGATCACCCGGCGGGGCTGGTCGGGGTCGTCGGCGAATCCGAGGTGCACGACCAGATCGACGGCCTCGGCCACCAGGAGGTTCGTGGTCGCCGCGTCGAGGCGTTCTGGGGACTGCGCGGCGTACAACGCGAGCTTCTTGAACACCCCGGCCGACGACGAGGCGTGGATGGTGCCGAGCGAACCGTCGTTGCCCTGGCTCATGGCGTTGAGCATCGGGATGACCTCGTGGCCTCGGACCTCGCCGACGATCACCCGGTCTGGCGACATCCGCAACCCGGTCCGAAACAGCTCAGACAACGAGATCGCGCCTTCACCCTCGATGTTGGCGTCGCGGGCCTGCAACGCCACCACCTCGCCGTGGGCGACCCGGTCCCGCTCCAAAGCCAGCTCGTAGGTGTCCTCGATGGTTACGATCCGCTCACTCGGGTCGAACCCGCTGGCCAGGGCCCGCAGCAGGGTGGTCTTGCCAGCTCCGGTTCGACCGGCGATGAGGATGTTCAACCTGGCGCGTACAGCGGCGACCAGCAGGGCCAGGAGCAGCGGGTTGAGGGTGCCCAACCGCAGGAGATCGTTCATGGTGACCTTCAGATAGCCGTGCCGCCGGATCGAGATCGCCGGCCGCTTGGTGACCGCGAGCACCGCATGCAGCCGGGAACCATCGGGCAGTTGCAGGTTGAGGATCGGCGCGGCCCGATCCCAGCGGCGCTCCTCGCCTCCATCCCCGCCCACCTCGGCCCGCCCGGCGTCAGCGGCCAGCCGCCGTACCAGGTCGATCAGCTCCGGGTCGGAGTCGGCGATGGGGGCGACCGGCTGCCGGCGGCCGTCGGAGAACCGGACGGTCACCTGGTCACAGCCGATCGCGTGGAGTTCCTCCACGTCGTCACGCCCCAACCAGGGTTGGAGCCCGCCCATACCCAGCAGCGCGTTACCGATGGCCTGACCGACCCGCGACTCCACGCTCGGACGCAACGGGGGTTCACCAGCGCGCATCCTGCGGGCCGCGTCCTCGTCGAGCGCTTCGGCGATCAGCCGGAGGGTGAGCGCCCGCTGGTCCTCGCCCGCTATGAGCGTGCCAGTGGACTCCTCATGCGCACGGGTGGCGCGGGTCAGCCGCTCGGCGACCTGCCGGCGCAACTGCCGTACGACCGTGATCTCGCTGTCGTCGCTTGAGGCCGGGAGCCCGGCGGGGCTCCGGTGCCCGTTGGTCGGCGTGCGAGAAGCGGCGGTCAGCGGGAACGGGACGAATGGCGAACTCATCGGGTCACCTCCCGGTCGGCGGCCACGGCCGAGACTGGCCTGGTCAAAGCGGGGGCCAAGTCGTCGAGCAGCCTCGACAGAGCGACCAGCAGGGGCAGACGCCGCCAGCGCCGGCCAGGAAGGAGATCCCCGGCGAGGATCCCGGCGGCGCGGCGGTCGGACGGCAGGGGACCTGCCACCCGTACCGCCGCCGGATCGGCGGCCAGCTCCCGGACGAGGTACCCGGCGATCGCGCTGGCCACCTCGCTCAGCGGGTACACCCCGCCTGGGGCCAAGAGCACGATCAGGCGCCCGGAGACCAGGCCGAGCAGTTCGGCGAGGTGCTCGTGCAGGTGCGCCAGGTCCTCAACCCTGGCCCGAACCAGCACGAGCACCGCGTTGGCCGCCGCCAGCAGCGGCCGGACCGGCGAGCCGGGCTCCCACCGGCCGCAGTCGGCGAGGATGAGGCGCGCCGCGGCGGTCAGGGTCGTGTTGCCGGGGCGGGTCAGCTCGCCCAGGGCCGCCTTCGTCTGCGCTCCGCTGGGCGGGGCGACCACCAGGTCCACCGGGTGGTGGCGCAGCCACAGCTGCCGCTCGACGGCGTTGAACACCTCGATCCCGCCCGAGGCTTGTCGGGGTCCCCGGCTGGCCGCCGCCAGGTCCACCAGGCTCGGAGCCGATGCCAGCCGGTGGCGGCGCATGAGGTCCCCGCCGGCCGGGTCGCACTCCACCAGCACCGGCCGCCACGCGGGCGGGGCGATCGCCGCCAGAGCAAGGGCGGTCGTGGTCGAGCCGCCGGTTCCCTTGCAGTAGATCGTCGCGATCAGGGCCACAGCGATCAGCGCCCCTCGGGCGAGGTCTGCACCAGCACCACTCCCCCGGACCCCGCTCCGGCCAGCCAGCCGGCGTCGGCGGCGTCGAGGAGCAGGGAGACGACGGTGGCGCCCTGGCCGTCCCCGGTGAGATCCACTTCCAGGACCACGGCGGAGATCGGGCGGCTGCCGGTCGTGGTCACGGTGCCGCCCGACGACTGCGGGTTCGTGGCGGCCGGGGCGGGTTGGTTCGCGGCTGGGGTGCTGGAGATGACGTAGGCCAGCACGTGCGCTCCGGTCACCAGACCCTGCGGGTACTGACCAGGCTTCACCGCGACCGAAGCGGCGACCTTGCCCGCCGGAGGAAACGCCGCGTCCCCCACCAGCGCTGAGGTCAACAGGGTGCCCGGCAGCAGCGGCACCACCGCCGTCCGGCCGATCACCCGTGCGGACTCGGACTCGGCGATCAGCGGGACCCTCGCGTCCCGGGCGGCCGAGACCGTGCGCAGGTCGACGGCGGCGAAGGTCTGCCCGGCGGCCACCGGCCGAGCCACCGCGAGAACCTGCACCCGGTCCCCCAGTCGAACCGCCCCGTAGGCATAGCCGAGGACACACAGGACGACGAGCAGCCCGCCGAGCGCGACGAACGGCATCCGCCGTCGTCGCCGGGCCGCCCGCCACGGGCCCCGCCCGGCGCGGACCGGGGCCGTCGGTTGTGTGGTCGTCAATCCCGCGACAGGACGCACGGAACCTGGCGCCATGGCATCCTCCCCATCCGGCGCTGGTGAAACGATTCGTTGTCAGCTGGTGATGACCGCCTGGGACTCGGTCACCCGCACCGGAACGGTGCCCGTGGTGTTCAGCCCGGCGATGGTGCCGGACCGCCCGGCTCCGGCCCAGGTCACCTCCCAGGTGACGGTTACCGTGACCGAGAACGCCGCGCCCGCCGCTCCGGCCGAGGAACGCCGGTAGGTATAGCCGCAGTCCGGCGACGCGGCCATCGGATCCGTCCCGGCTGTCCAGGGCGTGCCCGAGCCGGTGCAGGTCACCAAGCCACCCTCGCCCAGCGACCACACCGCCCTGACCGGCCGGGCCGTCGCGGTCACCGAGATCCCGGGAACGGAGGCCGTGGCCGACCGCGACTGCCAGGAATTCCCGTCCAGCGCGAGCCAGGTCGGCAGGTTCACCAGCTGGTCACCCGACGGATTGAGCCGGATCGCCACTGACGGCAGCCGCAACCGAGACCGGGCTTGTTGCGCAAGCACGGCGGGAGAAACCACCGGCGGAGCATCAGCGATCCAGCTCGGGCCGGGGTAGGTCACCTCGATGCCGTCGTCCTGGTAGCACGACTTGAAGTACCAGCCACCCTCACCAGCGGGCTGGCCCCCCAGCCCGGCGATCGTCTCGGCCGACGGATATGCCGGCTCGTAGACGCAGTGCGTGTCGCTGCTGCCGCCCTGGTCGCCACCGCTACCGCCGTTCTGGCCTCCGGTGTTGTTGCCCGGCTGGCCAGGGGTGCCCGCGTTGACGTCACACTCCGGCGCGCTCGGGTTCGAACAGGTGGTTCCGCCGGCGCCGTCTCCGGCCAGAGCCGGAACGGGAGCCAGGGAGGTCGCGGCCAGGATGGCGAGCAGCACAACGACGTACCGTCGAAGCATCAGCATGTCCCGACCCGACCCAGTTGGAACGCCGAGACCTTCCAAGTTCCATCTGCGGCGGAGACGGTGGCGGTCATGAGGCGCTTGCCGCCGGGGACGTTGTCGACCAGTCCGCCGGATGCCTGGTAGTTCAACCAGTTCTCGGTGTTCACGCAGTCCTTCACGGTCGCCTCCGTCGGTGCCTCTGGCGGCTTGACTTCGGAGACTTTCGGGGCAAGAACGACGTTCCCGAGGCTGACCTGCTGGTTGTGCTGGTTGGTCGCCAGTGCGCTCACGATCAGCTTGAGTGCGTCGCCGCTGGTGTAGGCGCGCAACGTCGGGGCGTCCGGGTTGGAGGTCTTGCCGGCCTCCACCCAGGCATCCCACATCCCGCGGTACGCGGCGAGGGCGTCCCGCTCGGCGAGGGCGCTCGCGGACAAGCTCAGGGTTGGCGAGGGCGACGCCGCCGACCGGCTCGGCTTTCCTGACGGACTGCCGGAGTCGCATCCCGCGCCGATGCCGGCCACTGCCACCACGACGCCGAGGATCGCTACCCGTCGAATCACCGCCGCACCTCCCGTATCCGATCGCATCGCACCCGGCCCGGCGTTCCAGGGACCGAGAAAACGAGCCGCCCATGGCGTCACCCGATCGAGTAAATACGGCTTCCGCGTGCTTCGCTACGGACGTACCTCGCGCACGTACCTTGCCCCACGTACCTTTGGGCGGGCCAACGTACGTGCCGGAATCACGTACCCCACCATGCGAATCACTCCATTTCAGACCGACAAAATATCAAATTTCTGACAGAACTGAACGTATTGATGGCTCGGTACGATTCCCAACAATTCGTGGCCGCGAGACGAGGTGAGCCGCAGTGGGCGAGCCCGACGACGGCGATCGCATCTTTGCCCTGCCTTGTCGCAAAGGCGTCTACGAGATCCTCCAACTCCTCGACCGGCCGGCCGGCGACGGCGAGGCCGCCCACGGCCAGATCGCGCGACTTCGGGCCCCCAGACCCTCCAGCACGCTGCGGTCCCTCGCGGCCGAACGCCTCGTCGCGGCGATCGCCCCGGACACCTGGGACACCGCCCCAAGCCCGCTGGCGCGATTCGAACTGACCGCTCCGGTGTGCGAGGTGATGACCCACCTCAACCGGTTGGAGGCGCTGGCCCAGGAGCGCCGAGGAAACGTCGCAACCCCTCGGGTACGCTTGTGACGCCATTCGCGCCGACAATTCTAAAGGGCGATACGCGCACTATTTGCAAGTCGTAACAATAGTGGGAGACTCGTAACTTTTCGATTTTGGCGGGAAAATCGGCTACTCATTTCTTCATGGTCGGGTCTCGGACATATTTGCTGGCAAGTGCCACCATGGGCTCATGCACTTGATCAGGTGCTCAAATGATCAATCGTTCGCGCGGGGGGTGTCCGCTCTGCCCGATGGCCTGGAGACCATCCAAGAAATCTTTGGCCGCAAATGGGCCAGACACATTCTGCGCGCGCTTCACAAGAATCCACTCCGCTACACCGAAATTCAGCACCGCGTGACCCTCTACGCCGACCACACGGTGCACTCGCGCACGCTCACCGAAACCCTCAGATGGCTCGAAGGACAGCGCTACCTCGAGAAACACCACGACCCCGAGGCGGACCGGTACCGGCTCACCAGTCTCGGTGAGGGGTACGCCAGGATCATCCAAGACCTCCGCGACCTGAACGCGGACCGCAGCTTCAGCACATGATCGCGACGACCACCGAGGACGCGGTCAGCACGCTCGCCGGCATCGCCGGGATGCTCGCCAGCATTCCGGCGGCGGCCCTCGCCTTCGCCGCCCCCCAGCACGGCCAGCTGCGGGTCCCCCGGCGCTGGTGGCGAGGCGCCCCAGCCCCGCCCTGGGGCATCCTTGCGGCCTGTCTGGTCGCCGGAGCGACCGCCAACCTGGCCTGCGCCCGATGCCCTGACCTCGTTGTGGTCCCGGTCTTCTGGCTCACCGCCGTGCTCGGCACCACCCTGGCCATCATCGATCTGCGCTGCCACCGCCTCCCGCATGCCCTGACCACCCTGCTCTGGGCAACCGGCGGAACCTGCTTCATCGCCGACGCGATCGTCTCCGGCACAGCGGGTCGACTGATCGTCGCGGTGGCCACGGCGCTCGCCACCTCGGGGACGCTGTTGCTCATCGCCCTCGCGTTTCCCGGGCAACTCGGGCTGGGCGACGTCAACCTCGCTGGCGCTCTCGCGCTGTCCCTCGGCTGGCGGCACTGGTCGGCCCCCCTGGTCGGCCTCCTGGCTGCCTTCGCTCTCCAGGCCATCGTTGTCGCCGGCTGGTCAATCGTCCGTCGCCGGAAGCACGACGATCGCGGAGGTTTTCCACTGGGGCCGGCGCTCCTGCTGGGGTGGCTGATCCTCATCTGGGCTGGTCCAGCTGCAGACTGACCCAGACTGACATCCCGAATCTCCGGGCTCTGTAGAAGTACCTCCAGCGAGCCGTGATGCTGGCAATGCGTAACGCATCGATGACGGCTTGACGTTGCACTAAGGCTGGCGAACCCTGGCGTCAGACAGGCAATACTGTGCAACACGTGCGAGGAGGCGACCAAGATGCGGTTAACGTTCTTGGGCAAGGCGACGACCGGAGGCCAGAGTCCTACGCTGTACGCCACGGACCAGGAGTCCTATGTGGTCCAAGGGTGGATCATGTCCGATGGCGATCTGGTATCCGGTCTCGGGCTTCCGGCTGGCGAGTCGGTGGTCGAAGTACCCCCGCGACTGATGGGGTACCTCGCCAACGACGGCTTGCCCGGCGAGGTGACTACGATTGCCCCGCCCGTGGTATACGTCAACGAGAAGGGCAACTACCTGGTACGCGGCAGGGAGGTTCGGGAGGCTGAGGTGCTGTCACAGATGGACATACCGGATCATGAAAGCTGCGTCGAGGTGCCCAGGGAAGACCTGCGAAAGTTGGTTGATCGAGCTTGATGAGGCCGATTTCCTGGTCTGAGTTCGAGCGACACTTCGAGAGATCGAAACGTGCCTTCCATCTCGAACTGCGAGACACCTACAACGTCGAACAGGAGCGGGAGCCGCTACGCACATGGCTTGCCGGGATTCCCGACGATTTCGCCTGGCGGCGAGACTGGCTGTCGTTCGTGCGCAGGGAGACGGACCGCGGGGTTCAGATCCAGCGGGTCCGGGTGGTTAACGAACCACCCAGCGGCTACCAGCGCTGGGCGAGGTCGCTCGATCCGCAGAACATCGACGCGGGGGAGGACCTTCGGTACCTTCCGCGCCGGCTGACGGACGGAATCGAGTTCCCTCTGGAAGATCTCTGGCTGTTCGACGACAACCACCTGCTGTGGAGCCTGTTCCAGCCCGACGGCGGTGCTGGCGGGTTCGCCGTCGAGGACGATCCGGCCGCACTCGCCCAGTGCATCCGTGCCCGTGACCAGACATGGCCTCGGGCGGTCCCCTACGCCCAGTACGTGACTGGCTAGCGCCTGAAGATGTCCAATCCGGCCCGTCAAGCTCGCGAGTTCCTGGGTCTGCGCCTGCGCGACCTGCGGCTCAATGCGCAGTTGACGGGCCGGGCGCTGGCAGCCTCCGCCGGTTGGCACTTCACGAAGATCTCAAAGATCGAACACGGCGTGGTCAACGCCTCCGAAAGCGATCTTCAAATCTGGTGCGAGCTATGCCGGGCGAACGACCAGTTGCCAGATCTCCTGGCGACCGCGCGGTCCATCGACACCATGTTCCTGGAGTGGCGACGGCAGCTTCGGTCGGGCCTTCGCCGACGACAGGAGGAGTCGATTCAGTTCGAGGCCGAGACGACCATGTTCCGGGTCTTCGAGCCGCTGCTGATTCCCGGCCTGATACAGACCGCTGACTACGCGACCTCGATTCTGACAACATTCGCCCAGTTCCACGGCCTGCGAGACGTCGAGGGCGGCGTTGCTTCTCGCCTCGAGCGGCAACGGATTCTCTACTCGGGGGATCACAAGTTCCATGTCGTGATGTGCCAGGCGGCCCTGACGCTGGGGATCGTCGAGACAGAAGTCCTGGCCGGACAATTAGATCGACTGCTCGCTCTGTGTGGCTTGCCGAGAATTCACCTGGGGATCATTCCGGCCAGAGCACGTCACCAGTACCTGCCGGTCCACGGGTTCTGGATTCTCGATACCCGTGAGGTCCGGCTGGAGACCGTCACTGCCGAGATCAAGTTGACGCAGCCGAAGGAGATCGCGGCGTTCGCCAAGGCATTCGGGCTGCTGGCGAATTCAGCGGTGTACGGACGCGAAGCGCGAACGATTATTACCGACAGCCTTACTTCCCTCAGCGAGGGCGGCAGTTGAAGCAATATCATGCAACATCCTTCAGGGTCCGCGTTCCCCAGCCCTAACGTCACTGGATGTCCCCAACTGACACCGGAAAGCATATGTGTCGCATTCCGGTCGGGACCTCACCGCCAGCAGACCGGCGAACAACACAGTCATCGGTGACAACCAGGGGGTACCCCATGGCCTGGGCCGGCATATCCAGCGAGCCCGAAAAAGGCCGCCGCCCACGTTCCTCGCAGCGCGGTCAGACGCCTGAGCGCCTGACCGCACGTGGCTGAGACCGGAGGGCTCCGGGATGACACCTCGTATGACAAGGGCTGCCGACTCCCCGACGGTTCGTGATGGCATATCCGTTCCGCCGGGTGTTGGGGTGCCCGCGTCGCGATCCGGGACCAGGGACGCGCCCCGCCCCGAACCGGTTCGTGACGCGGGCACCGCGCCGGTAGACCACCAGGCGCGGTTGGGAAGGTTGCCGCTGCCTGCCGAGGTCGGGATCTGTCTGTCCTGCCGGTGGGCCGACGCGAGCGGCGACGGGCAGGCCGCCACGGACCACACCCGAAGCACCACACATCCCACAGCCTTCCGACCCCATGACGGGGCAGCCCCCGGGGAGGTCGGATGAACGTAGACCAGTACCACGACGGCGCGCTGGCCTCGAGCCCGGTGCGCGCGGTCAGCCCGGTCGAGGCCAGCGCACTTGGCGAGGAACCGCCGACGATGGCCGCCGATCTGATGCTCATTGTGCTGGACGACGCGTCCGGGAAGCTACGGGTCCAGCCCCGGGTGGCCAGCTACGCCCTGGCCGGGGCGCTGCTGGTAGAGCTGTGGCTGACCAGACACCTCGTCCTCGGCAACCTGCGCCTGGAGGTCAGGCCAGCCCAGCCGATTCCCGAGGATGCCCTGCTTCGCCGCACGTTGGGGTGGTTGCTGTGCGAGCCGGAGCAGGCCGAACTGACCTGCTGGATCGAGGCCCTGGCCGCCTCGACCCTGGATCGGGTCGCGGACCAGTTGGAGAGCGCCGGCTGGATCTGCCGGGCGGGGCGCCATCGCGGGGGCAGCCGATACGACCCAGTCGACCGGAATCGGGTGTTCTGGCGACGAGGAAGGCTGACGACGGCGCTGGCCAGCCAGCCGCAATGGACGGATTTGCTGCTGTTCGCCCTGGTCGACGCGGTGGGTCTTGGTTCAGGGGTACTCGACAACGCGGTCCGCCGACCATCACGAGACCAGGTCCGGACCTGGTCGACGAGCCTGCGCCAGTCCTACCCCGACGCTTCCGAGTTGGTCGGGCTTGTACACCAACGGGCAGATCGCATGGCGGTGGCCCCTCGCCGGTAGGCCACGCGGCCATCACCGACATCCGCTGTCACTTTCTGTTTTCCATTCCTCGATTTGGAGGTCCTGTCGTATGGCGATGGCTGATGTTGATTCGACGCTGGCAGCCGACCGGTTAGGTCCGTCGTCGGTGGCGTCGTTCGCACTGAACGCGGCGGCCCCGCTGATGGTGGTCGGCGCGTACGTGACCACCGCGTGGGCGGTGACCGGAGCGGTGCCGATCAGCCTGGCGCTGCTCGGCATGGCCGCCATCCTCGCCGTGTGGTGCGTCGGGTATGTACGCATGGCCAAATATGTGGTCAATGCGGGCAGCCTCTACACGTACGTCTCGCACGGCATCGGCCCCCGCGCTGCCACGGCTGCGGCAGCGGTACAACTGGTCGCCTATTCGTTGCTTCAAGTCGGGCTCTACGGCATCGTCGGCGTTCAAGCGGCAGGCTTGGCTGGCGACGAGCTCGGCCTGGCACTGCCCTGGTGGCTGTGGGCACTGCTGGCTTGGCTGGCGGTGGCCGTCCTAGGTACCCGGGGCATTGGCGTCAGCTCCCGGCTCCTGATGGCCGCCATTGCCGTCGAACTCTTGGTGATCGCGGCGATCATCGTGGTGGACCTGGCACACCCGGCCGGCGGGCACGTGTCCCTGGCCGCGTTTGATCCAAGCGGGTTCACCTCCGGCACGCTCGGCGCGGCGATCGCCATCGCGGTCACGGCCTTCGTCGGCATCGAAGCCGCCCCGGTGTACTCGGAGGAGGCCCGCCAGCCCCGAAAGACGATCATGGTAGCAACCTATCTCGCGCTGGGGCTCATGGTCGTGTGCTATGTCGCCGGATCCTGGGCCATGGCGGTCGAGGCCGGTCCGAGCCAGGTGATCGAAACCGCGACGAGACTCGGCCCGGACATGCTGCTCGTGCCGGCCTCGGCGCACCTGGGCGGCGCACTATTGGTCGACATTGGACATATCCTTCTGCTGACCAGTATCATCGCCGGGCTTGTCTCGTATCACAATTCGGTCGCCAGGTGCGTATTCTCCCTTTCGCGAGACGGTGTACTCCCGCGCTGGCTCGGACGAATCGCCCCGCGCAGCGGCGCCCCAGCCGCTGCCTCACTGGCGCAGAGCGCCACCGGTCTGGTCGTCATCGTCGGGTTCGCCACGATGGGCTGGGACCCGTTAACCAGGCTCTTCTTCTGGTTGGGCACCACCGGAGCCCTCGGGGTCCTGATCCTCATGACCGCAGCCTCGGTAGCGGTGGTCGGGTTCTTCTGGCGCGACCGGCACGGCGAGAGCCGCTGGGCAACGCGGATCGCCCCCAGCCTGGCAGCAGTGGTACTCACGGGGTGCCTGCTGCTGGTCTGCGACAACTACGCCAGCCTCCTCGGCGTGGCACCGAGTAGCCCAGCCCATTGGGCGCTGCCGGCCATGTACCTGGTGGCCGTCGCTGCCGGAACGCTCTACGCGGCAGTCCTCGCCAGCCGTCGACCCCGGACGCTGCGCGGGATCGGGCGTGGCGCCAACGCCACCGATTCGCTGATGTTGGAAGGCGTCCGATGAACCCGGCCCAAGTCGAAGCAGGCCAGCCCTACCAGGCATCGCATGAGCTGACCGGATTGCTGTCCCGAGTCGTCGCGTTCGCGTTCGAGCCCATGCCGGTGGTGTCGTGGCTGGTGCCGCGCCTGTCCGACCGGTGGGAGGTTCTTCCCCGGTACTTCCGGATCCTGGTCGAGCACGCCATGACCCGCGGCCGGGTGGAGACGCTGCCAGGCAACGAAACAGTGGCCGTGTGGCTGCCCGCAGGCGACCCGACCGTTCCGCCCATCGCCGACTACGAGCGGCGACGCGCCCTCGTGTGTGGAGAACACGCCGATCGGTTCGCCCAGCTCGACGCGATGATGCGCGCCAACCACCCCGACGGCCCTCCGCACGAGCACCTAGCGCTGTTGGCGGTCCGACCAGGCCGGCAGCGCGCCGGCTTGGGCAGCCGGCTGCTGGAGCACCGGCATCGCCAGTTGGACCGCGAAGCGCGCCCGGCCTATCTGGAGGCTTCTACGATGCGCGCCGCCGAGCTGTACACCCGGCACGGCTATCGGCACATCGGCGCGCCCTTCGCCCCGGGCAGCTGCACCGCCTCGTTCTGGCCCATGTGGCGCGATCCGCAATCCGTCAATGACGAGCCCGCAGCCTGACCAGGGCAGATCAACACCGGAAGGAGGACAAGACCATGGACGGCGCGGTTCTCCTCGGAGGCATCCTCGCGGCTGTCGCCGGGTGCGCCTACCTCGGAGTCTGGGTCGACAACGTCCGACGGGACCGCAAAGTCCAGCGACATCGCGGAACCCGGAAATGAACGCCAAGTTCCAGGCGGACCCTGACTCGGTCCAGGAACCACCGTGGTCAGCCCACGACCTGGCCGAGGACTCCGACCAGTCGCTGAATTGGACATGGTCGGCGCCGGTTCACTGGCGCGAGGCCGAGATGGTCACCGCGTGCGGCTCAGACTCGATCACTGGAGCGGCTATGCACCCGCCTGATCAGATTCGCTCCGCGCAGGCGGCCGAGGCGCGGGCAAGGCGGGCGGCGGCGGGCGTGGCACCTGACCAGCCAGCGCGCGCCCCGCCAGATCACGTCGGGTCCGGATGCGCTAGACACGCCTGATCCCCAATACGACGAAAGGATACAGACGTGACAACGACCCTCATGCACGATCACCCGGCCTGGGACACCACCTCGGACGGAGGCGCGGTCCGGGTGCTGCGCGTCAAGGCAACGCCGACCATCGTCAGCTGGAGCCCTGCGGACCCAGATGCGGTACGGATCGAGCCGGCCACCGAACCACTGCAGGTGATCAACCGAATCACTTCCCCCGTCGTCACCGGAGCGATCGCGGCACTGGGTTTGGAGGCGGCGTCGCTGGGGTGCGTGCTGCGGGTCCGCAACATCGATCTCTGGGATGCCCTTGCCACCGCGATCATTCGCCAGGTCATCCGCGCGAACCAGGCCAGGCTGATGTACCAACGGTTCTGCCGAGCACACGGCGAGGCGGTACCCACCCCGTGGGGCACGCGCCACCTGATCCCCACCGCTGAGGTGGTGGCGAAACTCCCCACATTGGCCTTCGCGACCCTCGGGATGGCGTTCAAGGCGCGAGCCCTGGTGGCCGCCGCCGAGGCGGCGATGGCCTGCCAGGACTCGTGGCAGCACCTGACCCCCATCGAGTTGGTCACGCAACTGCAGCGGATACCACGGGTCGGGCCATGGACAGCGGGCGCCACCGTGGCCGACTACTCCGGCGACTTCTCGCTCTATCCCTACGCCGATCTCGCGGTGCGGACCTGGGCCCGCCGCGCCGCGCCGGCCATCGACTGGCCCGGCGACGAGCCGATGTTCGGCGCGTACTGGCGGCGCCACACCGGCCGGCACCTGTCTGACCTCACCCTGCTCGTCCTCGCCTGGGGAGGATCCCGTGCCCCTGACTCCTGACGCCGGCCTGATATCCGGCTACGATCCGAGCCGGCGGCTCGACCTTGTACTCGTCAACACCCCGATCCGCGACTACGCCCAGCACGCCCGCAACCACGGGTTCACGTTGCCGGTGCTGGGCATGGGCTACCTGGCCACCTATGCCGCAGTCCACGGGCTCGCCGTCGGCGTGCTCGACGCCGAGGCCCACGCCCTGCCCGTCGCCCGGGTCGTGGACCTCGTCAACGGGCTGCGGCCCCGGTGGGTCGGCCTGAACCTTCTGTCCCCCACCTACGAGCTGTCCGCGCGAATCGCGGCCGGGCTGTCGCCGGACATCCGCCTCATGGCCGGTGGGCACCACGCCAAGGCGATGCCGGCCGAGATCCTGCAAGACCAGCGGATGCGACACCTGACCGCGCTGGTACTCGGCGAGGCAGAGACCCGGGTGACCGAACTCCTCGCCGACCACCAGCGCCGACGGCGGCTACCAGGGGTCCTGTGGCGCGAGCCAGCCACTGGTCGCCTCCTGGCCGGCGACCCGAGCGGGGCACCTCACCACCTGGCGCCGGACGTGAACCGGTTGCCCTATCTCGACCGGCGGTTTCTGGCCTTCGATCCCTACCGGGCCGCCGACGGCAGACTGGAAGCGAACCTGGTAGGAGCGCGGGGCTGCCCGTACGACTGCTCCTTCTGCGGAGCCGCGGTCAGCTCGAACCCCGACGTCACGGTCCGGATACGACACATCAACAGCATTCTCGGGGAACTGCATCACCTGTACCGCAACCATCAGGTAACCGCGTTCCGGTTCGTTGACGACCTGCTGCTGGGCAGCCGTCGAGGCATGACCACGCTGATGGAGGGCTTCCGGTCCGAGCGGGTCGGGGACTGGGCGGTCTGGGACGCCACCGGGCGGATCAATGTCCTGTACCGCTGCCGCGACCGGCTGCTCGACCTGCTGGTGGCAGGCGGCCTGCGGGAACTGGCGCTCGGGATCGAATCCGGCAGCCCGCGCGTCCTGGCCCGCCTCGACAAACGCGTCCATCCAGACATGACCCGCACGGTGGTGAGGCGACTGTGTGAGCGCGGTATCAACGTCAAGGGCTACGTCATGCTCGGCCTGCCCACCGAGACCGTCGCCGACCTGGACGCGACCACCCGCTTGGTCCGGGAGCTGTGGTACCTAACCGATCGGCTGCCGGGGCGGTTTCGGGTCAGCGCCTTCGAATTCCGGCCGTATCCAGGAACCCGCGAGTGGGATCGGCTGGTGGCCTCCGGTCGCTTCGATCCTCGACGACTGTGCCGATATGCGGCGGTCGATCTGCCCGATTGTGGCGAGGATGAGCCGCTGCGCTCCCGCGACGAGTTCGGCTTCTCGGTAGGGGTGCAATTCGGCGACGTCCCCGTCAACGAGATCCGTCGTCGCCTCGCGAGCCTGCTACGGGAGCAGCATCACCGGCAGGACGCGGCATTCGACGCCCGCACCAGCTCGTCGTAGGTCGCGCCGGTTCGTACCAGCGGCGCGCCGAGCCCGCCGACCCACCCGGCCAACTCGGCCTGCACGCGGCACATGTCCTCGCCGGCGGAGTTGACGACCTCAACCTCCATGAACGCACCGACGCCCTCAACCTCGTCGACACACAGCGAGTACGGCCCCGCCTGGGCGGTGCGGCGATGCTTGGCGACCCGCACGGTCGGCACGTACCCCATGGCGAGGATCGCATGATGCATCTGCTCACGGTCGGCCACGACCGTCTCGTGCTCCACGCAGGCCAGCACGTTGTCGACCGGGGTTTTCGTGGTGAACACACACCGCCCATGCTGGGTCCGCAGCCGAACGAAGGTGATCCCGATCCGCGACTCGCCAACCGTCCAGGTCGAGGGAGCGTACGCCTGATCATCCTGGTAGCTCGGGGGCGACAGGACGATGTCTCGTGCCGCGAGCGCCTGGTCCAGCGCGGCCGAATCCGTGACGTGGTACTTGACCTCGACCTCTTCGGCCACTGTCTCCGCCCTTCCTGCCCGTCCGGTCAGCCCTCGCTCCCGGTCCGCTGGCTTCCAGCCTGGCGCACGGTCGTTGGCGGGCAGATCCCGGGGTCTATAGCGCGAGGGACGCTACGGTCAACGGGCCTCGAGGCACGCGACTGTTGCGGGATGTCGCAGCGGAAGCCGAGATTCGGGCGGGCCGCCGGTTCCGGTCAGCCGCCACCCGTACCCAGGCGCTGGAACTCGTCCCTGATCGCCGTCATCAGCGCTCTGACCTGACCGCCGTACACGGCGGACTGCCGGATGAGATCGAACGCCGCAGTGTAGAGGGCCGCCTCGTCCCGGCGGGTGGCCTCCGCCTCGGTCGAGATCGTTTTCAGAGTGACCTTGTCGTCGTCCCAGGCCCAGAACGGGACCTGGGAAACGAAGGCCCACTCGGCCATCGCCGGGACGATCCCGACACCCACCCGGGGCAGGGACAACAGGCTCAACAGATGGTCAAACTGCTCGACCATGACGCCCGGGTCACCGAATCGGGTCCGCAGCGCCTATTCCTCCACGACGAATACGAACCGCCGCAGGCCGCTGCGCAGCACCTGCGGGCTGGCCAACCGGGCGGCCGTGGCTGACTCGGCATCGTCGGGCAACCCCATCAGCGCCGCCCGCTGCCCATACTCGCGTCGGAGTAACCAGGGTTCTGCAGCAGACCGGGCAGCACGGTGCGCTCGCAGATTCGCAGCAGTCGGATGTGCCGGTACCGGCGGCCACCGTCTCCTGCAGCACGAGACAGCCCACGGCCGGAAGCGCCATCGCCCGCCTAACTCCCCACGGCACGGCTACCCCCGGAGCATCTCCCCCACCCCGGAGACCAGTTACCCTCGTCCGTCAAAGGCACTCGGCCGCGCCAGCGGGCGGCCCCACGACAGGCTTCCGCCGGTCAACGTCGGCGATGCACCATCGACCCACCGCCCACCTCACGCCGCGATACGCCCGGACCGACAGTCACGACGAGTAGGCACAGACAAATACCATCTTGACTTACGACTTCCGCACATGCCGAGAATCGGATGTTGTACTTGATCTATCTGATCGAAGTTCATGGGTTTGCGGCGATGTCAATCCTGCCGGCGAGGGTGCGAATTAGTCTTTCCCGCTTGCCCTGCCAACATCCATTTCCGAGGCAGATGAGGAAAATGCCGACTTAGTGGATCATGCGCATCTTCTGGCGCAGAAACCTCAGCTCGTCGGGCTCAGGCACTGGCGCTGGGCATCAACACTTTGTCACAACATTGACCTGAATCATAGCGTTCAGGGGCGCGATGTGGTAAGTGGTGACACCGTGGCCAGTTGTCTCGATGCGGAGCACGCCGCCGCCGACCTGGGTCATGCGGCCGCATATGGGGCCAGCGGGCGAGTCGACCCTAACCAGTGGCGCGTCCGGTGGCTTGGATGGCGCGAGCCAGGCGGTACCACATCCTAGGGCGATCGCGCAGATGCCGGTGATGGTCAGCCACCGGGCGCTTGTGATCCTGCGGTAGACGGCGAGTGTTTCCCGTTCTGTCCAGGCTTGCAGGTCTTCGGCGTTCAGTAGACACTCGTCTCCGGGTACTCCAGAGGACGCTTCGAGCGCCATGAACGTGGCTGCGACCAGCACCGCTAGGGCTGCGGCAAACAACGCGAGTATGAGCCCTGGATACGGTGCCGCAACCCCTCCCTTGCAGAGTGAGGTGAGACAGCTCGCTGACCAGGGGATACCCTCCCAGGGCGGGGACGAGAAGAGAGCAGCACCATGCCCAACCAGCCCACCCCACCCGAGGATCTGGACGCCAAGCCGGTTCGCCGGA
>JABDRL010000218.1 GCA_013041765.1 Dactylosporangium sp. | reverse complement strand
GCCCTACCCGCAGCCGCAGCCCGCGCGTCCCTGGCCACCGCCGTACGGCGGGCCCCGTCCTGCTGGCCCCGTGCCCCCATACACGCCCACGCCGCCTCCCCAGCCCACGCCGCCGGCTTCCGCCCCTGGGCAAGGCCCTGGGCAAGGGCGACCGGTTTCCGGCGGTCCTCCGCCGCCCTACCGGGGCGCGGCAGCGGTTCCTCCCTATGTCCCGCCCGAGGCATCGCCGCCGGTGCCCCCGGAGTCCTGAGCGGTCTGCCCACATCCCTGAGTGGCCTGTGCGGCCCTACCGGACGGCAGCTGGGCTTCCGATATTGCATGCCGATGTTTTCTGGCCTTGCACCCCGCGATTGACGGGCGGAGCGGCGCATCGCGGGACCGCGCGCGGCGCGCTGACCGGTCTCGGGTACGCTGGTGCGGTTGCCACGGAGAGGGCGCTTTGTGGGTCTCGTGCCTCGTCACGGAAGACCAGCCGGGTGCCGCGATCGACGCGGTGCTTCGGGACTGTGCCCGTACGCCTCCTCTTCCGAGCACCGCCGCCAGTGTATTCGCGACAGACCGTCTTTCAGAAGGATCCACCGTGTCCGAGGTAAAGATCAGCGCCGAACTCCGGATGGAGTTCGGCAAAGGTGGGGCACGCCGTACCCGCCGGGCCGGCAAGGTGCCCGCCGTGCTGTACGGCCACGGCGAGAAGCCCCGCCACATCGCACTCCCAGCACGCGAACTCGCAGCCGCGATTCGTCATGGCGGGATGACCCAGGTGTTCAACATCGAAATCAGCGACGGCTCCACGGCCCTCGCGCTGCCCAAGGCTATTCAGCGTGATCCGATCAAGGATACGTTCGAGCACGTCGACCTTTTGATCGTTCGTCGCGGCGAGCGGATCATGGTCGAGGTGCGGGTGCAACTCGTCGGGGAGGCCGCTGGGGGCACGCTGGTGACGCATGAGCGGGCGACGCTTCCGGTGCTTGCCGACCCGACCCGCTTGCCGGATCGTCTTGAGGTGTCCATCGCGGGGCTGGAAGCCGGATCCCAGGTCACGGCTGCCGACGTCGCGCTGCCCAGCGGCATCGCCTTGGCGACCGATCCCGGAGTCTCCATCGCCATCGTGCACGCGGCCCCGACCGCGGCCCAGATGGCTGGGGAGAGCCCGGTTGACGAGATCGACAGTGAAGTCATCGACGTGTGACGTATGACGTGTGACGCCGGCAGCGGCGTTGCGGTCAGCCGTGCTGAAAGCATTGGCCAGGGGCGGCTTGCGGGAATGCGGGCCGCTTCTCGGCGATCTATCGGGGTGAACGGCCGACAGGGAGATCGGTGACCACTGAGGACAGCGCGCCGTGGCTGGTGGTGGGGCTGGGCAACCCCGGTCCGGAGTACAGCCGGCACCGCCACAATGTCGGTTTTCTGGTCGCCGACGTGGTCGCCGGTCGGCTCGGGGTGCGTCTCGGCCGGCACCGGCGGGCGGCGGCCGAGGTCGGTGAGGGCCGCCTCGGCATCGGTGGGCCGAGGGTCGTGATCGCCAAGCCGATGACCTATATGAATCTTTCGGGTGGTCCGGTCGCTGGTCTGGCCCAGTTCTATAAAGTGCCGATTGGGCGCATTGTCGCTATTCACGATGAGCTCGATATTCCGTACACCGGCTTGCGCGTCAAATGCGGCGGTGGGGAGGGCGGCCACAACGGCCTGCGGTCGATCTCCCGGTCGCTGGCCAGCAAGGAGTACGTTCGCGTCCGGTTCGGCATCGGCCGTCCGCCGGGGCGGATGGACCCCGCCGATTACGTGCTGACGGGTTTCTCAACCGTGGAGCGCAAAGAGCTGGACTACCTGGTCGATCGCTGCGCGGACGCGGTGCAGGCGGTTGTCGACCGTGGCGTCGAATGGACCCAGAACGCCTACCACGGTACGTAACCTGTTTGGTCACCGCCCTGGCGCCCACGCGGGCCGCCGCGCGTGCAGGAGGTCGTGCACATGGCATCAACGGTTCCTCCAGCCACCGACCACGGCCTGGCCCGGTGGCTGGCCTGGCGGTCGGGCCAGCGGCTGCTGGCGTTACGTGCCCGGATCGGCTACGCCGATCCTCCGGCCCTGCGGGATGCCGGGGACGCCGGTTCCCACGAGCTGATCATGGATGAGCTGGTCCGGTGGCGCCCCTCCGACGCGGTGCTGTCCGAGGAGGGTGCGGACGATCCGGGCCGCCTGAGCTCCGAGCGGGTGTGGATTGTTGACCCGCTGGACGGTACGACGGAGTTCGCCGAACCCAACCGGGTCGACTGGGCCGTGCACATCGGCCTGTGGGCCCACGGCCGGCTGGTCGCCGGGGCGGTGGGGCTGCCGGCCCGGCACCGGGTCCTCGCGACGGAGACCCCTCCCCCCTATCCGCCGATCAACGACGACGGGTCGATCCGCATCGCCGTCAGCCGCACTCGGCCACCCGCGTTTCTCGGAGAGCTGTCCGCGGCCCTGGGTGGAGCAATCTTCGTCCCGACGGGCTCGGCCGGGGTCAAGGCCGCCGCCGTGATCGACGGGGACGTTGATGCGTACGTGCACGTCGGGGTCTTGCATGAGTGGGATTTTGCGGCTCCGGTCGCCGTCGCCATCGCGACGGGGCTGCACGCCTCGCGACTGGACGGGGCGGGGCTTCGGTACAACCAGCCCGATCCGACCGTCCCCGACCTGCTGATCTGTCGCAAGGACCTGGTGGCGCGCCTGCTGGTCGGGCTGAGAGCCTGCGGCATCGGTGGCGGCGACACCGGCGGTGGTGGCACCGGCGCCCCGCTAGACGCCTGACAGCACCACCTCGATGGACAGCTCCGGGTGCCGCAGCTTCAGCTGCATGGCCTCCTCATAGGTCTGCTGCGACTCTGCGATGATGCGCATCGGCCGGCCGATCGCCAGCACCCCGCGCTCCAGGCGTGCCGGGGAGTCGAGCGGCATCCGCAGGTACTGGGCCGGCGCGACCTGCCCCGAGGTGCGCTGGAGCAGCGAAAGGAAGAGTGTCTTGGAGTAGGTGCCGTACGGCTGGTCGGTGAACACCACCGTCGGCAGCACCGGCGTCGAGTAGTTGCGCAGCATGTACATGACCGAGCGGGCGGTGTCCTCGTTGCGGTACTTGTCGGTCCACCAGGCCCGCGCGGTAGTCATGTCGCCAGCCGACTGGTAATGCGTGTCATTGCGGATGAAACCGAAGCCGCCGGCGATCGCCAGGGTCAGCACCAGAGCCTGGACCATCGACAGCCGTAGCAGTGACCCCATCCACCGCGTTGCGGTCTGTGCCGACCGCCGTGCGGGGGGCAGCGCCATCGCGATGGCCCCGACCCCGACGGTCAGGACCGCGATGACCAGGTGCAGGGACTTGTTCGTGTAGTACCCGCTGCTGTTGCCGCCGCCGATGAGTTTCTGCGCCGCGAGTAGTCCGGCGAAGAGCGTTCCGGAGGCCAGGGCGCACCACACGTAGACGCGCCAGATCCGCGACCGCAGGCCTCGGGCCGACAGCAGCCCGACCGCGATGACGCAGACCAGTACGACCAGTTGCTCGCGGCTGGGGCGGTGCGCGCCGCGGGCCCACAGCGCGCCGCCCTGCGCGCCGACGGTCATGCCGAGCACCAGCGGGAAGCTGGCCAGGGCCGTGGTGCACAGCCCGATCGCCGCAACGCGCCGCCAATGCCGGCGATGGTCGCGTCGCCGCAGCAGCAGCCAGCCCAGCACGGCAAGGCCGGCCGGGGGGAGGAAGAGGTAGTAGGTGAAGCCGATGGCGACCAGCAGGCTCGCGACGATCAGAAGTTGCTGAGTCCTTCGCGCGCACGGGCGGGCGAGTATCGCCACCAGCAGGACAATCTCGGCGATGCCCATGGACTCGCTGGGATACCCGAAGGTCACGAGCGTCATGAGTTCCGTGGCCAGGCAGACCGCCGTGACGAACGCGATCAGGGGAATGCGTCGGGCCAGGGTCAGCGCGCTCGCGGCCAGCCACTGGGCCGCCCAGATCATCGTGAGGGTCATGAAGGCGTACTGGCCGACGACGAACCCCATGTAGTGGTCTGCCGCGTTCATGGCGGTGCCGAACTCGGTGGCCGAGGACCGCAGGAACCCGTCGAGCAGCGCGACGAGCAGGTGCGATCCCTGCGGATAGGTGATCATCCCTTCGTAGACCTCGCCGAGCGCCGCCTGCCAGTGCTGGAACAGGTAGCCGCCGGTGTGCCGGATGGCGTCGAAGACGGCGATGTGCCTGCCGAGGTCCTCGCCTCCGGCGAGGACGCTCAGCCGGTGGGTCGGGCTGGATCGCAGCAGCGGCCACGCGATGAAGGCCGCCGCGCCGGCGGTCGCGCCGATCGACAGCACGTCGACCGAACCCGGCCTGGGCAGCGATGGACGGCGCCCCGCCAGAGCCGCCAGCACGATCAATCCGGTCAGTGCGGAGCCAGCGACGGCGACGGGGTGCAGCCCCCAGGGCCATACGGCCAGGACCAGGCCGCCGGCCGCCGTGGCGCCGAGCAGCAGCGCCGCCGCGAGCATGAGACGGTCGAGCAGCGTGCTGCCGCCCCGCACCACGCTGGCGGTGGCCACCAGGAGCAGGAGGGGGAGGAGCACGGCGGTGTGGGTCAGGTATGCCGCCAGCGACAGTGACCAGGCGATCGCGATCAGTGGTCCGACGATCAGCAGTTGCCGGCTCGGGGATTTCCTGGCGGGCACGTTCTCGCTGCCGGTTTCGGTTCCCCGGGTGGGGGACGCCGCCTGGGCCGGAACGAGGACTTTGTGCTGAATCGTCACCATAGACGGTGCCTTCTGTCCTTTGAGGTGTTGATAGAACTCGACGTTACGTATCGTCGAAGTACATCATGAATAAGAGGTATGTCGGTTGTATCACCCGGTAGCAGGCGCGACCGGCCGTCGCCTCGGTGTTCGGCCCGTGTTCACCCCACCGATGGGGGTGCGGAGACGGTTTCCGCGTCCCGCGGCTGCCGCATGGACGCCGGGAGCATCGATCGCATGGCCTTCCGGCAGGGCTCCTCGACGTACCGGTACAGCAGGAACGCGAGGAGCACCGATGAGCCCAACCCGAGGGCCAGGGCCAGCGCTCTCGGCCGGCCCTCGGGAAGGCGGGGCAGGACGCGCTCCAGGACATCCAGGCACAACAGGTGACACATGTACAGGGCGAAGGACACCCTCCCGCCCCAGACCATCGGCCGGCTCGCGAGCAGCCGGGTGATCGGGTCCCGGTCGGCGCTGGCCAACCCGGCGATGAGCAGGGCGAGCAACGGTACGACGAGCACGGTTTCCGTCGAGCCCAGCATCGGATGCCCGTCGACCAGCCATGTTCTGTCGAGGAACGGGCGTCGCAGCGGGTCGAAGGCGCCGATGAGCCAGATCGCCACGAGAATGGCGAGCGCGACCGGAACCGGCCGCAGGACGTGGGGCAGCCGGGCCGCGGGCAGGCGTCGCAGCACCAGGATGGCGACCAGCGCCCCGCAGGTGAACTCGCTGAGTACCCGAACGGGGACCATGCCGGGCCGCAGGCCGTCGGCGGCCAGCATCAGGTTGGTGCCATCTTCCAGGGCCAGCCCGGTCAGAACCACCGGCATGATCGCGGCGCTGGCGCAGGCGACCAGCGCCCGGGAGGTCACACGGCGTCGCAGTCTGGCGAGGGCCCCGGCGGTGACGGCGAACCCCAGGTACGCCAGCCACTCCGCGCTCAGTGACCAGTCGACACCGTTCCAGTCCAGGCCGGTCGATCCCCAGGCATGCACCAGCGTCAGGTGCGCCAGCAGCCGTGCGGGATCGAGGGAGCGGTCGTGGGCCGCCTCGTGGGAGCCAATCATCCAGGCGGCGTTGTACGTGCCGAATGCCAGCAGCATGACGACCAGGACCGGCCAGATCCGGGCCAGCCGCAGCCACAGGAAGGCCCCGGCCGCCTGGGGACTCCACGGGGTCATCCGCTCGATATGGGTGTACGTCAGGATGTATCCACTGAGGAGGAAGAACAGGTCCACTCCGAGGTAGCCGACGTTGACCCAGGGCAGCATCGACCAGAAGAACGGCACCTGGGCGGTCAGGTGATGGCGGAAATGGAAGAGCAGGACCCAGACCGCGGCAACCGTGCGGATGCCGGTCAGCTGGCCGATGTGCCCGCGTGCCTCCGCCGACGCCGTTGCCGACGCCTCGGCCGACGTTGACCCCAGAGGCTCGCCGTGACCGGGCTGTTGCGGCAGGATCCGGGGGCGGGCGGGGCCGGAGGCTGGCCGGGACGCTGCGGCGTCCGTCAGTGCCGATGTCATGAGGTGATCCCTGTCAGGGCGTGGAGCCCCACGAGATCAGGGCTGGCTCCGGAAGGTGCACGGCCGCCATGTTGGGCATGGACGGAAAGCCAGTTTAGGTGCAGTAGGTCTGATAATGCGTTGTTTATCCTGCGACAGAGTGATGCTGGAAGAACGTCCATGCATCGGAGACGATCTCCGGCAGGGCCGGCTTGGCCGGCACCCAGCCCAGCTGCCGGCGGGCCTTCTCCGACGATGCCACCAGCTCGGCCGGGTCGCCGGGTCGCCGGCCAGCCACCTCGACCGGCAATGGACGCCCGGTGACCTCCCGGACGACGTCGACGACCTCGCGGTTGGAGAATCCGCTGCCGTTGCCCAGGTTGTAGACCTCGTGCCGGCCGAGCTCCATGGCATCCAGCGCGAGCAGGTGTGCCGCGGCCAGGTCCGAGACATGGATGTAGTCCCGCACGCAGGTGCCGTCGCGGGTCGGGTAGTCGTCCCCGAACAGCGACAGCCGCTCCTGCTGGCCGGCGGCAACGCTCAGGGCGATCGGAATGAGATGTGTCTCCGGATCATGGCGCTCACCGACCGCCGTGCCATCGGCGCAGAAGTGAGCGCCGGCGACGTTGAAGTACCGCAGGCTGACGGCCGCCATGCCGTGCGCGCTGGCATAGCCGTCCAGGGCGTGGTCGACGGCGAGCTTCGACCCGGCGTACGGGTTGGGCGGTCGGGTGGTCGCCGTCTCCGGAATTGGCACCTCGTCGGGATCGCCGTAGACGTTGGCCGTGGAGGAGAACACGATCCGGCCCACCCCCGCTGCGGCGGCGGCATCCAGCATCCGCAGTGAGCCGATGGTGTTGTTCTCCCAGTACTTCTCCGGGCGTTGCACGCTCTCGCCAGCGGCGATGTAGGCGGCGAAGTGCAGCACCCCGTCGAAACCGGCTTCGGGCGTCAGCACCGCCCCGACGGCGTCGTGGACCCGCCCCTCGACCAGCGTCGCTCGCTTCGGCACCGCGTCGGCGTGCCCGGTCGTCAGATCGTCCAGCACGACGACCTCGTGGCCAGCGTCGAGGAGCAGGGTTGTGACCACACTGCCGATGTACCCGGCTCCGCCGGTGACGAGGAGTCTCACGTGCACCATCGAAACACACCGGTCGGCGGCGGGCGGAGCGGCCATGCTGTCACAATGGCCAGCATGTCCTTGGATCGTCCTCGTGTCCTCTCCGGTATCCAGCCGACCGCAGACTCGTTCCATCTGGGCAACTACCTCGGGGCGGTGCGGAACTGGGTTGCCATGCAGGACACGCACGACGCGTTCTACTGCGTCGTGGACCTGCACGCCATCACCGCGGGGCACGATCCCGAGGTCCTGCGCAGGCGGACGAGGACCAGCGCGGCCCAGCTGCTGGCCGCCGGTCTGGACCCGGAGCGGTGCACCCTGTTCGTGCAGAGTCACCGGCCCGAGCACGCGCAGCTGGCCTGGGTGCTGGGGTGCATCACCGGCTTCGGCGAGGCCGGGCGGATGACCCAGTTCAAGGACAAGTCCGCCAAGCAGGGCTCGGAGCGCGCCAGCGTCGGCCTGTTCACCTATCCCGTTCTCCAAGCGGCCGACATCCTGCTCTACCAGGCCAACGCCGTGCCGGTGGGAGAGGACCAGCGCCAGCACCTGGAACTGTCCAGGGACCTGGCCCAGCGGTTCAACGCCACCTTCGGCAGGCTCTTCACCGTGCCCGAGGCCCACATCGTCCGGGACACCGCGAAGATCACGGACCTCCAGCAACCGGGGGCCAAGATGTCCAAGTCGGCGTCGACCGCCAGCGGCCTGGTCGAGTTGCTGGAGGACCCGGCCCGGATCACCAAGAAGATCAAGTCTGCGGTGACGGATACCGGTAGGGAGATCATTTTTGATCCGGACGCGAAGCCGGGGGTCTCGAACCTGCTGACCATCCATGCGGCCCTGTCCGGCCGGTCCATCGACGACCTGGTCGCGGACTTCGCCGGGCGCGGCTACGGCGATCTCAAGAAGGAGGTCGCCGAGGTCATCGTGGAGTGCGTCCGACCGATCCAGCAACGCACGGCTGCCTACCTCGACGACCCGGCCGAGCTGGACAGGCTGCTGGCCATCGGGGCGGAGAAGGCCGGGACGGTCGCGCAGGAGACCCTGCGACGGGTGCACGATCAGATCGGCTTCCTGCCCCCGACCCGCAGTCGCTGACAGCGGACCGGTCTCGTGGACGCCTCCGGCCGAACCACTGTCGGCATCGCGATTGACATTCCCTCCCCGTGGCGGGAACTCCTCACCATGCGCCGCGCCGCGGCGGGTGATCCCGAGGCGGCCCACCTGCCGGCCCACCTGACTCTGCTGGGACCGACGGACGTGGACAGCACCGAGATACCGGTGATCGACCGGCACCTGCTGGCCGTCGCCGAGCGGCACGAGCCGTTCTGGCTGCTGCTGCGCGGGACGGGAACCTTCCGGCCGGTGACCCAGGTGGTGTTCGTCGCGGTTGCCAAGGGGATCAGCAACTGCGAGCGGCTGCACCGCGCCGTGCTGACGGCCCCGGTGACCCTGCGCTCCCAGCGGTTCCCCTACCACCCCCACGTCACCGTCGCCCACGATGTCGCCCCCGACCAGCTCGACGCCGTGTTCGCCGACCTCGCCGGTTTCCAGGCGGAGTTCGAGGTCACCGGGTTCACGCTCTTCGAGCACACCCCGGAGGGCCACTGGCGCGAGCAACGGGTGTACAAGCTGGGCGGACCGCGCGACGGGCTGTCCAGCCAGCGGCGACGATAGGACCAGAGGACCCAACGGTGTGGACGTTCCTGGATCGATCGGTCGCCCGCCTGCAACGAGTGCAGCGCTCCATCCGGAGCCGGTTTCCCTTCGCCGACCACCTCTGGCGGGCGGTGGTGCGCTACGACGCCCTCGACGGGGGCCGCTTCGCCGCGGCCATGGCCTACTACGGTTTCTTCGCGATCCTGGCCATGGTCGTCATCGGGTTCGCCGTGCTCGGGCAGGTTTTCCAGGACAACGCCCTGGTCGTCAAGTCGGTCACCGACTACCTGCGGGCGAACCTGCCCCAGCTGGAGACCGAGGAACTCATCGCCAGCGGCGGCCGGCTCGGGATCGTCGCCCTGGTCGGGCTGGTCATCGCCGGCGTGGCCTGGGTCGACAACCTCCGCTCCTCCCAGCGGGCGCTGTGGCGGCTCGACCAGCAGCCGGGCAACCCCATCATCCGCTGGCTGATCGATCTCGGGGTGCTGGTCGGCCTGGCCCTGCTCCTGCTGACATCGGTCTCGATCTTCTCTGGGGTCCAGGATCTGCTGCTTCGGCTGATCGGTGAGGCCGAGGAATCACCCCTCCGCGTCATCCTGCGGGGCTCGAACGTGCTCGTCGCCGGGTTGGTCGACGTGATCCTCGGCTCGGCGCTGCTCGCCGGGGTGCCCCGGCTGCGGATGACCATGCGCCGGCTGCTGCCCTCGGCCCTGCTCTTCGCCGGGGGGTTCGGGCTGCTCAAGACGCTCGGCAAGTTCTACATCACCAGGATGGAGCACAACCCGGCCTACCAGGTCGCCGCCGGAACCGTCGGGTTGCTGGTCTCCATGTACCTGCTGCACCAGGTGCTGCTGTTCGCGGCGACCCTGGCCGCGACCAGCCAGCACGGCCGGGTGGTCGACCTGGCATCCGGCCGACCACCTCGGGAGATCGAGCCCGACCCTCCGGAGTGAAGGCTACCCATCAGTACGCCGTAGAACACCGTTGCTCCAGCTACCAGAAAATACGGCGCTAGAGTCCCCGGGCCTCGTCGATGTACGCGGCGTTGGGGCCGAGCAGCGTGTACAGCGACGTCAGGAAGGTCGTCAGCACGTACTCGGGGTTGTGCTCGTCGGTGTTGCTGACCCCGCCCTGCGCCCCGGCGGTCGCGAAGGCCGCGCAGACGTCCCAGAGGCTGTTGGCCAGGCTGCCCCATTGCAGGATGTCGAACACCAGCGTGGGAACCGTCACGACCGGAGCGGCGCCCAGGAATCCTATCCCGCAGGTCAGCGGATGATCCGGAGTGTTTCCCAGGCCGATCATCAGCGGCTCGACCCGATGCGCCCTGGCGAACCCGATCGCGTCCTGGGTGCCCGGCTCGACCTCGACCAGCACCCCGGTCTCGAAGAACTCGTCCATGATCGATTCTGGATCGGCGATGCCCATCAGGGTCCTGGCGATGTTGGCGACCGCGGTCCGTGTCCACGGCTGGTCCGGCCGGTCAAGGGGTCGGTGGGCCGCGGCCCAGACCCCGAGAGCCTGCTCGTCGTCGAGGGTGATGCCCAGCTCGCCGATCCGCAGCGAGTGGTAGCGCACGGGGGCGCCGACCGTCGGGTGGAAGGCGCCGGTGTAGTGCCCGACAGGGAAGATCAATGGCTCGGTACTGGTGGTCATCGGTTCGGCTGGCCCTTCTGCGGGGTGCGACACGGCAGGGCGCTCAACGGCGCGGTTCGAGGTAGACGACGCTGACGGACAGCAGATGGTGGATGGTGCGGAGGAACCCGCCCAGCAGGCGGACGGGATCGGTCAGGTCCGGTTCGTCGCCGCCGGCCTCCCGCTCCTGCTCGGCCAGGGAATCGCAGGCCGACCACAGGGTGTCCGCCGTCGCCGCCCACTCCCACAGGTTGTAGACCATCCTGGTCACCGTGATGATCGGCTGGTCGAAGAAGCCGATGCTGTAGTGCCATGGCTCTTCGGCGGTGTTCCCGAGGCCGAGCATGCGGGCGCCGATCCGGTGGGTCCTGGCGAACTCCAGCGCGGCCGCACCCTCCGGCACGAATTCGGCGGCCAGACCGTCAGCGATCAGCTCCGTGATGATCCGGGCTGCGTCGGCGGCATCCATCGTCGCGGTGGCAGCCGCCTCAACCACGGAAGGCTGGACGTCGGCGGCCTCCACGGCAGCCGTCACCTGGGCGACGGCATCGCGCTGAATGTCCAGGAGGGCCTCGACGACCGTCTGGCTGCTCCAGGGACGCCGTTCCAGCTGGTCCGGCACGCCGTGCAGCACCGCCCACACGGAGAAGTGCTGGTCGTCGAGTTCCCGGATCTCGCCGCCCAGCCGGATATTGTGGCGACGCTCGACCGTTTCGAGGTTGGTGTGGAACGTGCCGAAGAACTGGCCGACGGGGAACACCAGCGGCGCGTCCTGAGGTGCGGTTTGGGTCATGACTCTGCTTCCCTGGTTGACGTATCGTGAGCGCCGTGCTTGTTTCGCGATCCGCAGAAGAACGTCAGCTCTACATGGACCTTCAGCCGTGCGGTGGCTGTGGCGCCGAAGGCTTCGAATGGACCGACCACTACTCGGCCGACCTCGACGGTCAGCTGATCTCGGCCTTCTCCGGGGCCTGCCCCCGGTGCGACACCACCCGGGAGTTCGAATTCGTGGTTTCCGGGGACGAACCCCCTCCACCGGCCTTCGGTGGGCCGGAGCCTTCCCAGATCATCGATCCAGGTCAGTTTCTCGCACTGGCCCGGAACCTCGCCCAGCTGGTGCCCGGCGATCCGGCCAACTGTCCGCCCGATGCCGTCGTCGATGCCACCGACGCGATCAGCGCCGCGGTGGCGGCCATGGACGAGGTGCTGAAGTTCGTGCCGGACGGGGCGGACGCCGTGCCGTCCGAGACGCTGACCTCCGACCGGGGCAAGGCCGTCTACGCCGCCGACCCCGGGCAGTTCCGCAGGATGCGGCTGGAGGCCGTCACCGGGGGATACCGCAAGGTCCTGCTGGCCTACCGCGGCTAGGATCTGCGCCAGCGGCGAGCCGGTCATCGCGGCGGGGTCTTTCCGGCCCCACCAGCCCCGGCCCCACCATCGGTGGCCGGGGCGAGCCGCGCCGGGGGCAGCTCTGGCGCCGGTTGCAGGTCGAAGCAGAACGAACGGATGCCGCTGGACAGCGGGATGAGCTTGGTGGCGACGTACTCGCCCCGGGTGGCATAACCTAGCCGGCCGTAGGCATCGGCCCCCTGGCAGGCCAGGTCCGGCAGCAGCAGGATCGAGTCGTACCAGGCGGCGCTGGTGCCGACCACCAGCAGGCCGCCGGTGGCCACGGCGATGACGATGAAGCTGTCCGGGAGCCAGACCTGGCGACGCTCCTCGCCGAAGCGCAGGTCCTGGTGCCGGGTGTCCGGATGCAGGCCCAGCAGCGGCTGGAACGGGAACAGGGTGAAGTAGCTGTCCTTGATCCAGACCTCCGTCGCGGGGGCCGCACCGTTGGTCTCGGCCAGCCACTGCCGGTACCTGGGAGGCAGCGCCCGGCCCAGGTCGTGCTCCAACTCGGCGAGCTGGGCCTCGGCCAGCTCGCCGAAGGGCTGCAACTCGACCGTCTGCCAGACCTGCTCGGCGGTCGGCGGGGACGGGACGAACGGTGGCGAGCCCTGCGGCACCCGCCGCAGGGTCACCTGCCACTGGCCGTAGCCGTTGCCGTAGCGGATGTCGGCGAACCGCCAGGTGTGCCCGCTGACGTCGACGGTGTCGCCCAGCGACAGCCACTGCTCGGTGGCCGAATCCTGGTGCACGTCGATGACGTCGAGCAGGATCCTCGGCGGGTCGTTCTCCCGGCCGCGCACGGCGCAGGCATAGGTCTGGTCGACGAACGCCAGCCCGGACGGCAGGATGGCGAGGGTTTCGATGTCGCTCATGGTAGATCCTTCGTCAGTCATCGAGCAGCCGGCCGGTCTCGGGATCCAGCCCCATGATCTCCCGGGCGCGGCGGGTGAACTCCCACTGCGCCTCGGGACTGGCGTCCATGTCCACGTGGTGGAGGTAGTAGTCAGAATCCTCCGGATGCTCCTCAGCCCGCAGGGGTGTGCTGTCGGCGTGCTTCTGCTCCCATTCCCGGTGCCAGGCCGACAGCGCCAGCAGCCGCTCCTGGCGGGTCGGGCGTGGGGGCTGACCCGGCAGGGACGCCTCCCTCGGACGCTCGTCCTGCCCCTCCGCCCACCCGCTGCCGGCCAGCCGTGCGGCCCGCCCCAACACCTCGGGGGCGATCTCGGGAGGCAAGGCGTACCGGTGGGTGCGGATGTAGTACAGGAATTCCAGTTCCGGGGCGATCCCGGAGCGCTCCAGCGCGTCGGCCAGGTTGGAGAACCAGACCCACCGCCCGTCGGTGTGCAGGCCGGGAGCCGCGGCGGCACCGCCCCGCAGGAACCGCAGCACCCACTCGCGCTCGCCCTCGAAGACCTCCCGTGCGGTGACACCACTATCGGAATCCGGCGCGGACGCCGGAGGATCGTCCCCGCCCGCCTCGGCGGCGTCGGCCCGGGCTGCCTTGGCC
>JABDRL010000203.1 GCA_013041765.1 Dactylosporangium sp. | reverse complement strand
GCTGTGCCTCGCGGCTCTCCTGGCCTACACCCTGGGCAGCGGGCCGAGCCGCGCGAACTCCCCGGAGGGCGTGGTCGACCGGTACCTCACCGCGTTCAAGGACGACGACCTGGCGAGCCTCAGAAAGAGCAGCTGCCGGGGGGACGCCCCCCTGCTGGACAGGATGGACCGGCCGACCAGTCTCTCCGGCGGGACCTGGCACCTGACCAGTTGGGACGTCGTGTCCACCGAGGTCACCGACGACAGGGGCTACGTCAGGGTCACCATACGCGGCGCCGGCGAGGACGGCGGCCAGAAGGCCGAAACCACCATCTTCCCGGCGCTGCGGGAGGAGGGCACCTGGATGGTCTGCTTCAGCATGTCCTGAACGGCCGCCGCCGCGCCGCGCGACCGTGCCGGGCCGGCGCTCCCGCGGGAGCGCCGGCCCGAGCCCTACCGGCCGAGCCACCCGCCGTCCACCGGGATGATGGTGCCGTTGACGTAGTCGGAGGCCGCGGAGGCCAGGAACACCACCGCCCCGCCGAGGTCCTCCGGCCGGCCCCATCGTCCGGCCGGGATGCGCTCGACGATGGCCCGGTTGCGGCCGGGGTCCGCGCGCAGGGCCCGGGTGTTGTCGGTGGCGATGTAGCCGGGGGCGATGGCGTTGACGTTCACCCCGCGGCCGGCCCACTCGTTGGCCAGGGCCCGGGTCAGCCCGGCGATCCCGGACTTGGCCGCGGCGTATCCGGGCACGGTGATGCCGCCCTGGAAGCTCAGCAGGGAGGCGGTGAAGATGACCTTGCCATGGCCCCGGGCGAGCATTCCCCGGCCCACCTCACGGCTCAGCACGAACTGCGCGGACAGGTTGACGGCCAGGACGTGGTCCCAGTCGTCGTCGCCGTGCTCGGCGGCCGGGGCGCGGCGAATCGTCCCAGCGTTGTTGACCAGGATGTCCACCGGCCGGCCGGCGGCCAGCCGGGCGGCGAACTCCCCCACGGCGGCCCGGTCGGCGAAGTCGACCTGGTGGCCGGCGAACCGGCGGCCGTGTCGCCGCACCCGGTCGGCGACCTCTCCGCCGCTGGTCTCCTGGGTGGTGCTGACCCCGATGATGTCGGCACCGGCGGCGGCGAGGGCCTCGGCCATGGCCAGGCCGATGCCCCGGCGGGCGCCGGTGACCACAGCGAGCCTTCCGGACAGGTCGAACGGGTTCATCGCGGCCCCCTGGTGTCCTGGCAGTCGACGAGGACCTTCATCACGGCCCCGCCGCCCGCCAGCGCGCGGAAGGCCGACGGGGCATCACCGATCGGGATGACGGCCGAGATCAGCGCCTCGACCGGGATCTGGCGGCCGTGGATGAGGTCGACGGCGCGCTCGAAGTCGGCCCGCTCGTACACCCTGGCGCCCAGCATCGTCAGTTCCCGCCAGAAGAACCGGTGCAGGTTGACGGCTCTCGGCTGGCCGTGGATGGCCACCACCACCAGCCGCCCCCGCACGGCCAGCAGGTCCACGGCCGTGGTGACGGCGGCCTCGGCCCCGGAGACCTCGAACACCGCGGCGGCACCGGCGCCGGCGGTCCACGTCTGGACGTGCGCGGCGACATCGCCGCGGTCCGGGTCGAGCGTCGTCAGGCCCAACCGGTCCGCCACCGCCCGACGGTGCTCGTTGATCTCGACCAGCAGCACGTCGGCACCGGCGGCACCGGCGACCAGGGCCACCAGCACGCCCACCGGTCCCCCACCGATGACCACGACCCGCTCGCCGGCCACCAGCGCGGCCCGGCGCACGTCGTGGACGGCGACGGCGGTGGGTTCCACCAGCGCGGCGTGCGGCAGCGGCAGGTCCTCCGGGAGGGCCACGAGCAGGTGCGCCGGGACGTTCCAGGTCGTCTGCATCGAGCCGGGCGCGTCGATGCCCACGAAGCTGAGCCGGTGGCAGATGTGCCGGTGGCCGGCGCGGCAGGCCGGGCACCGCCCGCACCATTCCAGCGGCATCACCGTGACCGGCTGGCCGGCCGCCCAGCCGGTCACAGACTCCCCCACCGCCTCGATCCGGCCGGCCATCTCGTGGCCGATGACCTGCGGAACCCGGACCCGGTGGTCCATCGCGCCGTGAAGCACGTGCAGGTCGGTGCCGCAGATGCCGGTGTACGCCACGGCCAGGCGCACCTCGCCCGGGCCTGGCGGGTCGGTGCCGTCCTCGCCGACCACGATCGTGCCGTTGCCGGCGTATCTGGCTGCTGTCATGGCGTGGGCTCCGTCTCCAGGAGGGGTCGACGGCCGCCTGCGGCCGCCCCCGTTGTATACCCGCTCCGTCAACCGCCCGGGGTCCCCACCGTGGTGCCGCTGGTGGCGGGGCTCTCCCGCGGCTCCGTGGCCCGGCTTCCGGATCTCATTCACAGAGATGTTCTTGACCCCGCTGTTGTAGCACACGTATGTTCTGCATCTGCCCGCGCTCCGGGTCATGCGCAATGCTGGCCGTCAATGCCCTGAGCGTGCCCAAGGACAGCGTAGTCGTGGCATTGAGACCGCCCGCAGTCCTGCTGCTGTCCTTGGAAGAGGCGATCGTGGCCCGCACCGCCAGAGATGCCGACATCGGTACTGGCGTCGAGCGAGCCGAGACCGCCAAGCGTTCCAGGCCGTCGCCTCGGGCCCCTCGCCGAATGTGCATACTTTTCGCCGTATCGCCCGCCCGAAACCGCCACGGGATGGGCATCCGGGACGCCCGGCATTGGTCACACCAATGCGGCTCCCGCCCGCCGGTCAACAAGGACTCACGAAGGGAACACTATGAACACGTGGCCCAGGAACAACGACGCCATTGGCGCGGTCAACCGCGGCAATCCGGCAGAATCTGGACTGTGTACGCTCTGTCAAGCGAGCTGCAAGGGCAGGTGCGAGACCTGGCTTTCGAGCCTGCGGGGAAGAAAGGTCCTGTATCCCCGGGATTTCGGCGCGACCACGTCGGGCAGCGCGAACACCAACCACCTGGGAGTCTGCTACAACTCCCTGCGAATCCAGGGCTACAATTACGGGGCCGAGGGTCTGCCCCAGGGGCTCTCGACTTCGGCCGATGACTGCATCTTTCCGAACGTCAGCATAGAATCGACATTCGGCAATGAAATTGAGACCAGGTGCACCATGCCCATCATGACGGGTGCCCTGGGATCCACGGCCATTGCCGCCAAGTACTGGGATTCCTTCGCCGTCGGGGCGGCTCTGGTCGGTATTCCCATCGTGGTCGGCGAGAACGTGGTCGGCATCGACCGGGAAGCCGTCATTGACCAGGACAGGACGACACGGAAGATTTCGCACGCTCCCGAATTGGACCGGCGGATCCAGACCTACCTCAAATACTATGACGGGCGAGGCGCCATCATTGTCCAGATCAACGTCGAAGACACCCGGAATGGCGTCGCGGAATACTTGATCGGCAAGTACGGCGAGCAGGTGGTCATCGAGCTGAAATGGGGCCAGGGGGCAAAAGACATCGGCGGTGAGATCCAGGTCGACAGCCTCGACTACGCCCTCTTCCTGCACCAGCGGGGCTACGTGATCGACCCCGATCCGACGAAGCCCGAAGTTCAGGAGGCGTTCAAGAACGGCTCCATCAGATCCTTCGCGCGCCACAGTCGTCTCGGATACACCGATCTGGCAACACCGCAGCAGGTGGAAGACGACTTCATGAAGGCCGTCGGCTATCTCCGCGGGCTGGGCTACCGGCAGATCTCGCTGAAGACGGGCTCCTACGGCATGGAGGCCCTCGCCATGGCCATCAAGTACGCCACCGAGGCGAAGCTTGACTTGCTCACCATCGACGGTTCGGGTGGCGGGACCGGGATGAGCCCCTGGAACATGATGGAATCGTGGGGTGTTCCCTCCCTGCTGCTGCACGCCAAGGCCCATGAATACGCCTCGCTGCTGGCGGCAAGGGGCGACCGGGTCGTCGACCTAGCCTTCGCGGGCGGGCTGGCCAGGGAAGACCACATCTTCAAGGCCCTGGCCCTGGGCGCCCCGTTCACCAAAATGGTCTGCATGGGCCGCGCGGTCATGATACCCGGATTCCTGGGCGCAAACATCGAGGGTGTCCTCAAGCCGGACGAGAGGGCGCGCGTGTCCGGCAACTGGAACAACCTGGCACCGGCCGTCAGGGAACTGGGCGACCGGCCGGAGGAACTCTTCGCCGGATACTACGAGGTGCAGAAGAAGGTGGGTGAGCGCGAAATGCGAAACATCCCCTACGGCGCCATTGCCATGTGGACCCTCGCCGACAAACTCGCCGCCGGCCTGCAGCAACTCATGGCGGGTGCGAGAACGTTCAGCATCAACGAGATCTCCAGAAACGACGTCTTCTCGGCAAACCGGGAGACGGAACGGGAGACCCGGATCCCCTTCATCACCGAGGTGCTGGACGACCGGGCGAAGAGCATCCTCAACACATAGACCCGGGGCGTTTGCCTTCCCGGCCGACACGAGATCGCGGATATCGCACGGTGTGCCCGGAGCATCCCGGCTCCGGGCCCGCCGGGTCCCCGCCCGGCAATGGCTGGTCCGGCGGTTCTGGCCGGTACGGTCGGACACCGCACGGATGCCGAGTGTGGTCGAACGGATCGACCCGTTTCACCCGATCGACGCGTATGAGAGGTCAGTGCGTTACCGTAACGTAACGACTCGTGAGGCATTGTTCTATCTTCAACACCGTTACGCACTGCACGCATTGGCACCTCAGTCAGGGCTTCCCGGACACTCCCGGGGTTCGGTCCCGCCGATGACCGGATCCACATCGACGTGGTGCTGGAGTCTCTGGCCGAAACGGGGCGACCGGCCATGACGGATTCAGGAGATCCGCGGCGCGCGGGGGATGGCCCCTCCGCACTCGGACAGGCTCGATGGCTGCGGGAGGAGAGCGCCCGGATGGCGGCGGCTCTCGAAGCCCTGGAGTCGCTGTTCGAGGCCGGGCGCCTGGGGCAGGCGCAGGCCGGCGGGAACCCGGCCGGCGGGGATCTGCGACGGCTGCGGGGCATCGTCGACCAGTACGAGGCGCTGTTCGTGGGGCTGGATGCCCGGGTGGAGCAGCTCGACGAGGCCGGCGCGGGCCCGGACGAGCCCGCCACGACGGCCCGGCTCGCCGTGCTCCTGGTCCTGCACTGCGAGGTCGAGTTCGCTGGCCGGACCGACGAGCCGGTGGAGGTCGTCCGGCTCCGGCCAGACCAGATCGTCGCGTCCGCCAAGCGGCTGTATGACGATGCCCTGGCGATATATCAGCACATCGATCGCCGTGGCCAGCGGGCCGCCGAGCGGGGCGGGCTCCGCCCGGCGCGGGCGGAGCTGCGCGGCCTGCTGGAGGCCTACCGGGCGATGGCCATCAACACCGGCCGGGGGGAGGACCCCGGGCTGGACGGCTGGTACCAGGCGGCCCGGCAGCTGATCGGCGCCGAACCGTTCGACCTCGACGCCGCAACCGACGCGGTTCGCCGCTACCAGCGTGCCACCCACGAGATGGACACATGATCGCTATGGACAGAGCCCAAGGCTGCGCCGGGCGCGGCTGCCCCGGCCTGGTCGACCAGGATGGCTTCTGTCGCAAGTGGGGAGACCGGTGTCCGTGGGGCACGGATGCTTCCGGCCCGGCCCGGCCGATGCCGCGACCAGACCCCGCCGGGCGGCCGGGGAGCGGGAACCGGCCCTGGGAGACCGCCGTGCCGATCGGCACGCCACCGCGCCGGGACCCGCTGAGCGCGGCCCGCCCGGACCTGGCCGTGGCCGAGCACGCCCGGGTGTGCCTCAACCCCGCGTGCCGGGCTCCGGTCGGCCGGTCGGAGGCCGGGCTGCCCGGCCTCACCAAAGGCATTTGTCCAATATGCGAGACACCGTACTCATTTGCCCCGGAGCTATCTCCCGACACGGTTCTCAAGGGCCGCTACGACATCGTCCGTTGCCTCGGTTTCGGTGGCGTCGGCTGGGTCTACCTCGCCAGGGACCGGGACATGGGGCAGTCCTGGCGGGTGTTGAAAGGACCGCGCAACCCCGACGACCCCGCGGTCGCCGGTGGCTTCCGGACCGAGTTCGAGGTTCTACTCGACCTCGACCACCCCAACATTGTCAAAATCTACGATGTTGTCCGGCCGGCGCACGGCGCCGACCGCAGCTATCTCGTGATGGAGTACCTCGACGGCGGCTCCCTTGAGGAACTGCGCAGCGGGTCGGGCCCGGACGGGACGGCCGCCGCCATTCCGATCCCCCAAGCCCTGGAGTACACGCTGGAGATCCTGGACGCGATGGAGTACCTCCACACCAAGGGGTGGCTGTACTGCGACCTGAAGCCGGACAACGTGATGCTGTCCGAAGGACGGATCAGGCTGGTTGACTTCGGAGCGGCCCGGCTCGCCAGTGACCGGACCACCCAGCCATGGGGTACTCCGGGCTTCGAGGCGCCGGAGGTCGACGCGAGCCACACCACCGTCCGGTCCGACCTGTACACCGTCGCCGGCACGCTCGGGGCGCTCACCCTCGCGACCAGTTCCGGCCGCTGGGTGTCCTCGTTCAGCGCGCGATACGCCGACCTCCGATCGGTGGGTCTCGCCCCGGAGTACGACCCCTACCTGCGGCTGCTGGCGCGCACCCGGGCCCCCGACCCGCAGGCGAGGTTCGCCTCCGCCGCCGAGATGCGCCAGCAGGCGGCCGGCGTTCTCCAGCAGATCCGATCCGGTGACCACGACGTGCCCCGACCACACGTCTCGACCATGTTCTCCCCGCCGACCCGGGTGTTCGCCCCGCAGCCGCACCCCATTGCCGCGACCGAGCTCGCCGCGGTGGTCTCGCGGCTGCCCGCCCCCCGCACCGACCCGACCGACGCCGCCGCCGGTTTCCTCAACTCGATCGGACCGGTCGCGGCCGGTGAACTCATCACGCTGCTCGCGGCGGCTCCGGCCCCGACCACCGAGGTCGTCCACCAGACCATCCGGGCCCGTCTCGCGTTGAACGACGTTACGCACGCCGCACGTCTGCTCGCATCGCTGCCGGTTCCCGGGACCACCGACTGGCGCTCTCGCTGGCACCATGGCCTGGTCCACCTGGCACGCGGCGACCTCGCCGCAGCCCGCTCGTGGTTCGACCAGGTGTACTCGCTGCTGCCCGGCGAGCCGGCGGCCCGCCTCGGCTATGCGCTGGCCTGCGAGGTCGCCGGCGACCGCGATCTCGCCGCCGGCCACTACGCCGCGGTATGGGCCGCCGACCCCGCCGCGGTCAGCGCCGCGTTCGGGCTGGCCCGGGTGCGGGTCGGGCTGGACCAGCGCCGCGCCGCGGCGACCGTCCTCTGCTCGGTTCCGGACACCTCGACCGCCGCGCTTCGCGCCCGGTCCTGCGCCGTCCAGGTCCTGCTGGGCGCTCCGGGTACCGTCCCCGACCTCGCAGACCTGGTCAAGGCCGGAAGCATCGCCGAGTCGCTCTCGCATTCGTTGTCCGGCCGCGAGTGGTACCTGGTCGAGAAACTGGTCATGGAGCGGGCGCTGGCCTGGGTCCAGGCCCATGGGACCGATGCTCCCCCGGCGGCCGCGGGGGGCCGGCCGGAACGCGTCCTCGGCACCGCGCTGGACGAGCGCGCCCTTCGGCTCGCGGCCGAGCGGGTCTGCCGCCTGCTGGCCCGCCACAGCCTCGACCAGCGGGAGCGCGAGTGGTTCATCGACCAGGCCAACGCCGTCCGCCCGCAGACCTGGTTCTGACACACCGGCGGCGGGAGGGGAGAAACCATCGTGATGCCGGCAGCGCCAAGCCCAGGATTCGCGGTGTCCGCGAACTACAACGGCTTTCTGGACGCCAACGGCGGAGTCCTGGACGTCATCATCGCGGTCCGGGGCCAACCGGTCGCGCTTCCACAGCCGACGGTCGCGATGGCCGAGGTGATCCTGCTCGACTGCTCGGGCTCCATGAGCATGCCACCGACCAAGCTGATCGCGGCCAGGACGGCGGCGGCCGCGGCGATCAACGTGCTCCGTGACGGCACGCTGTTCGCCGTCATCGCCGGCACCCACATCGCCCGGCAGGTCTATCCCCCCGTTCCCGGGCTGGCCGTGGCAGATCACCACACCAGGACCAGCGCGACACGGGCGCTGCGGCGGCTCGTGGCCGGGGGCGGCACGGCCATCGGACGGTGGCTGCTCGCGGCCCGCAGCGTGTTCACCACCCGACCGGACGCCATCGCCCACGCCATACTCCTGACCGACGGGCGCAACCAGACCGAGAGCATCGACCAGCTCGACGCGGCGATCAAGGCATCCGCTGGCAGGTTCACCGTCGATTGCCGGGCTATCGGCAACGCCAGGGGCAGCCACGACTGGAGCGGCACCGAGCTGCTCCGCATCGCCGAACCCCTGGGCGCGAACCGGGTCGTGCCGGTGGAGGACCTGGACAGCCTCGCCGATGACTTCACGACGATGCTGGGCGTCGCCATGAACCGCGTGGTCGGGAACGTCCAGCTGCGCATTCGCAGCACCGTCCTCGCCCGGCCCGGACACGTCAAGCAGGTCTACCCGGTGATCGCGGATCTCCCTGTCCAGGCCACGGCGGTCGATGAGGGCACCGTCGACTACCCGATCGGCGCGTGGGGTGCCGAGCACCGCGACTACCACCTCACGCTCGACGTCGACCCGATGCCGCCGGGCGAACGCCGGATCGCGTGGTTGAGCCTGATCGCTCCGGGCGGCGACTCGGGGGCCCAGATCACCCCAGAGGTCCCCATCGCGGTCACCTGGACCCACGAGCCGCCGCTGTACACCGGCATCAACGAGACGGTCGCCCACTACACCAGACAGCACGAGCTGGCGACGGCGATCCGCGACGGCTGCCAGGCCCTGGAGGACGGCCGGGTCGACGAGGCCGCCCGGCTCCTCGGCACGGCGGTCCGGCTGGCCCACCACGCCGGCGACCACGCCAAGCTCGCGGAACTCCAACGCATCGTCCAGATCGAGGATGCCGCAGCGGGCCGGGTCCGGCTCATCGCCGACCAGGATTTCCGCCTCTGGCAGGGCGCGATCGCCACCAGTACCCACACCCGCACCCCAGCCCCGGACCGCGGCGGGAAGGATTCCGCCACCGACCAGCCGCCCCCGGACGACCGGCCACCCCGCCGCTATGCCGAGCGGTGCCCGAAGTGCGGCAGGCTGCGCCGCGGCAGGGTGTGCGAGGCCAACCACCACGAGTACGACCCCGACGACCCCGACGACCCCGACGGCGACGCGGCGGGCGACACCCCGCACGAGGCCTAGCCATGCAGTCGGAGTTCCTCGCGGCGATCATCGAAGCGATCTTCACGGCGCTCGGATGGACGGGCCTGTCCTGGTGGCGGCGTCGGCGGGAGCTTCCCCGGCTGGTCAGGTCCCTCCGGGAAGCACCAGGCGGACCCGCCCGCCCCGACATCGGCGGCTCGGCCCCGGTGCTGTCGCAGATCTACACCGCACGCCGGGTCCGGCGACGCCACCCACGCGCATCGTCGATGCCCAAGACCGACCACCCGACCGACGACATGTTCCACGCCCCCGGCCACATCCTCCTCACCGGTGCCGCGGGCGTCGGCAAGACCGTGTTCATCTGGCACACCGTTGGCCGCCTCGCCGAGACCTGGCTGGCCAACCGCCGCTCGGACCACGCGGCCGTCACCATCGACGCCAAGGCGCTGGTCGATGGCGTCGGGTCTGTTCCGGAGGTGCTGCACGCCGAGTACCGGGGCCGGGCCTCCCACATCGACTTCAGCCGCCCGCCCCGCCGGGCGCGTACCTGGCTCGTGTGCGTCGACGGACTCGATGCCATCGCCGATGCCGGGCAGCGCACCGCGACGCTCACCAGGCTGGCCGAGGTCACCACGCAGCCAAGCTCACCGATCCGGTTGCTGGTCGTGGCCCGGCCGCTGCCCGCGGAAGAACTCAGACTGCTCCGCGGGCATTTCCACGAGTACACCCTCCTCGAGTTCGACGACCACGACCTCGCCACGTTCACGGACCGGTGGTTCGCCGCACGGCACCCGGAGCAGCCCCGGCCCGGGCACGGGGACGAACCGGCGACCGGCGACCCCGCCCGGTTCCTCGCCTGGGCCGCCGACCAGGGCATCGGCTCGATCGTCCACAATCCGCTGCTGGCGACCATCGCCGTCCTGGTCTGGGAACGGGCCCCAGGCGCGGTGGTCACCGGTCTGGAGCCCCTCTTCGAGCGGTTCATCTCCCTGCTGCTTGCGACCGGCCGGGCCGCGGTTCTTGCCACCGCCGACGCCATCCGGCTGGCCCCGGACGGTGCCGAGACCGCCGCATGGCTGACCGCGCACCATGCCCGCCTCGTCGAGGTCGCCGCGGCCGGCTGGCTCCACGACGGGGATGCCGTCGGCGCGGTCAACCGCTGGGCCGCGGCCAGCGCGCCGACGCCCCCGAAGCGGCTCACCGTGGACTGGGATCGCCAGGTGCGACGAATCCTGACATCCTGCGGGCTGTTCACCGCCGACTCGTCCGTCCCCCGGCCGGAATGGACCAGCGTCGCGGAGTACCTCGCGGCCGGGCCGCTGGCCCGGGCCTGGCGGGAGTCCACCTGGTTCGAGGCGATGGCCGACCCGACACGCCGCCGGACCGCGTGGTACGCGCTGGTGCGGGCCGAGATCGACCAGGTCGGCTTCCTCCGCCAGATATCCGGTCAGGCTCGCGGTGCGGCGGTGGCCGGGCAGTTGCTGGTCATGGGATTCGCCGTCGATCCGGCGCTCCGGTCCGATCTGGTCACCGCGCTGCTGCTGCACGCCTACCCGGACCCCACGACGCCCACGCGCGACGACCCCACGGCCGGCGCGGCCTCTCGCACGCTGCTGTTCACCCTGGCCGACGAGGCGCGGCACCGCCGCGTCGTGCGGTCGATCGCGTCCGATCCCAGCCGGTCGGCGGGCATCCGGCGGGCCGCCGCACGGTTCCTCGCGGCCCGGGGAACAGGCAGCCACGGCTGAGGTCACCGGCTGGATTCGGCTGTTTCAGCCGCCGCTCACCAGAGATTCCGGCGTTTCCGGGACGGCAACGCGATCCGGTAGGGCCGCTGCGAGTTCGGTCCGTAGCCGGCCGATGGCCTCGTCCTCCGCCAGTCCCACCGTGGCGTTGTCCGGGTCGCAACCGGCGGCGCAGGTCCAACGACCGTCGTCGGCCATTGCCACGGTCACCCACCGGGCGTCGGCGGCCACCGGGATATCGGCCCCCTCCGAAGAAGTCGCGTCCACGGGAACCTCGATCTTCATCGACGCGACCGCAGGCCGCCGATCGGTCAGAAAGCGACGGACCAGTTCGACGACCGGGTCACGAACGTCGGCCGTGAGGTCGAGTCCGACGATGTCGAAGCACCGGAACGCCCTTGGCATCACCAGGAATCGGGCGCCCCCGGCGTCAAACAGCACCGCCCCGTCCGAGCCACGTTCGGAGACCAGACCAAGCTGGATCCAGAATCGTGGCCGGCCGATCCCTACTGCGACGGCGGCGACCGCCGGGTTATGGCGGATCCGCTCCCCATCCGGTGTCGCGAGTCCCCGGATCAGCAATGAGCCGAGGGCCGATTGAAGCGCCGGTTCAACCAGTTCGGCGTCGGTCAGCCCGAGGGCGCGCGTCACGGGCGTCGCGGGGCGGGTTTCCGCGCCGGACCCCGGCAGCAGCAACGCGATCTCGGCAGCGGTCAGGCTGAGCTGTGTTCTTGCCATGTTTCCTCCTACCGGTCGAACAGGGAACCGAACCAGTCGGACGCCTCGTGTATCGCATCGCCCGCCGAGTGCAGGGCCTGCCCCGTCTGGTCGGCGACGTCACCCAGGCCGTCGGCGACGTCACCGGCGAATTCCAGGGCACCCGCAGTATCATCGGCGACGGTGTGCGCGATATAGCTCACTGCCTCACGCGCCGCATCGATCCCGCCCTCGGCGGCGTTGTCCACTCCAGCCGAAATAACTCCGCCGGTCATGCCGTCGACAACGCCGACGACACTCGCCGTCGCAGAGACACCGAGCGCGATTCCCGTTCCCGCGGCCACGGTGAGACCGACCGCCGGAGCCCAGAGCGGAGCGGTAGCCGCGGCAGCGCCGAGGCCCAGTCCAACGACTCCGGAGGCGATCTTGCCCCAGTCCACATCTCCTGGATCGCCGAACACCCCATCAATGATCTCCATGGCGTCGAACGCAGTTGAAATCGGTCCCAGGTAGGGAATTTTCTTGAGGAAATTCAACTGCTTGAGATCAAATTTGGTAAGCAGGTCGTCGATCTCATCGAGCACCCCGAGAATCCCCACGGAGTCCTTCAACAGATCGGGGATCGCCCGGTACGCCGGAAGCGACGCGACGGCGGCGCCCAGCAGCATGCCTCCCGGGCCCAGCGCCAGCGAAAGGCCAAGCGCCGAAAGTCCCAGCGACGGCAGGCCGAGCTGCGATTGGGCTCCGAACATGGAGGGAGCGAACGACGACGCACCCCCCTCGGCCGCGCTGGCCTGACGCTGCTCGCTCGCCTCGACGGAGAGCTGACACCCCCGGTCCCGCAGGTCCTCCGCCGTGCGCAGCAGGACCGCGACGTGGCGGTGGTCCCATTCCGCCCTGGCGAGATCGGCGTCCCGACCAGACCATGTGGTCTGGTGCAGCCGCCCGCCAATCGCGCACCGGATACGGTCCACCGTCGCCGCACCGTGCAGCAGGTCCCGTCCGAGCGCCTCCAACTGGTCCGGATCCGCACCGATCATGCCGCCTGGCGATACCGGCATCTATTCCTCCTTCGGGGCACGCGGAGCCTGCACGACGCCGCGACCGGCATCGCGATGCCCGACCCGACCGTCAGGCGCTGGCCTGCGTCTGCTGCGTGGCGTTCTGCTGGGCCGCGCGGGCGGCGTCGTCGAGTGCCATGGCGACGGTGTTCAGCTGACCGACGTACTGCCCCTGCCAGTTGCCGAGGAACTGCTCCCGGTCCGGTCCGGTCCACTGGGTGCTCTGGATCTTCGACCCCAGGGTGTTGACCAGCTGGCGGATCTCCTCGGCCGACTGATTCATCTGCCGGGACAACGCCTCGACGTCTTCGACGACCATTCCCACAAATTGCGACATTTTAATCTTCTTTCCTATTTAACTGATATTTATGGCCTATAACCTATCAGGCATACCTGACGTCTTCGCCCACGCCGCAACGGCGTCCCCCGTGGGGGTGCTCACTCGGAGATCGCGAGTTGCACGACCGCCGGGCGCCCCCTGGAGACGTAGGCGCCCCTTCCCTGCGGGAAATCCGCCTGCCGGGTGCCTCGGGGTAGATCGACCTGGAACACGAGGCCCTGGTGCTGCTGCGGTTGCAGGATCATGCCGGTCCGCCCGACCTTGAACAGCTCGTGCAACGGCGACCCCTTCGACACGGCGTTGATCTCGCCCTCGCCGATCACCAGATGGCCGGCGGCCGACATCGCCTTGACGACCTTCTGCAACGCCAGATCCGCAGGAGAGCCGTAGCCGAACTCGGGCAGGCCCTCCACCACCGCCACGACCGGCACCCGGTCCCGGGCAAGCGGCGACGCTCCGCGCGGCTCGCCGTCGGCCAACTCCGCGAGCAGGTCATCGACCGCGGTGGGGATCTCGTCGGCGCCCCGCGCGACCCGGGTCCAACCGTCCAGGCTCGCCGCCTCGGCGGCCCGGTCGGCACCGAAGTAGTACAGGCGCGCCGCCGGCCGCCAGCGCAGCAGCGCCCGCGCCAGTGTCTTGATGCCGGTCGTCCGTCCGCTTGCCGACGGGCCGGTGAGCAGGAAACTCCCGGTGGTCTGGAGCGCCACCGGGGTGAGCGTAGCCCGGTCGAGGCCGATCACCGGCTGGCCATCGATCTCGCCCGGGAGGTCGGTCAGGGCGATCCGGTCCGGCAGCGCGCCGATCGCGGGTGCGGGCGACCCGTCCGGCGGCCGGGTCGCCAACGCGCGGATCGCCTCGTGCTGCGCCCCGCCGTCGGTACCCCCGTACACCGCGATCTGGACCTCCTCGCCGCCGAGCAGTCCCCGTCCGGCGCAGGCGTCGGACGGGAGCACGTCGGAGCGGAGATTCAGTGCCCCGTAGTCCTGGTCGGCGGCGAGCCGGAGTACGACCCGGCACTGCAACGCCGAGGCGAGGCTGCTCGGGACCGCGCCCGGCCGGTCGGCGGAGACCAGCAGGTGCACCCCGACCGGGCGTCCGTCGGTGGCGATCCCGAGCAGTTTCTCGTACCCGCCCGCGAGCCCGCCCGGTTGGTACTGCTGGGCAAACGCGCCGACGCCGTCGAGCAGCACCAGGATCCGGGGATCGGCGGTCCCGGTCAGCCGCCGGTACTCGCCGAGCGTCGTGGCCCGGTGCCTGGAGAACCGCGTCGCCCGCTCGTCGATCATCTGGCGCACCTGGTCGAGCAGCCGGCCGACCCGCTCGTCGTCATCGCCGCGGATGATCGAGCCGACCTGGGGCAGTGGTTCGAGCGCCGTGAGCCCGCGGGTGCCGAACTCCACCCCGTAGACGTGGCACGGATCGGCGGCGCCGGTGGCGGCCGCGAGCGCGATGGTGCACAGCAGGGTGCTCTTGCCGGTCCCTCCGGTGCCGTAGACCACGAGATTGCCGTCCCGGTCGGGATAGAAATACGCCGGCGGCTGGGCCTGGTCACCGGGCAGGTCACGGCGGCCGATCCCGATCCGCGGGCCGGCTTCCTGGTCGATCCAGCGCGGATCCGGTCGCTCGCCGAGGATCGTCGCGAGGTCGACGCGGCGGGGAAGCTCCGGCAGCCACGGCTGGCGCGGCGGATCGACGGCGGCACGGCCAGCGGCCCGTTCCAGCGTCGTTACGATCCGGCGGATGTCGTTGTCACCGGCGTCGGCATGGGCTGAGGTCGGCTCGGCGGGTTCCGGCCAGAGCTGCCCGGGGCCGAACGCCAGCGTCTCGACACGGATCTTCGGTTTCGGCGGACCGCCGGTGGTCCAGCCCCCGACGTACGCGGTCTGAAAGGTAACCAGTCGACCGGGACCGGTCTTCGCGACGGCCCGGCCCGGAAGCGTCAGATCGAATCCGGCGGCGATCGGACTACCGAGCACATCGTTGCTGTCGGCCTCGTCCGCCATCCGCAGGGCGACCCGCAGGTTGGTGTTGGCACGCAGGTTCTCGGTGATCACGCCGGCGGGTCGCTGGGTCGCCAGGATCAGGTGCAGCCCGAGGGAGCGTCCCCGTTGCGCGATGTCGACCACGCCGTCGACGAACTCGGGAATCTCCTTCTTCAGCGCGGCGAACTCGTCAACGACGATCACCAGTCGCGGCGGAGCCACTGCGGGCCTGGCCCGTTCGAGGTCGGTGAGCTCCTTGACCGCGTACCGGTTGAGCATCTGCTCACGGTAGGTCAACTCGGCGCGCAGCGAGATCAGCGCCCGGTGAACCAGGTGCTGGTCGAGGTCGGTAACCAGCCCGACGGCATGGGGCAGGTCCTGGCAGGCGCCGAAGGCCGAGCCGCCCTTGTAGTCGACGAACAGGAAGGTCACCCGCTGCGGGCTGTACGCGCAGGCCATCCCGAGGATCCAGGATTGCAGCAGCTCGCTCTTCCCCGCCCCCGTGGTCCCCCCGACCAGGGCGTGCGGTCCGTGCACGGCAAGGTCCAGATGGAACGCCTCGGCCGGGCCGGTCGCCCCGACCAGGGCCCGCATTGCCACCTCCCGTCGCGGATCCGGGGGCGCGGCGAACGGCCCGGCATGCAGCGACCCCGACTCCCGCCACCGGTCGATAACCGCCTCGGCGGAGGCGTCGACCGGTGTCTCGGCGAGGGCCAGGAACGACACCGAACGGGGCAGGTCGACATCGGCGTGCACCCGGGCGCCCGCGTCGATGGTCGGGGCGAGGCGCCGGGCCAGCGCTTCCGCCTGGTCGGCGGTGATCGTGTCGATCTCGACCGGGTCGACAGCCGCACCCGTGCGCACGAATCCCGCGCAGCCGGTGTCCCGGTCGGGAGTGACCTCGACGAACGTCCGGCAGGCCGCCGGCAGCCGTTCGACGGCCGAGGCGACCCAGATGACGTGGACGCCGGCGGCTGGTCCCCGCTCGGCAAGATCGACCAGTCGCTGCCGTTCGGCCTCCGCGTCGTCCTCGACCAGGAGCACCACCGCCGGCAGCGGCGTGCCGGGGGCGTCGCCGTGGCCGCTGGCCGCCGACCGCCGCGCGATCAGGGCATCGATCTCGCCGATCAGGTCGATCGAGGCGGCACCGCCCGCCGTCAGTTGCGTCGTCGTCAGCGGAGACTGCGGCTGGGGCGAGGCGTGCGGCAGCCACCTGAGCCAGTCCCAACGCCGCGCCGAGGCCGCGGACATGACCGCGGCGAGGACCACCTCGGCTGGCGAGTGCAAGGTGACCAGCTGCGCGATCAGGCTCCAGGCCGCTGGCAACGCGGCACCGCCGTGGCCGGCCACGCCGAGTGCCCCGGTCTCGGTGAGCCGGCAGACCACCGGCACCCGCGCGATGGTCGCATACGGCCGGATGAGATCGTTCAGCTCTGCCATGACCGCTGGGGCGACGCCGCGTTGCCTCGGCACCTCGACCGTGTCCCGGGATGGTGCGGATCCCAGGCCGAGCCGCAGGTCGAGGAAGCTGCCATGCTCGGGTCGTCGGGTCCAGACCAGCGGCGTCAGCCGCTGTGCCGCGGCGAGGATCTCCCCGGAACCGGGATGTTCCGCCTGCCGGGCGGCCCGCTCGACGCCGGCGGCCGCGTGCAGTTCGGCGTTGAAAACGGCCAGCGCCTGCCGGAACTCGGCGAGGGCCGTGCGGTAGGACCGGCGACCTGCGGTGGTCTCCTCCACGAAGGTCCCGATCGTCAGCAACGGCGCGAGGGCCACGAAGACCAGGACGAAAAGCGAGTGGCTGACCAGGTAGAGCACCCCGCCCATGAGGAGCGGGGCAAGCGCGGTGATGAGCGGAAAGCGCCGTCCCTGCGGCCGGGTCGGGGGCTCTGGTGCCGCCCGCTCGGTCCCGGCGTGGACGGGGTCGAGCCGGGGCGAGCGGTTGACGGCCACCTGTGCCCGAGCGCCCTGGGCCTCGGTGCCCGGAGCCAGCAGCCCGTGCGTGGTCACGGCAATGACCGTGTCGCCGAGCAGCGCCGTGTCCTCCGACCGCAGCCGGGCCCTGCTGACCGGGCCGCCGCCGACCTGGACGCCGTTGGAGGAGTTGGTGTCGACGATCTCGACGACGTCAGTGACGTTGATCCGGGCGTGGAACTTCGACACCAGTGGATCCGAGAGGACGATGTGGCAGGAGGGGTCCCGGCCGACGACGCTGGTGCTGCCCGGTCGCAGCGGAAAGCGCAGTCCGGCGTCCGGTCCTTGCCTGATCTCGACGACGGCGATCTCCCGGTCCGCCCCGTGGTCGGGGTAGCAGGTGCTGGCCGGGACCGATCGCACCACCGTGCCGGAGTGGATGCCCGATCGGTCGACCGGCGCCCCGGTTGGCAGCGGACGGATACCGTCCCGCCCGTCGGCACCGGCGGACTCGATGGCCAGGGTGAATTCGGGGAGGGAAGCCGACAGGGGTGGGCGCCCCGTCGGGTCCCGGCCAGCGATGGCCGCGGCGAGGTCGCCGACGGTGACGCCCTCGTCGACGGTGACGTTCAGGTCGACGGCGGTGTCGACGCCGCTTTCCCGGATCACGGTCATTTTGATCGATTTCATCGTCCGGCCCCTTGTCGACGCAGTGAGACGGGGTTGATCGGTGCTATGAGCCGCCGGATCCGGGGCCGGGACGCCGCCACCTGCGCCACGTACCGGTCGAGGTGCGCCCAGTAGCGGTGAATCTGCTCGTCGGTCGGGTCCGCCGGACCGAACACCGCCTCGTCCGCCTCCTCTGCCAGCAGGGCGACCAGGGCACCATCGGCCAGCGCGCGGTCGGCCAGCGCCCCGGCTATCTGCCTGCGGGTGCCCTTGGCC
>JABDRL010000194.1 GCA_013041765.1 Dactylosporangium sp. | reverse complement strand
ATCCGGTGTCAATCCTGATGCTCACGGCGGCGGGCACGGCCTCCGGGGGCGTCTGGGACGGTGCCGCGGAGGAGCCGCCCTACGACCCGGACTATGACGGTCCGGCCTATCCCGGCTTCGATCCCGGGGACGAACCACTGGACGATGAACAGGGCGGTCAGCGTGAGTCCAGCGAGGACCAAGCCGTACGGTTGCTGACCGAGGCGTTCGACGCCGTCCGGATTGACGAGCAGTAGGCACGGTCGAGGACGCAACGGCCCCGACCACAGGCTGGAGGAACGATGGCACGCAGGACCGGCCCGATGAACCCCGGCGGGCAGCCCAACATGCAGCAGCTGATGCAGCAGGCCCAGAAGATGCAGCAGCAGATGGCCAAGGCCCAGGCCAACCTGGCCGAGACGGAGGTGCTGGGTACCGTGGAGGGCGGCCTGGTGACCGTGCGGGCCACCGGCCTTGGCGAGGTAACCAGCATCAAGATCGACCCGAGGATCGTGGATCCGGAGGATGTCGAGACCCTGGAAGATCTGGTCGTGACGGCGCTGCACAAGGCCAGCGAGGCGGCTCGGGAGCTGGGCGAGCAGACCATGGGGCCAATGACCGCCGGGCTCGGGGGAGGTCTCGGGCTGCCCGGGATGTAGCTGGGCGATGCTTCAACCCTGCCGGCAGATCTGAGCGGAAGACGACGACAGCGTGTACGAAGGTGCGATCCAGGACCTGATGGACGAGCTGGGGCGGCTACCGGGCATCGGCCCGAAGAGCGCCCAGCGCATCGCGTTCCATGTGCTTGCCGCTGACCCGATCGATGTCAAGCGGCTGGCCGTGGCGTTGCAGCGGGTGAAGGAGTCGGTGCGCTTCTGCGAGGTCTGTTTCAACGTCGCCGAGGCCGACCGATGCAAGGTCTGTCGCGACCCGCGCCGGACCGACGAGGTGCTGTGTGTCGTCGAGGAGCCGAAGGACGTCGTCGCCATCGAGCGGACCGGTGAGTTCCGTGGCCGGTACCACGTTCTGGGCGGGGCGATCAATCCGCTGGAGGGGATCGGTCCGGACCATCTTCGCATTCGGGATCTTCTGGTGCGTCTCGCTGACGGGGTGATCAAAGAGCTGATTCTCGCCACCGATCCGAACACCGAGGGCGAGGCGACGGCGACGTATCTCGCGTTGCTGGTCAAGCCGATGGGGCTGACCGTTACGAGGCTGGCCAGCGGGCTGCCCGTCGGTGGCGATCTGGAGTACGCCGACGAGATCACGCTGGGCCGCGCATTCGAGGGCCGGCGCGAAATGTGACTCAAGCCGTCTCCACCCGCGCCGATGGAATCGTGGAAGGCGAGCGGGGGAGTCCTGGCGATGGCACGTACCGGTATCATTACCCGGATTCAGAACATTCCGATAGCGGGCAAACTCGCCGCGATCGTGGTGGTGGCAGCGATCGGGATGGGGGTCGTCGCCATCGCCCGGGTCGCGGAGATCCGTCCGGGTGAGATGGCGGCCCGGAAGACGAAGATCCGGAATCTGGTCGAGGCCGTCCACGGCGTGGCCAGCGAGTACGAGCGCCAGGTCAAAGCCGGGACGATGAGCGACGAGCAGGCTCGAACCGCCGCGCTTGAAATGATCCAGGAGATCCGGTACGACGGCAGCCAGTACTTCTGGATCAACGACATTCCGGCGGGCACGGCCCTTGAACCCATCATGATGATCATGCATCCGACCGTTGCCGATCTGAACGGCACGGATATCAGCGACATGAAGGACACCGACGGCATCTACATCTTCCGCCGGTTTGTTGAGACCGTGCGGTCCGACGGCTCCGGATTCGTTTCCTACCGCTGGCCGAAACCGGGGTCGGACACTCCGGTGCCGAAACTGTCCTACGTCACCGAGTTCGCGCCCTGGGGCTGGGTGATCGGCACGGGGATCTATATCGACGATGTCGATCGGATCGTCGTCGGGAAGCGCAATGCCGTGATGTGGCAGACGGGGATCTTCCTGGCGGTCCTCATCGGCCTGCTGATCCCCGTGGTGATGCTGATTACCCGGCCGATCCGGCGGCTGACCCGGACGCTGCTGGAACTGGCCGAACTCCAGGGCACCGGGAAGTCCACCGACGCGCGGCAACCATCCGGATCGATCGACGCTCGCACCGATGAGGTCGGCAAGATGCTGTCCGCGGCCAAGGTCCTCCGGACCACCCTGAGGGCCAAGGCAGATCTGGAGCGCGAGCACGACCAGCTGCGGACGAGATCCGAGGCGGAGAAGCGACAGGCCGCGCAGCTGCTCGCCAACGAGGTCCGGGACGCGGTGGCGAGTGTCACCACCCGACTGGCCAACTCCGTGGCGGCCATGCTGGCGGTCGCCGCCGATCTCAGTGCGACCACCAACCATCTCAGCGGCTCGGTCCGGCAGATCTCCGAGCGGGTCGGGGACGCGACGAGCGCGGCAGAGGCCGCGGCGAACGAGGCCGCCGGGGTAACGGTCACCGTCGCCGGGCTCACCTCCGCGGCGGATACCATCGGTGGTGTCATCGAGCTGATCCGCGGGGTCGCCGGGCAGACGAACCTGCTAGCCCTCAACGCGACCATCGAGGCGGCCCGGGCGGGGGCCGCCGGCAAGGGGTTCGGCGTCGTGGCCGACGAGGTCAAGCAACTCGCCGCCCAGAGCGCGAGTGCGACCGATGACATCGCCCGCGAGGTGGCCGAGATCCAGACGACATCCCAGGGCGCGGCCGGGACGATCGACCGGATGGGGGATATCGTGCGGCGGCTGGGGCAGACGACCCGAGATGTCGCGATGGCGGTCGACGGCGATGGCGGGAGTGGAAGCGGGGGTATGAGCGTGCACCAGGCCGCGGCGGCGACCGGCGAGGTCTCTCAGCGGATCAAGGTCGCATCGGAGGATCTGGCCGCCGAGGCCGATCGGCTGCGCGCGCAGTTCGATGATCTGATCGCGCGCATCATGGCGACGTCCTGATCCCGTCTTCCGCACTGTGGCAGGGGCGGGTCCCGCCCGCCGTCACGGTTTCCGAAGATCTTGGAAACACCTTATGACTCCGGGGGGTATTTCTTTCCCAGATAACGCGATCATGGTTGCGGGGCTTCGCGAAGGACTCCTGGGACTTCCTCCACGTCGACCCCACCCAACCCCGCCGGCCGTGACGTGCAGAGCGGGTATCCCTCTGTACGAAAGACGAGGCTAGGGTGCGCCTCGTGGATCTACCGCAGGGCTGCGCCCTAGCCCTCCCCGCGGTCGAGCAGTCCGACCGCGAGCTGGTGCACCGCGTCGAGGTCCGCCGGATCGGACAGCACGCAGACCCCCCGGGTCACGGTGTACCACTCGTCGGCCTCCAGGTACTGCACCCGTAGCAGCACCGCGCCGTCCTCGTCCAGCTCGGTGACCAGGGTGAGATCTCCCGTGATGACGCCGACCTCGTCGGTCATGACGCCACCGGCGTTGTTCGCGATCGTGGCAGTTCGTTGTTTGATCATCCGCAGGTCTCCAGCATCTCGGAGAGCTTCGACTTCTCTGCCGCGGTCACCGCCAGATTCCAATGGTGCTTGACGGCGATCCACCGCTGGGCGTACTCGCACCAGTAGCCCTTGTCCGGTGGTCGCCACTGGGAGGGATCCTGATCGCCCTTCGCCCGGTTGGTGGTCGCGGACACCGCGAGCAGCTGTGGTCGGGTCAGATCGTTGGCGAATGCCGAACGCTTCTCATCGTCCCAGCTGTCTGCGCCTGATCGCCAGGCGTTGGCCAGTGGAACCATGTGGTCGATGTCGAGCTGCCTGGGGTTGGTGAACGTCTTGCCGTCGTACGGACTCAACCACTGGCCCTTTGTGATCTTGCAGGAGTCCCCGACCCGCACGCCGGTCCCGTCGCGTTGCAGCACGACGTCCCTGGTGTCGCAGCCCTCCCCCTGGCCGTTCCAGTGCGGGAAGTGGTCGCGGCTGTAGCCCTTCATGGAGCGCTGGGCGGCGACGGTCAGCGTCGCCAGGTCGGCCCTGGCCCGTTCCGGGCCGGCTCCCGTGGCGGCCCCCGGGCTGGCCTCGTCCGAGGCGACGTCGATGGTGCAGGCCGCGATGCTGGCGAGGACGATGGCGGCAAGCACCAGCATCGCGGCGGCGAGGGCAGCCGGGCGGGTGGGCGCCACCGGCGCGGGCGACCGCGCCGGCCGGTCGCATCCGGCCGGCGGCCGGTCAGATGGCGACGGCACTGATACCGATCGCAATGGCGACGAGGGCGACGGCGACGACGGCCGCCGCCACCTCATGACCGCCCCGGACCACCTCGATCAGGGTCGCGTTGGAAATGATCCACCGGTCCACGGCCAGGCACAGCAGATAGAACAGCCCCAGCGCGAGGACGGCGGTCAGGGTGAACTCGACGAGTCCCTGGCCCCAGCCCTCGAAGTCGCCGGCGATGGCGTAGCGCAGCACGAGCCCGAGCGCGATCATGAATCCGCTGGCGATGAACGCCGCCGCGACGTTGCCCTCCCTGATCCGGGCGCTGAGGCGGTACGGCGGCAGGTGCCCGTTGCCGACGTACACGCCGATCAGCACGGCGATACCCAGGACGGTGAAGACGAACGTCGAGGCGAGCCCGGTGGCCAGCGATGGAGCCCAGCCGCTGAGTCCCGCGCCGATCACCAGACCACTGGCGGCGTAGAACGACCCGCGGACCAGGCCGACCGAGACGGTTCGTTCCAGCTCGGTGCTGCCGGCGTTGATGATCATCGGTGCGACGATCCGGAGCCCGAGCAGCAGCCCAGTGATCCAGATGCCGCCGCCGATCAGCCACGCGAAGTCGGACAGGTCGTTGCTCGACCGGTAGTTGATCAGGCTGGTCAGGGCGAGGGCCTGGCCGAAGACCAGGCCGGCCCGCTGGAGCGCGTAGGCGGTGTTGCGTTCCTCGAAGAGCGCGTGGTGATCGTCGAAGCTGGTGATCCTGTTGATGAGTGCCCAGGCGAGCACGATGAACGCCGCAAAGATCAGGAGTTTCAGGGCCGCCAGGCCGTAGTCACCGAAGCCAGGTAGCTCCAGATCATGGTCGCCGATACGCATAGGACATCTCACCAGTCCTTCCACGGTTGTCGCTTGATCAAATGGGGCACGAACCGGCTCTGGTTGTTGGTGATGAGTCCGTCCCGCTCGCCAGGAGTCTCCCGGAAACACAGACCGGCGGGCGTCTGGTCAATCATCCACACTCCGGTGACCGTCCGGAAGGGGCCGCCGATCCCCTCGAACAGCGGTAGCGGCGCGTACTGCTGGAGTACGTACCCCTCCGCCCCGTACTCGCCGCCCTTGCTCGTGTGCACCTCGCCGTCGACGACGATGGTGATATTGGCGCCTTCCCGGCCGAGCAGCGGCTTGCGCACGCAGGTGCGGTCGAAGCCCGACGGCTGCTCGCCCTCGAAGTACGCCGGCAGCAGGTACCGGCTACGGGCCGGGTCGTCGCCGAACAGGTCCCACAGGATCGGCAGGATGCCCTTGTTGCTCCACAGGGCCTTGTAGGGCGGTTCGATCCAGAGCGTGCCGTCCGGCTGGGCGAGGTTCCACAGCGCCGTGCGGCCGAACGCCTCCTCGAACATCCATTCCCATGGATACAGCTTGAACATGACCTCGATGGGTTCGCCCTCGGGATCGAAGAAATAGCCGACCTGGGCGATGGTCGTCGGGTCGAGGAACGCCGAGGCTCCCGTCGTCGCATGCAGCTGGACGTCCTCGATGGCGAGGACCTTCACCCGGTAGCCAGCCTCCTGCGCCGTCGTCGCGATCAGGGTGGTGTTCATGCCGTCCTCGCCGGACTCCTCGGCGGAGGTGTACGCGAAGTGGATGGTCGTGACCTTCCGGCCGGTGCGCGCCTCGAACAGGGAGATGTTGCGTTTCCACGCCTCGGTCATCGCCTCGTAGGCATTGTTCCACTGGTCTCCGCGCCCGCCCTGGTTGAACAGGAACCAGTTCCACTGGACGGCCGTGGACTCCGGGAACGCGGTCGGGGTGTCGGCGTTGTACTCCAGCAGCTTCGGCACGGCGAGGGTCGGGTCGGCCCGCAGCAAGTCGGGGCTGCTCGACCAGCGCAGGTCGAACCGGCCGTAGATGCTGGGCCAGTAGGCGTGCGGATCGTCGTCGGCCCATGTCCGGACGATGGCGTTGACGGCGTAGGCCGGGATGCCGAGCTTGGCGAACAGCTGGTGCTCGATGATGTGGTCGCCGGCCATGATGAACATGGCCGCCAGCTCGTCGCAGGCCTCGGCGAGACGGTCGCAGTCCGCCGCCGAGACCTCGTAGTATGCGTCTTCCGACCAGTAGGGGAAGGTGTGCCCGGTCACCGGGTCGGTCGTCTCCACGTAGACCAGCCCGTCGGCTCGGACCGTTTCCTCCCAGGCCGGGCGCGGAACGCAGGGTCGCCGCAGCACGTCTAGCTCCCGCTGCCCTTGCCGCCGGAGCTGCCCTTGCCGAATCCGCCACTGCTGACCTTCATGCCACCGATCTTGCCGGTGGCCGGAAGCCCGGCCTTGACCCTGGCCGAGGCGTCGGACGGGTTGATCCGGGTCGACTGCCAGCCGCTGGGCATCCGGGCGCCCGACCGGTAGCTGTGTTTCGCGAGGTAGTACCAGTAGCGGCCGGCGTTGTCGTCGTTCTCGCAGTAGTCGGAATCGACGACCTCGCCGTCTTCGTCGACACAGTAGACATATTGGTCATCGGCGGTGGAACAGGCGGTCGTCACCACACCGGTGGCGGCGAAGGCCGCGACGGCGGCGACCACCATCGCGGGGCGGATGGGTCGTTTGTGCTGCTGCTGCATCAGGTCCTTCTCCCCGGCGCGGCGGTGTGGGGTACACCTTAGTAATTCGCGCAAGCGCCCGATCGCACCGCGTGCGGCCGGCGGGACGCCCCGACCCGAGGCTCCGGACAGCCGGCGGGCGCGTGCGGTTCCGGCGGGCATTGCCGGAACCACACGCGCCCCACCACGATCGGCCTGGGCCGGGGGCGGATCCTCAGCGGCGGCTGGCCGCGCTGGCGATCGCCCGCAGCGAGGCCGTGACGATGTTGGCGTTGATACCGACGCCCCACCGCGGCTCCCCGTCGACCAGACACTCGACGTACGCCGCGGCCTGCGCGCCCTCGCCAGCGGCCAGCGCGTGTTCCGCGTAGTCGAGCACCCGGATGTCGATGCCGGTGGTCTGCGACAGCGCGTGCACGAACGCGTCGATCGGCCCGTTGCCCTTGCCGGTGACCGTGTGCGGTTCGTCATCGGCGGAGATGGAAGCCGTGAGGGTGACGTTGCCCTCCACCGCCGACGCGGTGTACTCGCTCAGGGAGAACCGGCGATCGGCCAGGTACTCGGCGGAGAAGAGTTCCCACATGCGCCTGGGGGAAACCTCGCCACCCCCGCTGTCGGTGTGCCGCTGCACGACTCCGGAGAACTCGATCTGGAGGCGGCGGGGCAGGTCCATGTGGTGCTCTGCCTTCATGATGTACGCGACGCCGCCCTTGCCAGACTGCGAGTTGACCCGAATGATCGCCTCGTAGGTGCGGCCGACGTCCTTGGGATCGATCGGCAGGTAGGGAACGGCCCATTCCATCTCGTTGACCGCCGTGCCGGCCACCTCCGCGTCGCGGGCCAGGGCTTCGAAGCCCTTCTTGATGGCGTCCTGGTGCGAGCCGGAGAACGAGGTGTAGACGAGATTGCCGGCGTAGGGGTGCCGCTCGGGGACGGGCAGCTGGTTGCAGTACTCCACGGTTCGTTTGATCTCGTCGATGTTGGAGAAATCGATCATCGGGTCGACGCCCTGGCTGAACAGGTTCAGGCCCAGATTGACCAGGTCGACGTTGCCTGTGCGCTCACCGTTGCCGAACAGGCAGCCCTCGATCCGGTCGGCACCGGCCAGCAGCCCCAGTTCCGCCGCGGCGATGCCGGTACCCCGGTCGTTGTGCGGGTGCAGGCTCAGCACGATCGACTCTCGGCGGGGGATGTGCCGCAGGAACCATTCGACGGAGTCGGCGTAGACGTTGGGGGTCGCCATCTCGACCGTGGCCGGCAGGTTGAGAATCAGCGGCCGCTCGGGCGTCGGGTCGATGACGTCGATGACCGCCGAGCAGATCTCCACCGCGTAGTCCAGTTCCGTGCCCGTGTAGGACTCCGGCGAGTACTCGTAGAGGATCTCCGTCTCGGGAACGATGGCCTGAGCGTACTTCTGGCACAGCCGGGCACCGTCGGTGGCCAGGTCGATGATGCCGGACCGGTCCAGACCGAATACCACCCGTCGTTGCAGCGTCGAGGTCGAGTTGTAGAAGTGCACGATCGCCCTGCGGGTTCCGCGCAGGGACTGGAAGGTCTGCTCGATGAGCGACTCACGGCACTGGGTCAGGACCTGAATCGTCACATCCTCGGGAATCAGATCTTCCTCGATCAGCGTGCGCAGGAAGTCGTAGTCCGTCTGGCTGGCCGCGGGGAAGCCGACCTCGATCTCCTTGTATCCCAGCTGTACCAGCAGGGCGAACATCCGGCGCTTGCGCTCGATGGACATCGGATCGATCAGGGCCTGGTTGCCGTCGCGCAGGTCCACCGCGCACCACCTGGGGGCCGTGGTCGTCTCGTGCGTTGGCCACTGCCGGTCCGGCAGCGCGATGGGGAACTGCTGGGAATACCGGCGGTACCGGTGGAAGGGCATACGACTCGGGCGCTGATGGCCGCCCGGCATCGGGCTCATGCTGGTCATGGGGTGCTCGCTCCTGGATCTGAATGTGGCGATCGGCCAGATCGACCGGCGAGCGCCTTTGGCAGATCGGGGCGCGTCAACTCCGCGACGAGGTGCCGGCCGGATTGGCCTCGTCGCGGCGCGGAAGAAGGAGCGTCTGCCACATGACAATGGTCATGATACGGGACGGGGCGACGGCCACAAAGCCGGTCGGGTCGCGGGGCGCGGTTGGCTTCGACACAGCCGGCGGGTCAGCCATCGGCCGGCGGTGAGGGCTTCGACGATTCCCCGCCCGACCGCGACGGCGACGGGGCCGGCGGTGGCGCGGCCGTCGGCAGGGCCGCGCGGGAGACCACCGGGCCGGGCAGGCTCGCCGTCTCCGGCGCCGTCGTTGGCGACCCGGCAAGGACCAGCGTGCCGAACGCGGCACGGGCTCCGGTCAGCGTTCCGTCGTCGGCGTAGCAGGCGACCGAGGACTGGATGGGCGGCGCGAGCGTCACCGTCGTCGGTTCGATGGCGAAGCAGGTGCCCGGGGCCTCCGGCAGGGACGTGGTGACGGTGACGGTCACCGCAACCGACGGGTCGGTGAGGACCTCCAGCCAGCTGGTGAACGGGTACTGGACCAGGGGATCCACCGAGGCGGGAATCCTGCGGCCGGCCGCCGCGATCTTCACGCAGCCGCCGTTGCCGGGCGAGGCGGTCAGGGCGCACTGGTACTGCCCCTCCGGGCGACCGACCAGAGCGATGTCCCGGCTGCCGCCGAGCGCGCCGCCCTGGATGTCCAGCCGCCAGGTTCGGTCACTCGCAACGGTGACAAGGACGCCCCGGTCGCGCCGGGCGGACCGGCTCAGGGAGTACCCGGCAACGAAATGGCGGTCCTTGGCCGCGGCGGCCCTGGCGGCCAGCTGGGCCCGCGCATCGGCGGACTCGGACCGCGGAACGCTGCTGACCACGGACACCGGCGTGCGCGGCTGCCCGCACCCGGCGAGGGCGAGGGGCACGATCACACAGAGAACCGCCGTGAACCGACCTGGACGGGCATGCACCGGCCTATTCTCACCCAGCGATGAGTCAGATCGTGGGAACGCCACTCCAGGCTCTCCGGGCTTCCCGGTACGCTCGTTCAGGTTCCATTCGCCGCTCACGGGCAGGTTTGCCCATGAGCGGCATGATCACAGTGAAGGAGCGACGACGGCGTGGCGCTGATCGTGCAGAAGTACGGCGGCTCCTCGGTCGCCGACGCCGAACGCATCAAGCGGGTAGCCGAGCGCATCGCCTCGGCGAGGCGTGCGGGCAACGACGTGGTCGTTGTCGTGTCAGCCATGGGCGACACCACCGATGAGTTGCTGGACCTGGCATCCCGGGTCAGTCCGGTCCCCCCGGGGAGGGAACTGGACATGTTGCTGACGGCCGGCGAGCGGATCTCCATGGCCCTGCTGGCGATGGCGATCAACAACCTGGGATACGAGGCCCGCTCGTACACGGGTTCACAGGCCGGGGTGCTGACCACCTCGACGCACGGCAAAGCCAAAATCATAGATGTGACTCCCGGGCGGCTGCGAGGTGCCCTCGATCAGGGGGCGATCGCGATCGTCGCCGGATTCCAGGGAGTTTCGCAGGACACGAAGGACATTACGACGCTCGGCCGGGGTGGTTCGGACACCACCGCGGTCGCGCTGGCCGCGGCACTCGACGCGGACGTCTGCGAGATCTACACGGATGTCGACGGGGTCTTCACCGCGGACCCTAGAATCGTGAAGAATGCTCGTCATATTGCACAAATCACGTACGAAGAGATGCTGGAACTGGCAGCCTGCGGTGCCAAGGTGCTACACCTGCGCAGCGTGGAATACGCCCGCAGGTTCGGGCTGCCGATTCACGTCCGCTCGTCATACACCAACCGGCCGGGCACCATGGTGACTAGGGCGATGGAGGAACTTCCCGTGGAGCAAGCACTGATCACCGGCGTCGCCCACGACCGGAGCGAAGCGAAGGTCACCATCGTCGGGGTTTCGGACGAACCGGGCGTCGCCGCACGCATTTTTGAGATCATTACCAACGCCGAAGTCAACATCGACATGATCGTGCAGAACATTTCGACCGAGGGTACCGGGCGTACCGACATCTCCTTCACCCTGCCGAAGACCGACGGCCCGGGTGCCGTCGCCGCGCTCAACCGCACCCAGGACCGCATCGGGTTCAAGAACCTGCTGTACGACGACCACATCGGCAAGGTCTCGCTGATCGGGGCCGGGATGCGGTCGAATCCCGGGGTCGCCGCGGCCTTCTTCGCCGCGGTCGCGCAGGCCGGGGTCAACATCGAAATGATCTCGACTTCGGAGATCCGGGTCTCGGTCGTGTGCCGCGACACCGATCTCAACGCGGCCGTGTGCGCCGTGCACGAGGCGTTCGAACTCGGTAGCGAGGACGAGGCGGTCGTGTACGCGGGAACCGGAAGGTAGGTCGGGTGATGGGCCAACTGCCAACGCTCGCGGTGGTCGGCGCGACCGGGGCGGTCGGTACCGTCATGTGCCAGCTGCTGTCGGCTCGCAAGAACGTCTGGGGCGAGATCCGGCTGGCCGCCTCCAAACGCTCGACGGGCCGGCACCTGACGGTCCGCGGCGAGGAACTGGCCGTCCAGGAGCTGGCCCCAACGACCTTCGACGGCGTCGACGTCGCGGTGTTCGACGTGCCCGACGACGTCGCGGCGGAGTGGGTGCCGGTCGCGGCCTCGCGGGGGGCCCTGGTCGTGGACACCTCCGGGGTGTTCCGGATGGATCCCGAGGTGCCTCTGCTCGTCCCGGAGATCAACCCGCAGCAGGCGCGGCACCAGGCCCGTGGCATCGTCGCGAGCCCCAACTGCACGGCGCTCACGATGATCGTGGCGATCGCCGCGCTGCACCGCGAGTACGGGCTGCGGGAGCTGGTCTTCGCGACGTACCAGGCCGTCTCGGCAACGGGCAAGGCCGGCGTCGACACCCTGCTGGACCAGCTTGAACGGGTCGGCCGGGAACTGGGCCTGGGCTCCCGCTCCGGCAACGTCCGGCAGGTCGTCGCCGACGATCTCGGGCCGTTTCCCGCGCCGGTCGCCCTCAACGTTGTGCCGTGGGCCGGGGGCCTGCAAGACGCCGGCTGGGCATCGGAAGAGCTGAAGATGCGCAACGAATCGCGGAAGATCCTGGGTCTTCCCGATCTCAAGGTGTCCGGCACCTGCGTGCGGGTTCCGGTGGTCACCGGGCACTCGGTGGCCGTGCACGCGGTCTTCGGCGTCGAGGTCGACGCCGAGGACGCCCGGGAGGTGCTCCGGCACGCTCCCGGGGTCATCGTCGTCGACGATCCGGCGGCGGGGGAGTACCCGATGCCCATCGACGCCGTCGGGACCGACCCGTCCTGGGTCGGCCGCGTCCGGCGGGCCGTGGACGACCCCCGGGCCCTGGACTTCTTCGTCACCGGCGACAACCTGCGCAAGGGGGCGGCCCTCAACGCCATCCAGATCGCGGAACTGCTGGCGGCGGAACTCCGCCAGACCGATCCCGACGGCCCCGCCCGCTAGCTCGGCAGCAGATCGCCCGCATCAATGATGGTGTATCCGTAGCCCTGCTCCGCGAGGAACCGCTGACGATGGGCGGCATACTCGGTGTCGATCGTGTCCCGGGCCACCACGGTGTAGAAGTACGCCTGCCGCCCGTCGGACTTCGGCCGCAGCACCCGACCCAGGCGCTGAGCCTCCTCCTGCCGGGAACCGAACGTCCCGGAGACCTGTACCGCGACAGCGGCCTCCGGCAGGTCGATGGAGAAGTTGCCGACCCGGGAGACCACCAGGGTCGTGATCTCTCCGGTCCGGAACGCGCCGAACAGGCGCTCGCGCTCCCGCGTCGTCGTCGACCCGTGGACCATCGGTGCGTCGAGGGCCTGGGCCAGCTGGTGCAGCTGATCGAGATAGGCGCCGATGACCAGCGTCCGCTCACCCGGGTGCCGTTCGAGGAGGGTCCGGACCACAGGAATCTTGCTGGGCGCGCTGGCCGCGACCCGGTAGCTGTCGGAGGGCTCGGCCACCGCGTACGCCATGCGCTCGGCATCGTCCAGCGTCACCCGAACCTCGGTGCAGGTCGCCGGGGCGATCCACCCCTGGGCCTCGATGTCCTTCCACGGCGCGTCGTAGCGCTTCGGTCCGATCAGCGAGAACACGTCCCCCTCGTGGCCGTCTTCCCGGATGAGCGTCGCGGTCAGCCCGAGCCTGCGCCGGGCCTGGAGATCGGCGGTGAAGCGGAAGATCGGCGCCGGCAACAGGTGCACCTCGTCATAGATGACCAGACCCCAGTCGCGGGCGCCGAACAGATCGAGGTGGGTGAAGACGCCCTTGCGCCTCGTGGTGAGGACCTGATAGGTCGCGATGGTCACCGGGCGGATCTCCTTGCGCTCACCGGAGTACTCGCCGATCTCGTCCTCGGTCAGACTCGTACGCGCGCTGAGCTCGCGCTTCCACTGCCGACCGGCCACGGTGTTGGTCACCAGGATCAGGGTCGTCGCCTTGATCCGCGCCATGGCAGCGGCACCAACCAGGGTCTTCCCGGCCCCGCACGGCAACACGATCACCCCGGAACCGCCGGCCCAGAAGGAGTCGGCGGCCTCGTGCTGGTAGGCCCGCAGCGACCAGCCCCGCTCCACCAGGTCGATGCCGTGCGCCTCCCCGTTGACGTAACCCGCGTGGTCCTCCGCCGGCCAGCCCAGCTTGAGCAGCGCCTGCTTGAGCCGGCCGCGTTCGGAGGGATGCACGATCACGGTGTCGTCGTCGAGCCGGGGCCCGAGCATGCCGGCCAGCTTCTTGTTTCTGGTGACCTCGACGAGCACCGCGCGGTCGAGCGACTGGAGCACCAGTCCGTGCACGGGATCGTTGGTCAGCTGGAGCCGACCGTAGCGGTCCATGGTCTCCGCGATGTCGACCAGCAGCGCGTGCGGTACCGGGAAGCGGGAGAACCGCAGGATCGCGTCGATGACGCTCTCCGCGTCATGCCCGGCGGCTCGGGCGTTCCACAAGCCCAGCGGCGTCAGCCGGTAGGTGTGGATGTGCTCCGGGGACCGCTCGAGTTCCGCGAACGGCGCGATGGCCAGCCGGCAGGCCAGTGCGTCTGGGTTGTCGACTTCCAGGAGCAACGTCTTGTCTGACTGGACGATTAACGGGCCTTGGGTCACGACGGGTCCTTGAGCATGCCGGGATTCTGGGGCCGCTCAAGTCTGCCATGAAGGAGACACCGAGTTGGCACTCCCAGATTCGTGCCATCCATTCGAACGCCTCTTGTCGGTGTCCATCGCCGGAAGGCAACCTCAAGGGGCAACAACGGCGTCGATCGAAACGTCGATCGTGGGCCGGGGGAAAGCCGGGGACCGCCGGCTGAAGGAGGGCTTCGATGCCAGGCACAGGAGGCCGCAGACTCGTTCTGACGATGGTTGTCGGGGCACTGGCGCTGGGCGGAGGCGTCGCCTACGCGCTCGCCCCGTCGGCGGCGGACCAGGCCGCGGCCATGGAGGCCCCCGACGGGACCCAACCGGCTTCCCCCGTGGAGGCCCCGGCCAGCGCGAGCGTCCAGGTGACCCAGTCCGCGAGTCCCGTGGCTCCGAGCGCTCAGCCCTCCCCGAGCGGGCCGTCCCCGTCGGCCCAGCCCAGCGTGGCCGCTTCGGGGGCCAACTGCCCGACCGGAGAGAACCAGCGCGAGGTGGAGGGCTACCTCGCGCAGATCGGTGGCTACGGCGCGGTGACGGTGGACGGCCAGCAGTCCCCGGCGGACTGCGCGGCTATCCGCAAGTTCCAGACCCGCTTCGGCATCAGCCCGCCCAAGGGACGCGCGGGGCCGACGACCGTCAGCGTCGCCCGGCGGATCGCGCTCAGCCTCACCTCGGCGGAGCTGGCGAAGTGTGGGGCCGGCCCGGCCCTGACCGCTTGCGTTGACCTGACGCTGCAGACCATGTGGGTGGTGCGGAACGGCGACGTGGTGTTCGGCCCGACGGTCATCCGTACCGGCATGAAGGGGTACGCCACGCCGACCGGCACCTACAGCGTGTTCCGGCGCAACGTCAAGGAATGGTCGAACCCGTATGAGGTCTGGCTGCCCTACTGGCAGAACTTCGTGCGCGGGATCGGTTTCCACGCGACCACCACCTACCTGCACCGGGCCTCGATCGGTTCGCACGGGTGTGTCAACCTGCTCTACAACGACGCCAAGACGCTCTACGGCACGATCGGCATGCGCACCCCGGTCAAGGTGTTCGGACACAGGTCAGGGACGTGACCATGATGCGACGCCCACTCGTTGTCGGGGCGGCGGGCGGCGTCATCCTGCTGGGCGGCTGGTTCTGGCTGTCGATGCTGATCGCCCACAGCGATCCCCGATCGGCGGCCAGAGAAACCATCGGCTTCGGTCTCGCCCTGCTCGTGCTGCTGTCGATGGTCGGCGCCATTCGTAATGGATCTCGCCAGCAGCGTAGAGATCGGTGAGTTCAACGGATCGCAAGCAAGATGTTTCGCGGCGTACTGTTGGAGGACCGGCGAAGGGACTGGCGATCGTGGCTGAACCAGATCCGGCTGGCACACCGGCCTCGGAGGCCTCGCGTCTTGCCATAGCGGGTGTTGCCGGTTTTGGTGCCCTCACTGTTGTGTGGTTTGTCGTGTCCTGGGTGTTCCTCAACAGCTCGATCGTCGACGCGCTGGGCGAAGCCGTGGGCGGCGTCATGCTCGTGCTGCTCATCGTGTCGATCGTGGGGGCCCTCGGCCGGGCCCGTTGAGCCGCTACCCGTTGATGGCCGCCGCGGTGATGCGATGCAGGGCGAACGTGTGTATGGTCTCCGCCCGCTCGTCCTCGGCCCGCAGAAAGCCACCTCCCATGGAAACCGGACGTAGCAGGCGGGAGACCGGGCTGCCGTGCGCGTCGACGTATCCCACCCAGGCGAGGGTGTTGTCGCGGATCGCCCGCTGAAGCACGGCCAGGGCCTGCGCGTGGTCGGTGGGTGAGGGGGAACCGGTGCGCGTGGCGGTCCGCACCGAGGCCGGCGCCCGGCTGGCGGCGCGGGCGGCCGCATCGCCCTTGCGGATCTGATCGATCGTTCCGTTGATCCGGGCGGTCGACGGTCCGGGCGTCGCCAGGGGATCCTCCCGCCGGGACGAGCCGGCCGGCCGGGCGGCGGCCCGGCGGACCTTCGGCCGGACCAGCACGGCATCTCCGGTGGCGTCCTCCGCCACCGGCGCGTAGCCGGCGTCACGCAGCGCCGCCAGCAGCCGGACGATGGGGTAGGGACTGGTGATGACGGTCGGGGCCAGCCGGCGCAGGGACAGCGCCGCCAGGCGCCGGTTGGCGGCCACCTCCGCGATCAGTGCCTTGTCGTCGCTGTGGACGTAGGAACCGGCCGACCCCGCACGAAGCCCACCGTGTCGTCGGGCGACATCGTTGATGAGGTACGAGACGGGCTGCGGGACCGCCGTCGTGGATCTCTTGGCGAGGAACGTGTGCAGGTCGCCGGCGGAGAATCCCGAATCGAGGGCACGCCGCACGGAAGCCGGTGTGATCCGGAATACGCTCGGCGACTCCTGGTCGGCCAGCAGCGCCAACTCGGTGGCCAGCGCCGGTTCCGGAGGGCCCGGGACGACCACGGAGAGGTCGGTCTGGAGCAGGATCCGGTCGACCGGGTCCGGCAGCAGCGTGTCCAGCGTCTTGACGGCGCTGGACTCCCCCGGGGGGTCGCCGCCGCGGACCCCGAGAGGATCGTCATCGGACGCCACTGGGTCCGTCAGCAGCAGCCTGCTGAATCCGGAAAGGGCGTCCAGCCCAGCGAGGCCAAGGGTCGCGGCCTCCGTCAGGGTCGTGGCAGCGGCGGCGGACGATGCCTGGGTCGCGCGCCGGGGCTCCTGCCAGGTGAGAACCGCCACGATGCCCTCCGGGTCGAGGACCGCTCCGGGCGGCAGGGACCCGAGCACGTCGAGAACCGCGCCCCGGCGCCGGGACGCCCCGACCCGCTCGACCTCGTTGGACAGGGCGTTGACGACGCGGCGGTCGTCGCGCTGACCGATGACGGCGGGCTCCCGGGACATCCCGAGCCACGCCGAGGCCAGCCGGACCCAGCGGGTGGCGATGCCGCTGGCTCGCCACCCGTCGTAGGTGACGGTCGGCAGGTACTGCGCGTACCCCGCCTGGGACGAGGATTCCCCCAGCAGCCCGGCTGCCCAGGCCACCTCGATCAGCAGCGCGGCGACCGGCTCGGAGACATCGGCGGCCCGAGCGAGCCGGCGCAGGTCGCGCACGCCGACGCCGCCGGTGCGGAGCATGGCGGCCGGCTCGGTCGACAGCGCCTCCAGCAACGCCTCGGTGTGTCTGACCATCTCCAGGGCCTGCCCGGCCGCGGCCTGGTCGACGGCGGCGGGGTCGCGATGGCTGGTGGCCATCGCTGGCGGATCCGGCTCCAGCGGTCCGAGCGGGCCGGTGTCCCGGCGCAGCAGTAGCCCGATCTCGCGGGGCAGCTCAACGGTGACGTCGGAGATCTGGACGAGCAGGTGGGCCTCGACCAGCCAGCGCACCGCCGAGTCCGCGCCCTTGGCG
>JABDRL010000013.1 GCA_013041765.1 Dactylosporangium sp. | reverse complement strand
GGACCATCCCCGCCCCGGCCGCGCCGCACCCCACACCCACCGCAGTGGAAGGAACGCCGACATGGCACACGAACTGAAAACCTTCGCGAGTACGTCGACCACTACGCCCCGGCCAAGAGTGACCTCGCCCGCGCCACCCGCACGATCACCGGCACCGGTGGCGACCTCAAGGCCCGCGCGTTCGAGTTGCTGGCGGTCTGAGCCATGACCGCAGACTCCGGCCGACACCGGGGTGTGGCGCCCCGGCCCGTGCCACCACCAGCGCACCAGACGGCCGCGTACGCCGTCCCCGGGGGTTCACCCACCCCCGGGGCGGCCCCCGCCGCAGCGAACACGCCCACGACTCCACCCACCTCCACTCGATCCGAACCCGGGTCGAGGAGCGCGGGCACCGTGACCGCCGAGCACCTGCTGCGCGGCATCCGGCAGCTGTGCGAGGCGGTCACCAACGCCCACCTCGCCCACGTCGCGACCGGCGACGCGCCGACCGAGGCGGAACAAGCCCACTACCAGGCTCGGGCCGACTACTGGAACCACACCGCCAGCATCCGGTACCGGGACCTAGCCGAGACGGTCACCGGCCTCCTGCCGGAGCCGACCCGCCTCGAACGGTTCATGCCCATCCGGCCCCTGGCCAACGGCACCGTCGAACTCCACGCCCACGACCGGCGAGCCCGACCCGTGGTCGTCCAGCTCACCGGAGCCCAAGCCCTCACCCTCAGCACCCACCTCGCCGCCTACGCCGCGATCAGTCTCGACCGGACCGGCACGAAGATCCACGACCTGCTGCCCCCGATCAAGGCCGCCCCACCCTTCACCACCAGCACCAATGGCGGCGGCTCGCCGGCCGAGGACACATCTGGTCGACCGTGACCCCCGCCTGTGCCGGTGCGGCACTTCGTCACCGAGCGCCGCACCGGCACCCCAACGTTCACACCATCCTCGACAGAACGGATCATGATCATGTATGAGCTGCGGCCCCGCTCGTGTTACCCACGGGGCTTCTACCCGCCCGACAAGAAGGTCTACGACCGCCTCGACCTGGCCGGAGCCAACCTCCACGTCAACGTCATCAGAGGCACCCAGGGCCGGGCAGCGATGCTGCGCACCGTCGCCGAATGGGGCTACCCGCAACGCACCGTCACCCCGGGCCTGACCAGGTGGGGCCGCATCTACGTCATCCAACTCGGCGGCGACCGCGACGCCGGCACCGTCGTCCTCCTCGGCACCCATGGCCCGCTGAAGATCCGCCTCGGCGACAGCGCCCGTCACCGAGTCTTCCCCTCCGAACGTACCCGCAGGCTCCTGGCGGCGCTGCTGGCCGAGTACCCGGCCACGAGCCCGACCGCGGCCCTGGCCGAGGCCCTCGACGGCGTGCTGCACCTGTGTGACCACCAGCGCGGTATCGGCCAGACCATCCAGTGGCACGACATCGAGCGCGTCCTCGCCGCGCCGCTGCGCGCCCACCTCGAAGCCTGGGACGGCACCCACCCCGACTTGGACGACCCCACTTCGACCCAGAAGAAGGACGATGCTCGATGATCGTTCACCAGCCCTCCGGGGACACCGGCTCCGCGAAGCGGTGGACCTGCACCGAACGGATCACCATCCCCACCTTCAACGCCGAGTTCATCCCGGAACAGGACGGCGGTCCTTGCCAGCGGCCAGCCGTGGTGCGCGTGAGCATCGAGCACGACGGCGACCTCTGCGGCTGCCTCGACGGGCTCTGCCTCGCCTCTTCGACCCGGACACCGGCAACCACGACCTCGCCCCCTGGACCGAGACGCTGCTGCTGTGCGCCGACCACGCCCACGAGTACCGCGACGTGTACAACCCGGCCCGGCCGAGCGTCACCGTGGAGGCGTTGTCATGACCGACGCGACGCAGACCCCCATCACCATCGACCCCGGCAGGTGGGCCGCTGCCCTTGATGCTCTCGGCGACGTCGAGCCCGTTCTGGCCGAGGTGCTGGCCAACCTCAACCTCCGGGTGTACCCGGGCGACGCCCGTCGCGGGGACCGCACCGCGTACGTCGTCATCGACCTCCACGGCGTCTCGATCGGCCTGCGGCGGCGATGCTTCGACCTCTACCTGCACCTGGACACCACCGACACCGAGGACCGACTCATCGCCTTCGAGATCAACGGCGGTGGCGAGACCCACCACCCCACCGGCCCGTACCCGAACCTCGATCAGGAAAGGAACCCGCGATGACCCCCGGCGACAGCGTCCGCCTCCGACACCCGCTGCGCGACTTCGAAGAGCGCCTGGCCACCGTCATCGAGACCGCCCCCGGCCCCTGCCGTCTGAACGACGACCAGGTGCTGCTGGAGTTCCCCAGCGGAGAACGCCTCTGGTACCCGGTCGCCGCGACGATCCCGCACGATGCCCTTGCCGACCAGACGATCGTCCTCAACGCCCTGGGACACGCCTACCGGCTCCTCCAACGGATCGAAGACGTCGCCTGGGACACCGACGAGGAACTCGGCGACCTGGTCACCATCACCCTGGCCTCGGTCCACGACACCGTCTACGGCTGCCTGAACGTCAACCTCGACAACGACTCCTGCCTGTCCCCGCCGGTCGGGACTCAGCGATGAGCGGCGCCCCCGCCCATGGCAGGGCCGCCCGTAGCCCCAACGCGGTGTGCGGAGCCGACGACGGTCCGGTCACCCGGATCACCGACGAGCCGCACCTGGTCACCTGCCCTGACTGCATCGACTATGCCGACATCGAGGCCCTGCCCGACGACGCCGTTTCCGGCGATCTCCACCTGATCGAGTGCCTGCGCCAAGCAGCCCGAGGCCGGTTCAGAAAGATCGACGGAGTACCAGTGGACGCCACAACCGCCGCCGCAATCCTCACCGTGTACGACGCGGCCAGCCCCGCGACCCGCGCCAGGCTCGCCCAATTGCCCTTGACCCGGCTGGCCGAGGTGTGCTGGCGAATCCTGCGACCACACCTGTAGCCAGAAGGACGCCATGGCCGGTAGTCGCGCTTCAGGAACGAGCAGAGGCGCGACCACCGGCCATCGCGACTGTTCGAGGCCATCGTCATGCTGAGCGCCTCATCTGGCGGTCCGCTTTGGCCCGGACTCAACGCCAACGACGATCAGGCCATCCACCGAACCGGGATGCGACGATGAGTACCGTGACCACCCGCACGATCAACGGCCGTGTCGCCCTCGACCGGGCAGGCGTCGCCGAGCACACCGGAGCCGCCTACACCACCGTGGTCCACTGGCACCGCCACCGCGACCGGTTTGGGTTCCCCGAGGGCTTCATTCACGAGGGCAAACGGTGGTTCTACGCCGACGACATCGACACCTTCCACATGGCCCACCTCGAAGCCAAGCGCGCCGTCCTGACGAAGGCCGATCGGCGCGGCGATCCCCGCGACCTCATCACCTCCGGAATGGTTGCCAGGATCTTGGGCTACCGCTCCTACTGCAACCTGCCAGAGTCCCTCTACGACAACCCTGACCACGTCGAGATAATGTCCGACGGCAGGAGACGTCGCTACTGGTTCCGGCAGAGCGTGTGGGACCACGCCGACGCCCGCACTGGTCAACAGTCACCAGGGAGGACCCCCGGTAGCGCCACCGGCCCCCGCAAGCCTCACCCCTACGCAGGCGACCCTCGGCTGACCGCAGCCCGAGAGTTGATCCGTGAGGCGGACACCCACGGTCGCGCCCGACGCGGCCTCGGCAAACAACTCGCCGAACAGCTCGGCATCCCAGAACGCACCGCGCAGCGGATCCTTGCGGTGGCAAGCGCCGAACGCGAGAACGGGATATGAGGCTGGGCCCCACGAGGATTGTGTGCCACGGTCGACCCAGCTCCGGGGTTTCGCGCGGCACAGTGAGGTGCCCATATTCCCGTGTCAGGCTGCGTATGACTATCCACCGCAAGTTTGCGGAGAGCGACGGAGTCTACGCGGTGGCATTGCACGTCATTACGGCAAAGTCGCGCGTTTTCTTCAGCACCCAATCGGGGCAGTCCGCTGCCGCAGGCCAGAGGTTATGGTCTGCATGGTCATTCCACATATGGAAAACGAGTTGGCAGTCGGAGGAAGGCCAGCCCCAACTCGGTACCGGTGGTGAGCTGACCCCTCCCTGGCAGAGTGAGGTGAGACAGCTCGCTGACCAGGGGATACCCTCCCAGGGCGGGGACGAGAAGAGAGCAGCACCATGCCCAACCAGCCCACCCCACCCGAGGATCTGGACGCCAAGCCGGTTCGCCGGA
>JABDRL010000010.1 GCA_013041765.1 Dactylosporangium sp. | reverse complement strand
GCAGCCCCGACCAGTACGAGGCCGCCTACCATCAGGGGGCCCTGGAATCGCCGGCATCACCCGCCAACGACCTGGCCCCGGCCGGAGCCAGGTAGCCCGACTCTCCAGGGAACCGGGGGACCTTCAGTGCGTTGACCGCCCGCCAGCGGGCCTGGGCGGCCTCGATGAGCTTGAAGGCCATGGCCAGGCCGGCGGCCTTCGATCCGGGGCCCTTGGTGACCTTGGTGCGGTGGCGGACGGTGGCGAGGGTCGACTCGATCGGGTTGGTGGTGTGCAGGTGGATCCAGTGCGCGTCGGGGTAGTCGTAGAAGGCGAGGAGTTCGTCGAGGTCGTCGGTGATCTTCGCTGTGGCCTTGGGGAACTTCGCGCCGTAGGCGAGCTTGAACGCCGCCGCGGCGCGGCGGGCATGCGTCCGGTCTTCGGCGTTCCAGATTTCGGCCAGGGCCTTCTTCGCCCCGGGACGGGCGGATTTCGGCAGCGCCGACAACGCGTTCCCGATCTTGTGGAACCAGCGGCGTTGCTCCCGGGTGGCCGGGAAGACCTGCCGTAGCGCCGACCAGAAGCCCAACGCCCCGTCGCCGACGGCGAGGATCGGGGCGCGCATGCCCCGGCGGGCGCAGTCGCGCAGCAGGTCTTCCCAGGACCCCGACGACTCGCGGTAGCCCTCGGCGAGCGCGACGAGTTCCTTGGTGCCGTCCAACCGGACCCCGATGACGACGAGCGGGCACAGCTTGGCCTTGTCGAGGCGGATGTTGAGGTGCACCCTGTCGGCCCACGCATACACGTAGTCCACATTTGACAGATCCCGGTCGGCGAACGCGCGGGCCTCGTCCTGCCACCCGGCAGTCAGCCGGATGACCGTGGCCGACGACAGGCCGGCATCGCTGCCCAGGAACTGCTCCAACGCTGGGCCGAAGTCGCTGCTGGACAGGCCGTGCAGGTACAACAGGGGCAGCACCTCGGTGATCTTCGGGGACTTGCGGCACCAGGCCGGCAGGATCGCCGAGGAGAACCGCAGGCGCTCGCCCGTGGCCTCGTCGACGCGCTTGTCGTTGACCCGCGGCGCGGTCACCTCGACCGCGCCCGCGGCGGTCATGACCTCCCGCGGACGGGCCTGGCCGTTACGGACCACGAGTCGGCGGCCGATGGTGTCGACCTCGCCGACGTGCGCGGCAATGTACGCGGCGACCTCGGCCTCCAGCGCGGCGGCGAGCATCCGCCGGGCGCCGTCGCGCACGATCGTATCGATCAGCGAGTCGCCCGCCGGAGCAGGCACGGCGGTGGCGGCAGCCGAAACGGGGTTGGTGACCTCGGATGGTGTCGGGTCGTCGAGGTTGACTACGGTGAGCACGGGCGTACCTTCCCAACCCGCGGTGGCACGCGGGTCTGATCAGGATTTGATGGTGATCACTGGGGAAGATATGCCCTTCTCACGTGGCCCCTTCCCCAAGGTCATCCACAAGTTCTGATCATTGCTCCCATCCATGGTGGCGTAGCTCAATGGCAGAGCGCGGCGACCTCACGAATGACCTGTGGTCTTAAATGCCACCGGCGAGCGTAAATGGGTGGAACACAGACCCCCGGGGCGTGGGAATGTCCCCGGGGGGGCGCCCAGTACCCGCCGGTGCGAGGGAAACGAACGCGGCAAGCCGGTCGTCCGGTGCGGTGACCGCTCCGGCTGCCTCAGCCCAGGCAGAACTCGTTGCCCTCTGGGCCGGTCATCACGATCTGGGTGGGTCACCACGATGAAGCCGGCGCTCATCCCACTCCGCTCCCCGCAGTGCGGCGCCCTGGCCAAGGTCGATGTGCCGGAGCTGGAGGCGCTGTTGAGGAGAATGATCCGGCCGGGACCTCGGGGAGTCGGAACGGGTTCCACAACGTCAAGGATCGCCCGTACCATCGGCTCGATCGGGCCCGGGGCGGTCAGGCCATCGACCGATCCCATTGGACGTCACAACGCGGTCCGCAACACCATGGGACCCGAAAGGAGCCGAGGTGGCGTCTCCCGTTCGGGTCGGAGTGAACGCGGTGCGTTGGCAGCCGTACGAGGTCATGCTGCACGGCCCAACCGCCGGCAATCCGTTCGTTGAGGTGGCGCTGCGGGCGGAGTTCCGCACCGGCGAGCGGACCTTGACCGCGCACGGCTTCTACGACGGCGACGGGGTGTACCGCGTCCGGATCATGCCGGACGAGCAGGGTCGGTGGACGTTTCGCACGATCAGCGGCATGCCGTCGCTGGATGGCCGCACCGGCGCGTTCGACTGCCTGCCGGCCGGTGCCGATGACCACGGTTCGGTGCGCGTGTGCGACCAGTTCCACTTCCAGCATGCCGACGCCACCAGATATCTGCCGGTCGGCACGACGATGTACGCCTGGACGCATCAACCGGTGGAACTGGAAGAGCAGACGCTGGCAACCCTTGCCGGGACGCCGTTCAACAAGGTGCGCATGTGCGTCTTTCCGAAGTCGTACCGGTACAACACGAACGAGCCCGTGCGCTACCCGTTCGAGGACGGCGACGTCCTGCGCCCGAACCCGGAGTTCTTCCGGCATCTCGAACGCCGGGTCGGCGAGTTGGGGGCGCTGGGCATCGAAGCCGACGTGATCCTCTTCCACCCGTACGACCGGTGGGGCTACGCTGCCATGGGCGCCGCCGCGGACGACCGGTACATCCGCTACGTCGTGGCGCGGCTGGCCGCCTTCCCCAACGTGTGGTGGTCGATGGCCAACGAGTACGACCTGGTGACCGCCAAGAGCGACGAGGACTGGAACCGGCTGGCCGAGCTTGTCCGCTCCACCGACCCGCACGGGCATCTGCTGTCGATCCACAACTGGACGCGCTTCTGGGACAACGGCGCGCCGTGGGTGACGCACGCCAGCATGCAACGGGTGGACGTCTACCGCACCACCGAGAATGTCGGCGTCTGGCGTGCGGAGTGGGGCAAGCCGGTGGTGGTCGACGAGTGCGGGTACGAGGGCGACATCGAACAGGGGTGGGGCAACCTCAACGCCCAGGAACTGGTCCGTCGCTGCTGGGAGGGTACGGTGCGCGGCGGATACGTCGGCCACGGGGAGACCTACCTGGCCGACGACGAGGTGCTGTGGTGGTCGAAGGGCGGCGTGCTGAAGGGCGAGAGCCCGGCCCGCATCGCGTTCCTGCGGGCGATCCTCGAAGACGCGCCGGGAGCCGGCATCGACCCGCAGCCAAGCCCGTCGGACGTGCCGATCGGCGGCGTCGCAGACCGGTGGCAGCTGGCGTACTTCGGCTTCAACCAGCCGCGACTCCACACCTTCACGATGGAGCCCGGCACCCGCGTCGCCGGGTGCCGAGCATCGCGATCACCGGGACCACCGCCGGCCGAGACATCCGGGGTGACCGTCGCGCCCGGCAGCTCGGGGGCGCTGACGCTGGGGGAGCGGGGACCTCAGCCGGACTCGTGCCGCCACAGCCGGCCGTCGATGCGCAGCCAGTCCACCCGGCCGCCGGCCCCGCGCACGAAGTCGGCCCGGCGATGGGCCTGCACCTCGCCGTCCGGGGTCAGCAGTACCACGTAGTCGGGGCGGTAGAAGGCCGCCCGCGCCACCTCCGTACCCCACACCGTGGCAATGAGCTGACCGGCGGCGGCGGTGACCTCCAACCGGCCGGTGACCAGCTCTCCGTCCTCGGTCGCCGACAGCTGGGCGTACGTCCCCTCGTAGCAGGCCAGCGCCTCGGCCGGCAGCCGCTGGGGCTGGGCCGGCAGGTTACCGATCCCGGCGAACCGCCGCAGCGCCCAGTCGTCCGAGAACAGCTCGCTGACCAGCTCGGCGCCACCGTTGGAGTTGGTCAGCAGGGTGAGGGCGAACTCCCGGTCCGGCACCATGAGGAAGCCGGAGTGCTGGCCCGCGGTGTTGCCGCCGTGCTGCACGATCCGCACTCCCTGCGCGCTGGGACGCAGCATCCAGGTCACCCCCATGCCGTCCAGCTCGACCAGCAGCGTGCCACCAGGTCCGGGCGGCGACTGCATGCCGCGCAGCGAGGCCGGGAGCAGCAGGCGGCGACCACCGCCGGGGACCCGGCCGTCGCCGAGGTGGAACCGGGCATGGCGCAGCTGGTCCCGCGCGCTGGACATGAGCCCCCCGATGGGATTCCTGGCCCGCGGGTACTCGAAGAAGGTCGAGGTGGTAACGGCCCGACCGTCGTCAACGGCGTGCGAGGTCGCCACCGTGGCCCCGGCCACGTCGGCCGCGAAGAATCCGCTGTGCTCCAGCCGCAGCGGGCGCAGCACCAGCCCGTGCAGGGCCCGCTCGTACGGCATGCCGGTGACCGTCTCGATCAGGCGCCCGGCGACGGCGAGGGCGGCGTTGTTGTAGGAGAACACCCGTCCCGGGGTGGTCAGCTGCGGCAGTTGGGCCACCTCCGCGACATACCGGGCCAGCGCGGCGTCGTCGGTGCTGGTGTCGGCGTCACGGTTACCGACCCAGCCGGCGGTGTGGTTGAGCAACTGCCGCACGGTCACCCGCCGGGCGACGGCCGGCTCTGCGGTCTCGAAGCCCGGCAGGTATCGCCGCACCGGTGCGTCCAGCGCCAGCCTGCCGGCCTCCACCAGGCGCATCACGGCCGTCCCGGTGAAGGTCTTGGTGGTGGAGGCGATCCGGAACACGGTGTCGCCGTCCACCGGGACCGGGTTGTCCACATCCGTGACGCCGTACCCCTTGACGTACTCGGTGCCCTGGTACAGCACCCCGACCGAGGCGCCGGGGATGGCGTACCGGGCCATACCGGCCTCGATTCGCTCATCCAGCTCCCCGAACAGCCGGCTCGCGTCGCGGGTCGCGGCCGCGGCCGAGGCCGAGGCCAGCGGTCCGAGCGCCGCTTCGCCGGCAAGGCAGGCCGCCGCGGTGGAGGCCGCGCGCAACACGGTACGCCTGGTCACGTCACGTGCCGCTGAGCTCATCGTTGCCCTCCCCGATTTGACCGGTGGCCGCGGCGGCCGCCCTGGCCTCCCAGTCTGCCCACCGGCCCATCCGGCTGTCGTCTGCCCGTGGTCACGTTCGGTCGCCGCCGGCCTGCGGCCGCCGGCAGATCCGGGAATACCTCCCTGGACAGATGGAGCCGGGCGGGCGCGGGCTCTACTGTGGGGGCGTCATGAAGGCCGATGCCACGCCCGGGTCGCTCGGGGCACCATCCGCAGCCCCGGCTGGGGCCTCGTGCGCGGCAGCATCCGAGGCATCCCGGGTCGCCTCGCGCTGGGGCGTATCGCGCTGGGCCGCTACCAGCCGGCTGCTCAGAGAGCACGCCCTGGTGGGTGCGCTGGTGGCCCTGAGCGTGCTGTACGCGGCCTATCCTCTGGGTCTGATGCCCGGCGGGCCGCCCCGGGCGAGGCTGCTGTGGTTCTTCGAGTCCGAGCAGCGATGGCGGATCCTGGTGGGCTGCTGGTGGGCCGCGACGGCAGTGGCGGTGCTGGCGCTGCTGCTGCGTCGACACCTGCCCGTTGCGGCGTTCGTCGCGGCGGTCCTGGCCGCCGGCTGGCATCTGGGCGACAACTGGTTCGGGGCCGCCCCGATCGATCTCGCCGTGGGAATCACGTACTACACCGCCGCACTGGGTTCCAGAACCCGGCACGGTCCGGCCGTGCTGCTGGGCGCGGGGCTGGCCGGCTGCTCCGGGCTCGCGCTGACCTGGCAGGCGGTGCTGATGCCGGCCTGGGAACGCGCCCCGGTGAGCGTGGTCGGGCCCTGGCCGTTGTGGGCCGGCGACCTTCTGCTTCCGGCCGTCGTCCTGGTCCCGGCCTGGTTCGCGGTGCACCTGCGGCGGGGCGAACTCGCCCTGCTGGACGAGCGCGCCCGGCTGCTGGAGCGAGAGCGCGACCAGCGGGAATCCCTGGCCGCCGCGGCCGAGCGAGCCAGGATCAGCCGGGAGGTCCACGACGCGATCGGGCACAGCCTCTCCATCATGGTGATCCAGACCCAGGCCGCCGCCGGGGTGCTCACCCAGGATCCCGCTGCCGCGTCCCACGCGCTGGAACAGGTCGTCACGGTGGGGCAGCGGGCGCTGACCGAGATCCGCAGCCTGCTCGGGGTGCTCCGGGCCGAGGCCAGCCCGACCGGAACCGCACCACCGCTAGCGGGACTGGCGTTGCTGCCGGACCTCGCCGCCCGGGTGCGGCGGGCCGGGGTGCCGGTCACCCTGCGCCTCGATCCCGACCTGCGGGTCCCGGCCCTGGTGGACCTGTCGGCCTACCGCATCGTCCAGGAGGCGCTGACCAACACCATCAAGCACGCTGGCACCGGCACCGGCACCGGCATCCGCGTCACCGTCACCGTCACCGTCACCAGCGGCAGCACCAGCACCGGTGCCGTGCTGCGGATCGAGGTCCTGGACACCGGCGCCACCCCCGGCCAGCCCCGGTACTGGGGCAACGGCCTGCGGGGGATGCGGGAGCGCGCGGGCGCCCTCGGCGGCACCGTCGCCGCGGGGCCGGCGCCCCCGGACGGCTTCCGCGTCCAAGCCACCCTGCCCCTGCCAGCGGCGCCATGACCAGCCCGGCCCGCATCCGGGTGGCCATCGTCGACGACCAGGAGATGGTGCGTACCGGGCTGCGGATGATCCTGCGACAGGCGCCGGATCTGCTGGTCGTCGGCGAGGCGGCCGACGGGGCGGAGGCGGTGTCGATGGCCGCGCGGGTCGCGCCAGCAGTGATTCTCATGGACATCCGACTGCCGGTCTGCGACGGCATCGAGGCGACCCGGCGCATCCGCGCGGTCGCCGCAGGCGCGGTGCCGAGGATCCTGATCCTGACCACGTTCGATCTCGACGAGTATGTGTACGCGGCCCTCGAAGCCGGCGCCAGCGGGTTCATCCTCAAGGACGTCCTGGCCCGGGACCTGCACGCGGCGGTGCGGACGGTCCACGCCGGAGACGCGGTGACCGCACCGGCGGTCACCCGCCGGCTCATCGCCCACTTCGCCGGTGGGACGGGGCCACCCCCGGCGCCTCGCGACGATATTCGCCTGGACCCGCTGACCACGCGCGAGCGGGAGGTTCTCACCCTGATCGCCGGGGGAATGACCAACACCGAGATCGCCGCCCGGCTGTCGCTGTCCAGAGGCACGGTCAAGACCCATGTCAGTCACGTGCTGGCGAAGCTCGGCCTGCGGGACCGGGTACAGGCCGTCATCTGCGGCTACCAGACCGGCCTGGTGCAGCCGGATCGGCAGCCACCTATCGGACCGTGACCGGCGGTTGTCCACCGGTTTGCTGCCACCCAGCCGCGTCATTCGCACCTGCGGTTGAGTGACCTGCGCCGCGAGCGTCCGGCTGGTTCGTTGCTGGCCCATGGGTGTGTCGGACGAACGCCGGTGGAGGGCGCGGCGGCTCCGGGCGCAGATCGCCGCCGTCGATGCCAGATCGTCCCCAGCGGTCGCCATAGCGCCGTAGAAAATCACACCCCTGGGTGTGATTTTCTACGGCGCTATCTGGATCACGCACGTCGGGCTTCGTGGGATGGTTTCGGGGCGCCCTCGGTGGAGAAATCGCTCGGGTCCCTGCCGGTGGTGGCGGGATCCTGCTCCCGGTTACGGATCCGGGATCTGATCGATGGCCAGTGTCCGGCCGATGATCGCAGCGAGTTCACCCCGGGGCAGGCCATCGAGGCCCTGATCACCAACTGGCTGACCGGCCCGAAGGCCATGGCCGCCGTCGCTGACCGGGTACAGGGACGGCCCGCCCCCCGCCGAGATCGGCTGTCACCTCCTGCGGCGGCGTGCGGGCGGGGCCGGGGCCGGTGGGCTCAGAACGGCGTCACGGTGATGGACGCGCCCTGCGGGTCACCGTCGTGGACGAGGGATTCGAAGTTGCCGACATCGTCGAAGGCGAACGCGTACGCCCTGCCGTCGACCATCCGGGCATGGATCTCGCGGGCGTAGTGGTTCGTCGCCGCGTCCTGGTAGAACCCGGCCGGGTTCAGGTCCGGCTGGGTGGACACGCTGTGCAGCGTGGTGCGGTTGAGCGCGGCGCAGAGGGTACGGGCGATCGGGCCGACGACCGTATCGTTCGGCGCGTGCAGTGCCCCGTCGCAGCCGAACACGTTGGCGGTGGACGGCCGCTGGAAGCTGGCGACGGTCTGGCCAGCGTCATCGGTGAAGGTCATGGTGTCACCGGCGGTGCGCCCGTAGTACCTGAGGTCGGGCTGGCCGGCGAAGGGTACGACGGTCAGGGTGCTCTCGCGGTAGGTGTCCCAGGCCTTGGCGATGTAGCTGTCCATGATGGTCGGGCTCAGGAGGCCGGCGTCAATGCCCTTGCCCGGTGCCAGTGCCCGGACGCGCAGTCCGTCCGAGCGGGTGTGGATGAGCTCGGACCAGCCGCCCGGCTGGCTGGCCAGCGCGTCGAAGACCAGGTTCCGGCCATCGGGGGCCAGGCGGCCGGTGCTGCGGACCGAGCCGTCGGCCAGGGTGACGCCGACGGCGTGCGGAACGCTCAGCATGTCGACCTGGGAGCTGTTGAGCCACAGGCCGCCATCGTTGAGGGTGTACTCGCTCCAGTCGAACAGGATGTCATGGTTGGGGTCCGACGGGTTCCACGGCGCCGGCTGGACCAGACCGTCCGGGGTCAGGAAGAATTCGAGTTTCTGGCCGAAGGAGAAATAGACGCGGCCGGACAGCTTGGGAAGCTGGATGGTGGTGCTCTGCCCGCTGGCCGGGCCGGTGATCGACACGTCTGGCGCCGCGACCGGGGGGTTCGCGCCACCAGTCCACGGATGGAACTCCCCGCTGGCGGTGGCGTACCCGAGCTGACCGGTGGTGAGACTCTGCCCGAGCACGTAGAGAAAGACCGGCTCGTCCCGTCCGGCATCGTTCGTGACCGTCAGCGGAATCGTGTCACCGACGGCGGCTTCGGCCGTGCGCATGGTGGCGATGGTGATACCCAGTGGAATCGCCAGTGCTGGCACGGCGAGCATCGCTATCATGTTTCGCCTGGTTCGCATGCGGGCTCCTGTCCTCATTCTCGAAGGTGCGTGGCGGCGGGCGGGCGCGGCTGGCGAGCGTCCCGCGAGAGCGCTCTCAGCATTGCGCTCGAACACCCTGGGCAGGCATGGCATAAGGAGCCCTTCAGGTTGGGATCAGGGGAATATAGGGCTCTCCCGAGCCGGGGCGGGCCCGACGTTTTGGGTTGCGCCGGGGCGTTCCGTTGCCTATGGTCGTCCGTTCGTGGATCCCATGTTTCGCACCCGGGTCAATGAACAGATCTCTCGGCTGACGACGCTGCCGCTGTCTGGCATTGAGGCGCAGGTCGCGGCCAAGCGCCGGCGCTGGCTCGATCGCCACCCCCGTCCGCCGGGGGCGCGTCCCACCCCGAGGGCCGCCTTCGACGCGCTGTTCTTCGAGTACCTGGGGCTGGCGGCTGGCGACCTCAGGGTGCTGCGGGAGGACGAGGACACGATCGTGTGGCGGTCGACCAATGCGTGCCCGACCCTGGAGGCATGCTCCCACCTGGGGCTGGACACCAGGGTGGTATGCCGGGCCGCCTATGAGAAATCGACGCAGGCCTTCGTGTCCCGGATCGATCCTCGGCTGCGCTTCCTGCGGGACTACCAGACGATCCGCCCACGGCGGGATTCCTGCCAGGAACGCATCGTGCGGGTCGACTTCGAGCAGATGATGCGGGTGGCCATCCGGGAGGCGCGGGAGTCCCGGCGGGAGGGGAACAAGGGCTACGGCGCGGTGATCGCGCTGGGCGACGAGATCATCGCCACGGCACACGACACGGCCGTCACCGACCGGGATCCGTCCCGGCACGCGGAGGTCAACGCCGTGCGGGCGGCCATTGCCCGGCTGGACGAGACCGATCTGTGCGGATGCGTGCTGTTCTCGACCTGCGAACCGTGTCCGATGTGCTCCTCTCTGGCGGTGTGGGCCAACCTGAGCGCCGTGGTTTTCGGGGCATCGATCGCCGAGACGTCGGCGCGGGGCAAGGCGCGGATCACCATTCCCGCCGCCGAGGTCGTCGCCCGATCGCCGGTCCTCATGGAGGTCCACTCCGGCGTGCTCGCATCGGCGTGTCTCGCGCTGTACTGATCAAGACTGGGTACCCCGGCCTGAACCAGCGGCCCGGCTTGCACGATCTTGAGTATCCGTCATCTTTCCCCGGAACGGACGTGGCCGCCATGGAGCGGCGAACGCTCGGCAGCAACGGCCTGGCGGTCTCGGACAGAAGCCCTGGATCGTCCCCATCCCGGGGACCCGGCGGCAGGGACGCCGCACCGAGAACATCGCCGCCGCCGACGTCCAGCTGACCGCTGGTGACCGTGTCGGGATCGAGCGGACCGTCGCGCAGCTCCAGGTGCACGGAGCCCGGTACCCCGAGTACCTGGAGCGGATGACGGGCCGCTGACGAGCTACCCGCCGTTGGCGGAGAAGTGCATGTAGTCCTTCAGCGAACGGTAGTTACCGCCCCACCGCCAGCCGATCGCGGCAAAGGCCCGCACCACCGGCCCGTCGGGTAGGACCATCCCCGCTCGCGGTTCGGCCCGGTCGAGGTAGGCGGTGGCCAGTTCCGGTAGCACCACGTGGCCCTTGTGATAGGGATTCTGGAACGGGTCGATGTCCACGGCGAGCCCGTAGGCATGCTGGGACCAGGACGTCTGGCCCCGAACCGGCCGGCAGGCGAAGCCACCGGTGGGGTTACCGTCCCCGGTCGGTGGCGCGTTCAGCTCGGCGGTGCTGGTGACCCGCATCCGTTCGATCGGGAAGCCGGCGGCGAACAGCCGCTCGAAGACCGTGACGATATCGTCGGCCACGCGCGCGTGGACCAGCAGCTCGCCGGTGTGCGCGCGCCCGTCGAACCCGCGAAAACCGACCGTCAGATAGCGCAGGTCCGGCTGCGCCACCGGGCAGTTGCTGGTCCAGGTGGATCGGGCGAGGACGCTTGCTGGCACTGTCTGGATCGTGGCATGGAAGCGACCGTCGGATGGAGGCGGCAGATCGTCCACGGTGATAATGGACCGTTCGCGTAACTCCGGTGGCGTGTCCTGAGCCGCGGCGAACCCGTCGGATCCCACCGGGAGGACCCGCGTTCCCAACCACTCCGGTGCGGGGGTGGCCGCCCCGATCCTGGTCACCGAGGGGCTCGGGGTCGCGACCGGGCCGGTCGGCGCACCGGACGGCGCGCCCGCCCGCGGGTCGCCGGCAACGCCGGAACAGGCACCCAGGGCACAGCAGGTGACCAGGCCCGTCAGCAGAAGGCCCGCTGTCCGACCGGGTCCACCTGCCATTGTCACCTCAATCAGCATCGGCCCGTGCCTGGCGCGCCATCACCCATCGCCCGCGCCGGCCCGCACCAGTCTGCCAGAGCTGTTCCCACCGATGGACCGGGGCCGAGCGCATGATCAGTCCCGAAAGACGGTGCGCAGCTCCGCGGCCATCCGGTCCGGTGCCCGCAGCGGGCCCGCATGGCCGAGGCCCGGCATCACGTTCAGCCGTGCGCCGGGGCTGGCCGCGCCGAGCGCCGTCGCGGCGTCTCGGAGGTAGCGCTGGCCCCGTTCGCCGATCATGAGGTGGGTCCGGACGGGCAGCCCGGCGTAGGCACTGGCCGGGCCGTCGAGGGCGGCGGCCGCGCTGAGCTCGGCCGGGAGGACGTCGATGGTCTGCCGAAACGACCGGAGGAACGTGGTGAGCATCAGGGCTGACGCGGCGGTGAGCAGCGGCAGCGGCAGCCGGCTGATCGCGCCATCGACCTGCAGGCCCTTGATGAGCAGCGCCATCGCCCGCGCCGGGCGCTGCCGCGCGACCGCCTCGTGCATCGCCGGCAGGAACCACGTGGGCAGCGAGCCGTCGATCGATGCCCCGGGCTCGTAGGCCGCGATGGCCCGCGGCTGAACGGCACCGGTGACGGCCGCCCGCAGCGCGATGAGCCCGCCGTAGCTGTGGCCGAACAGGTAGGGCGCGCCGGTGTCCCGCACCACCGCCGCGAGATCGGCGACCTCCGTGTGGACGCCGTATGCGTGGCCCTGCGGCCCGCTGGCCCCGCGTCCGCGCCGGTCGACGAGGTGCACCGTGTGCGAGTCGGCCAGCGCCCGCGCCAGGGGCCGATAGTCGGCGCCCCGGACCAGTGCCCCGCTGAGCACGATCAGCCCGGGGCCCGCGCCGAGGGTTTCGTAGCCGATGCGGCTTCCGTCGGTCGATGTCACGTACCTGCTCATGCCCCGCCTCCCCAACGTGAGCGATGGCGCCGTGCGCTGCGACGCTACCGGTATATCCAGCTACGCTGCTTCCGTACCGACGAGGAGGAGGTCGTCGGCCGCCGGGCTGCCAGCTGAGGTCGCCGCCGCCGTCAGCGGTAGTCGATCGTGCAGCCGGTGCAGGTGAACGCCGCGTCGGTGGACGTGCTGGTGAGTTCGAAGCCGAACTGCACCTCGCCGACGGTCACGTCGCCCCACCAGGCGTTGCTCCGAAGCCAGTTGAGGACCGCGAGCACGTCGACAGTGCCGGTATTGGTGTTGCTGGTACGCACGAACGAGAAGACGGCGTTGCTGCCGTTGGAACCCCTGTAGACGTTCCAGGTGTGGCCGCCAACCGACACGTTGCTCGCCGCGGGCACAGCCCCGTTGGCGTCGTAGGACTCGGCGATCGGGCCGACCGCGCCGGACTGGTTCGCCCAGATCATGACCTCGTAGGCCCAGCTGTCCGCCCAGATGTCGTATGCCGTGGCGTACGAGCCGGAACTCGGGACCGTGACGTTGAACGAGCTGTTCAGCGAGCTCAGTGAGCTGAGGGTGCGGTCGAGGTCCTTCCCGCTGTGCGGGTACGACTTCACGCCGCTGGTGCTGGGTTGGCTGCTGACGACGCCCCAGTTGGTGCCGGTTCTCGCCCAGATCGTCTGCGGCCCGGCCCCGGATCCCCAGACGTCGTTGATGATGGTGTAGCCGTTGTCGGTCCAGCTGTCCCATGCCCCGGTCGCCACCCACGCCGCGTCGGACGGGACGCCGCTGGACGAGGACGCGGATGCGGGCTGGCTCGTCGGCGGGTCTGAGGTCGCCGATCCGGTGCAGGCGACACCGTTGAGCGTGAACACCGTCGGGATGGCGTTCGTGCCGGTCCAGGTGCCGTTGAACCCGGGGGTGACGGTGGCGTTGGTGGCGAGGTTGCCGTTGTAGGACGTGCTGGTCACCGTGACGTGAGCGCCGGACTGGGCGAAGACACCGTTCCATCCCTGGGCCACGGCTTGGTCGCTGGCGAAGTCCCACTCCAGCTGCCAACTCGTGAGCGGGTCGCCCAGGTTGGTGATGGCGACGTTGGCGGTGAACCCACCCGGCCACTGGTTCGTCGTGTAGGCCACCGTGCAACCGGCGGCCGCGGTGGCCTGAGAGACGACGGCGGTGGCCAGGCCGGCACCGAGCGCCAGGGCCGTGGCCGCCAGGACGCCGCGGTGCGGGCGTGAGCGCATGGTCCCGCGTAGGGCGTTCAATTTCATGCGGGTACTCCTTGGGACAACTCAGGTCAGCGGCCACGTCGTGGTGCCGCGACGATACGGGGGTAGTCGTGGTCGTCGACGTGGGTGCTGGCGCGGTGACACGACCATCATCGAGCGACGTGGGTCCTTGGGGTCATGCTCGAATTGATGGCAATCATTGCATGTGAATGTCGTGCGCTACAACTGGCACTGAAATGTTCAAGGGGTATTCCGATTCGTTCTGTTTACTCGCATGGGTGCTTGTATATTCGGTATTTGGTTGGTTTGGACGCCAAACAAAGTGCGCTGATTCGGCCCCCTGACCTGAGGAGTATGGGTCGATCGTTCGTGGGTCGCGTCGCTCGCGGTGCCTCAATCGGGCGCAATCGTGCTCTGGTGAACACCGATTGGTGGGTCGGGCGCGGCGGCTGGCGGGCCGTATCCGGTGATCATCACAGGGATCGGAATCACTCATGTCAGGCCGAAGAGAATGCACAACATGTCGGGGGAGAAATGGCGAAGAACCATCGCTCGGCATCTCGGAATGGTGCATCAGCGCAACGCGGGTTTCCTGTGTGGATAGCCAGGCCGGTGACGAAGCCGTCGCGGCCGGTGGGCTCGGCGGGGACGAACTCCGCCCGCCGGTGTAGCGTGGACGGGGGAATCTAAGCGCATTACATCGGTGGTCGAATCGGAGGATACGGTGGCCAAGGCGGTAACCGTGTACGACGTGGCCAAGCGGGCCGGGGTGTCGATCGCCACGGTCTCGATGACCTTTCGTCGACCGGAGCGGGTCAAGGCGTCGACCAGGGAGATCGTGCACGCCGCCGCCCGCGCGCTGCGGTACGTGCCCTCGGCGAGCGCCCGCGGGCTCGCCGATGGGAGGACCGGCGCGCTCGGCCTGTTCTCCTACGACTACCTGGTGCGGGTGGAGGCTGCGGCACCGGCGGGGGGCGGCCCCGGGGCCGGCGTGGACCCCGCGCCCCCCTCGACCGTCGCCGTGGAGCGGGAGGGTCCCGACGAGCGGTGCCGGGAGTTTCCCCTGTACGTCGACGAGATCCAGCATGGCATGGAGCTGGCCTGCCTGGAGCATGGGTACGCGCTGATGATCGGCGGTCCGAGCCACGTCAGCCCGTCGACCACCATCGCCGACATCGCGGGCCGGGTGGACGGCCTCGCGGTCTTTCCCCAGACCCTGCCGACCGAGGCGCTGGAGCGCATCGCGGGCCGGATTCCCGTCGTCGCCGTCTCCGAGCCGCCGTGCGACGACCGGCTCAGCCACGTGACGGTCGACAACCGGGGCGGGACGCGGGCCATCACCGAGCACCTCATCCACGAGCACGGCCGGCGCAACCTGATCTTCGTTGGCGGGCTGAACCCGGCGGAGCAGCGGGCCCGGTTCTCCGGGTTCCAGGATGCCCTTCGGGCCGCGCGGCTGCGGGTGCCCCGCAAGCCCCTGGTCCCGCCGACGCGCGTGACCGGAACGGGCCGGAGTGCGATCGAGTTGCCGGCGGGTTTCCCGCTGCCGGAGGCGATCGTGTGCGCGACCGACGATGTCGCGCTGGACGTCCTGGACATTCTCGCGGACCGGGGCGTCGACGTGCCGGGACGGGTGGCCGTGACCGGGTTCGACGGTATCGCCGCCGGCCGGATCGTGCGCCCGGCGCTGACGACGGTCCGGCAGCCGATGATCGAGATGGGGCAGGCCGTGGTCGACATCCTGCGCGGCCGGATCGAGGACCCGGACCGGCCACCGGAGGTGCGCGAGCTTCCGGTGCGGGTGGTGCTCCGGGAGAGCTGCGGCTGCCGGCCCCGAGCGGGGATCTGGCGGGCGGGGTAGCCGGCGTTCCCCCCGGCCCCCACGGGACGTGAAACCGTCCCGGGCCTTGCGGTTTGGAAATCTAAGCGCTTAGTCTTTCTAAGCGCTTAGATTTTGTACGAGCGAGGTCAGCCGCCCGCGGCGAAGCCTGGCGGACGAGACGAAGGGGACGCAATGACACGCATGCGAGTTGGGTTGACCGCGCTGCTCTGCGGCATCCTGGTGGTGAGCGGCTGCGGCCGGTCGGCCGATGACCGCGCGCCGGACGCGGCCGGCACCATCGGGTCGGGGCCGGCGACCGGCACCGTGACCATGTGGGCGCAGGGCGCGGAGGCCGAGAAGCTCCCCGAGCTGCTCACCGAGTTCAAGGCCGCCAACCCGGACGTCACCGTGAAGGTGACCGCGGTGCCGTGGGGTGCGGCCCACGACAAGTACCAGACCGCCATCGCCGCGTCGACCACCCCCGACATCGGCCAGATGGGCACGACGTGGATGGGTGAGTTCGCCGCGGCCGACGCGTTCGCCCCGACCCCCACCGACCTCGACACCGGCGACTTCTACGCGGGTTCGGTGAAGTCCACGACCGTCGACGGCATCACCTACGGGGTCCCGTGGTACGTCGACACCCCGGTGCTGTACTACCGCACCGACCTGGCCGCGCGGGCCGGCGCCACCGCGCCGCCCACGACCTGGGACGAGTTCAAGGCGCTGGCCAGGGCGTACCAGACCGGGGCGGGATCGGCATTCGGCGTCGGCCTGGCTCCGAAGGACTTCCAGGGCTTCCTGCCGTTCGCCTGGTCCAACGGCGCGAGTCTGACCACGGAGGACGGTACGGCGTGGACGCTGGACACCCCCGAGATGGTCGAGGCGCTCCGCTTCTACCAGAGCTTCTTCGCCGAGGGCATCGCCAACCGGACCCCGAGCACCGACACCGGCGCCTACCACCAGGCGTTCGTCGACGGCTCGGTGCCGATGTTCATCGGTGGCCCGTTCGAGGTGGGTGCCCTGCGCGAGGCCGGCGGGCCCGACTTCGCCGGCAAGTACGCCACCGCCGTGCTGCCCAAGGGCCGGTCCTCGACCTCCTTCGTCGGCGGTTCGGACCTCGTGGTCTTCGAGCAGGCGAAGAACCCGACGGCCGCGTGGAAACTCATCCAGTTCCTCACCCGGCCGAGCACCCAGGTGACCTGGTACACGATGACCGGTGACCTGCCGTCGGTGCAGGAGGCGTGGAGCGATCCGGCGCTGCGCGACGACACCAAGCTGGCCGTGTTCGGCCAGCAGCTGGAAAGCGTCGACGCGCCGCCGTCGACCACCCAGTGGGCCCAGGTCCAGTCGAGCGGGAACACCCAGATGGAGCTGGTGACCGTCACCGGCCTCGACCCCGCGGCGGCGGCCAGCACGCTCCAGGAGTTCGCCACCTCGATCGGCACCGGAAGCTGATCGCCCGATGAGCGCGACGGGTTCCCGGAGGCGCGGGCAGGCGCTGGTCGCCTGGCTGTTCGCACTGCCGTTCGTCCTGATGTTCGGCTTCTTCATGCTGGTACCGCTGGCGTCATCGATCCTGATGTCGTTCACCGACTTCCGCGGCAGCGACGTGCGGACCCCGACAGCGGTCGAATTCGTCGGCCTCGGGCAGTACCTCGACCTGTTCGGCGACCCCCGGTTCCGCCGGTCGCTGCTCAACACCGGCTATTTCGTCCTGTTCGGGATCCCGCTGACGATGGCCGTGGCGCTGCTGCTCGCCACGGCCCTCAACACCGGCATCACCCGGTTTCGCACGGCGTTCCGGGTGGGCTTCTACACCCCGGTCGTCACCAGCATCGTCGCCGTCGCCGTGGTGTGGCGCTTCATCCTGCAACCGGACGGCCTGCTGAACCGGACCCTGGGCTGGGTCGGCATCGACGGGCCGGACTGGCTGCACAGCACGACCTGGGCGATGCCGGCACTGATTCTCATGGCCGCCTGGCGCAACATGGGGACACTCATGATCATTTTTCTGGCCGGCCTGCAGAACGTCCCGAGCGAGCTGCATGAGGCCGCGCGGGTCGACGGCGCGACGACCTGGCAGCGCTTCTTCCGGGTCACCCTGCCGATGCTGCGCCCGACGCTGCTGCTCGGCGCGGTCCTGATCTCCGTGGGCTACCTCCAGTTCTTCGAGGAGCCGTTCGTCATGACCCAGGGCGGCCCGCTCGACGCCACGCTCTCGGCCGCCTACTACACGTTCACCCAGTTCGGCTTCGGCGAGTACGGCACCGCGGCCGCGGCGAGCTACGTGCTGTTCGTCGCGATCGCGGCGCTGAGCCTGGTGCAGTTCCGCCTGCTGCGATCGGAGGACTGAGCCCATGATGTACCAGCTCAACCGGCGGCAGGCCCTGACCTACGCGTTCCTGGTCGTCGCGGGATGCCTGACCGTCCTGCCCTTCGTCTGGATGCTGCTCGGCTCGGTCAAGAGCCAGGGCGAGATCCTGCGCGACCCGGACGGGTGGCTGCCCAGGTCGCCGACGCTGGACAACTACCACGTCTGGCTCACCGAACTCGATCTCGGGACGTACCTGCTCAACAGCGTCCTCGTCGCGGGGTTCGTCGTCCTCGGCAACCTGCTGTTCTGCTCGATGGTCGGCTACGCGCTGGCGAAGCTGGAGTTCCCGGGCAAGCGGGTGCTCTTCACGCTGATCATGGTGACCCTGATGGTGCCGGGCGTCGTCACGTTCGTCCCGCTCTTCGTCGTGGTCGCGCGGCTGCACCTGGTCGACACCTACGCCGGTCTGATCCTGCCGTTCCTGATCTCGCCGCTGGGGGTGTTCCTCATGCGGCAGTTCATGCGGTCCGTCCCGGATTCGCTGATCGAGGCGGCCCGGCTCGACGGGGCCGGCGAGGTCCGGATCTTCACCCGGATCATGCTGCCGCTCAGCGGCCCGCCGATGGCGACACTCGGCATCCTGACCTTCCTCAGTTCCTGGAACAACTTCCTCTGGCCGATGGTCGTCGCCCAGAGCCAGGACCACTACACGCTCCCGGTCGCGCTGTCGCTGTACTCGACCGGCGAGAAGGCCACCGACTACGGCCTGCTGCTGGCGGGCTCCGTCGTGGTGATCACCCCGATCGTCCTGGTGTTCATCGCGCTCCAGCGCTGGTTCGTCCAGGGCGTGGCGACCGCGGGACTCAAGTGAAGAGCGAACAGGAGACGGCATGGCAGACCCCGGTGCGTTGCGCTTCCCCGACGGGTTCCTCTGGGGGGCGGCCACCGCGGCCCACCAGATCGAGGGCGGCAACGTCAACAGCGACTACTGGCAGCGGGAGTACGCCGAGGGCAGTGCCGTCCCCGAGCCCAGCGGCGACGCGTGCGACAGTTTCCACCGCTACCCCGAGGACATCGCGCTCCTGGCCGGGGCGGGCCTGGGCACCTACCGGTTCAGCATCGAGTGGTCCCGGATCGAGCCCGAACCCGGGGTGATCTCCCAGGCCGCGATCGACCACTACCGGCGCATGGTCGCCACCTGCCACCGGCACGGCCTCACGCCGATGGTCACCCTGCACCACTTCACGGTGCCCCGCTGGATGGCCGCGCGCGGGGGGTGGCGCGACCCGGGGGCCGCCGAGCTGTTCGCCCGGTTCACCGAGGCGGCCCTGCCGATCGTGCGCGACGGCGTGCCGTGGGTCTGCACCATCAACGAGCCCAACATCGTCGCCTGTATCGCCGGTGCGGAGGACGTCCACGCCCCGCCCGTCGCCCACGGCCTGGCCAGGCCGAACCGGCAGGTGTCGGCCGAGCTGGCACGCGCGCACCGGCGGTCACGGGAGGTGCTGTCGACCGTCGCGTCGGTGCGGTCGGGGTGGACCGTCGCCACCCAGGCCATCCACGCCGAGCCGGGGTGCGAGGGGGAGGCCAGCGCCTACAGCTACCCGCTGGAGGAGTACTTCCTGGAGGCCGCGCGGGGCGACGACTTCATCGGGGTCCAGGCGTACACCCGGACGTTCGTTGGCGCCGGCGGCGCCCTGCCGCCGCGCGAGGGCGTCGAGACGACGCTGACCGGTTGGGAGTACTTCCCGGAGGCCCTCGGTATCGGGGTGCGCAACGCGTGGGCGGTCACCGGGGGCGTTCCGGTGATCGTCACCGAGAACGGCATCGCGACCGCCGACGACGCCCGGCGGATCGACTACACCCGTGCGGCCCTGACCGGCCTGCACCGGGCGCTGGCCGACGGGGTCGACGTGCGGGGGTACCTGCACTGGAGTGCCCTGGACAACTACGAGTGGGGCAGCTACCGGCCGACCTTGGGGCTGATCGCCGTCGACCGGGTCACGTTCGCCCGCACGGTCAAGCCCAGCGCGCGCTGGCTCGGCGACGTCGCGCGAGCCAACGCCCTCCCGGTCGGGGCGCCTCCGGCCCGCGGGGCGGCGTCATGA
>JABDRL010000097.1 GCA_013041765.1 Dactylosporangium sp. | reverse complement strand
TACTCCTCGCGGGCCTGGGCGACGAGGGCCTCGGCCAGCACCCCGGCCAGCGGGCGCAGCTCGCCCGGCACCCTGCCCCGCTCGGCCTCGGCGAGCTCCCGCGACGGCCCCCACTCCCCGCGCCCGTCCAGGGCCTCGTCAGTGCTCTTGCGGCCGGCCGATCGGCGCCGTAGCACCTGCCGGGGGGTGGCGACGCTCCCCCCGGGGTCCACGACGGCGAAGTAGGCCACCTGCTCGGTCTGCTTGGTGCTCATGATCTAACCTCCATCAACGCCACCAGGGACTGTATCGGCTGCGTGCCGCCTACGGCTCGGTCGAACGCGGCCGGCCGGCCAATCCGGCCGGCCAGTCCGCGTCGGGCAACGGCCCGCCCGACCCCGCTGGACCGGTCACGGCGGGGTGTCCTCGCCGGGCGGCGGGGCCGCACCGACCGTTTCCGCAAGATGCACATATTGGTCGTCCAGCACGGGGAGGAGCTTGGCCAGCGGTATGGGACCGAGCAGGGGCCGGAGCTGCGGATCCGACAACCAGACCTGCCCGTCCCGAACGGCGACGACCTCGTAGGCGTGCATCGGGAAGAGATCCGGCGGCGGGTCCTCGTCGAACCACATGCTCCGGGTGCCGATGAGGACGGGGCTTCGGGCCTTGAGGAGGCGTGCCCAGTGCTCCTCGACCTCCGCCGGGTCGTCGAACGAGTCACCGAGTTCGATCCACGACACCTGCGCCGGCAATCCGGTCAGCCGGGTCAGCATCATGGCCCGCTGTCCCTGATCGGATGAAACGATCGTCTCGTACCCGTCGGGAACGGCCCCGACCGGAGCGTTGATGTCCCATCGCTGGGTGAACAGCCAGTACTTCTGTCCATCGATCTGTTCCGGCAGCGTCCAGGCAGGGGACTGCGCAGCGAGTGCCTTCTCCAGGTAGGCGGGCCAGGTCGCGAGATCGGGTTTCGCATAGACGAACTCGCCGGTGCTGTGGTCCACGGGCAGCAGATCGGTCAGGTGGATCTTGACGGTTCGGCCCGTGGGGATGCTGCCGTGCCCGCTACCATCGGTGATCGATTGGTGGAGATGGATGGCGTATGGGTACTCGCCGGTGTCGTTCGTCCGGACGATGTCGCGGATGAGGTCCGGCCGGTGCCGGGCGATACTGCGCATCATGCTGATGAATCCGCAGTCCCCCAGTTCTCCCTGAAGCACATCGTCGGGTTTCGCCGTGTCGGCTCCCAGCGGGAGATGAACGGGCGAGGCGAAGGTGACGGAGCGTCCTTCCACGTCGACCAGATCTGGCCGATCCGCGAAGAGCTCGATCACGTCGGAGCCGGCCGGGAAACCGTTCGACGGCCAGGTCGGGATGTCGGGCCGCTGGCCATCGGCGAGGGCAGCGACAATGGTGTCCACCAGCGACGTGTCCACCAGCGCCATGGTCCTGCCGTTGCCGACGTACTGGAGCGAGTGCGTCGGCAGGAGCTGGGCGAGAAGATCTTCGCCGTAGAGAGCCGCCAGGGTGCCCAGCGCTCGACGCCGGTCGTCCAGCAGTAATTGCCACTGGTCCGGCTGGTCTGAGAGGTCGTACGTGTCCGGGACGGCCCCGAGGGAGACCTCGCATATCCGCTCCACGCCCGCCCGCACGAGATGAGCCATGTCGTACGACCGGAGATCGATCTGGTTGTGGAGGTCGACGTAGAGCCCGTTCCGGCCGACCTGGCTGGCCAGATCCGTATCGATGGCGGCCAGAGCCTCCAGGGCCGAGGGATCGAGGCGGACGATGGTTCCGGCGAGACCGGGGCGGGCCGGCCGGCCGGTGACCCGGGCTTCGCCGTCCACGGCCAGCTCATGAAGCTTGACCGTCAGCGCCCTGCCGGTCAGGGGCAGGACGTCCGCTGTGAGGTTGGCCGCGATGTCCCGGGCCCGCAGCTCCCGCGGAGTGAACCCGGCGTCGGCGCCCGCCAGCCGCGTGGCGAGGTCGATCTGGGTCCGAATGTCGTGCGCGGTGATGGTGGAGACGGCCAGTCGGTCCAGGAAGGCCCGGACGTCGGCCGGCAGGGTGCCGAGGATGAGGTCGGCTGTGGGGAGGGTGGTGTGCTCGGCGTGCCTGGTGAGGTCGCTGGCCAGACGCAGCCGGATGCGCAGCCGGGTCGCCCGGCCTTCGGGGGCGAGCACATCGGCGTCGTCGTACTCGACGGCCAGGTCATGTAGCTCGTCGAGGGGAGTGACGATGGCGGGATGCTGTCCTCCGGGCAGGCCCGCGGCCAGCTCGACCACCAGCTCGGGTGCGGCCTGGGCAAGGTCTGACAGCTCCTGCGGGGTGAGGTCGGCGAGGAACTCGCCGATGACCGTGCCGCGGGCCTCTGCCGGGGTGGTGTGCGCGATGGCCTTGGCCCACGCGACGTGCAGGTCGGTGAGGGTGCGGGCGGCCGGTGGGATGGCGAGGACCAGGTCGGGGGTGGCGTCGAGGATGGCCAGCAGGTCCGTGAGGGGAGCGGCGAAGACGCCCAGCTGCTGGCGGTGGGCGAGGGCGGCCGGGTCGGTGTGACCGAGGATGCCGAGGTGTGCTGCGGTGGCGGCGGCCTCGAACAGGGCGCGGGTCCAAACCCAGCCGCCAGCGGGGTGCCGGGCGAGGTCGTCGGCGAGGACGGCCAGTTCGGCCGCGAGGCCCTGGCGGTGGGCCGCGTGGTCCCGCAGCGGCGGAGGCAGCAGCTCGCGGAGGCCGCTGGTCAGGCGCCGCGGGAGGGCCAGGCCACGCAGGGTGATGATTTCGACGAGCTCGTGGGCGAGTTTGGCGCTGACCTGGGAGGGGTCGAGGCCGGCCGACAGGGTGATGGCGTAGTGGTCAGGGCCGGTCGGGATGGTGTGGGCGACGACCCGCTCGCCCCGGCTGGCGTCGATGCCGGTGCGGTAGCTGGCGGTGATGGTGGTGGTGAAGGCCCTGCCCCTGACCGGCGTGATCTCGTAGCGGTGGGTGTCGATGGCGGTGATGCTGTGGACGTGCCCGTCGAGGATGCGGGTGAGCTGCGTGGTCATGCTCGCCTGCGCGGCGTCTCGCACGGCCTGGGCACTGGTTTCGTCGTCGTCAGCGTCGTCGTCCAGCTCCGCCTGGGCGCTGGCCTCGGTGTCCACGACGGCCGACCGGGTGCCCGGGATCGCCACCGCGGTGATCGGGTTCTGGGGCTCGGGGTCGATGGCGGGATTCCGGCGCGGCACCTCCGGATGCTGCTCGACTTCCTTGGCGGCCAGCCAGGTGGAGCCGAGCATGGTCTGCTGGCCGATCCGCGTCGAGGGCACAGGCGACTGCCCGTCCGGGTGGCCGCACAGGGCGAACTCGGGTGCGGTGGGGAAGACCGGGCCGCCGAACGGGTGCCTGCCCCGCAGCAGCAGCCCCGTCGCATCGCGGACTTGGCGCAGCAGGCCGACGATGACCGCGCGCGGATCGGCCCCGGGCGGGTACCCGAACGTCGCGGCGATGCGCTGCGCCTCGGCGTGCCGGCCAGAGCCGATGGCCGCATTGAGGTCATCGATGCCCCGCAGGTAGCGGGCGCGTTCCGCGACCAGCCGCTGGAGGCACTGCCGGGCACTCATCTCGCCGGCCTGTGCCGCGTCCCAGGTGTAGCCCATGAGCGCCCAGACCAGGCCACCGAGATCCATGCTTGCCAGGAGCGTGATTTGGGAGATACCGGACTCGTGGCACCAGTTCTCCAGGTTGTCGTGGAAGCGCCTGAGGAACCCGGTGCCCCGGTGGATGGAGCTGTTGAGCTCGACCATGGTGATCGAGACGGTGGCGTCCCCCTGCCGGTTGAGCAGGCGCAGCCGGAACGTTCCCACGGGCTGTCGCCAGCCGGGGCGGACGATGTCGAGACCGATGATGGTGGTACCGGGAACGACGTGGATCTCGGCGGTGCGGACCCGCAGCGGGCCGTAGTCACGACCGGTGAACTCCTCGGCGATGGCTAGGGCGATGCGCGCCTGGGTCTGGGAATCGTCGGCGTCGTGGTCAGTCGTCACGACGAGGTCGCGCAGGCTGGGACGACCGGTGCCGCCAGCGGCCACGCCGGTGCCTGGTAGCAGGCCGACCAGCCGGTAGTCGCCAGCCGCGAGGCCGGTCAGCTGGGTGTACCGAGCGGGGTGGATCGTGGCGAACTCGGCGAGGCCGTCCTGCCCGAGACCGGCGAGGAACCCCACGGCCAGATTGGCCCGGGTGGCGTCGTCCGTGAGCTGGCCGGCGATCCGCACGATGGCCGTGGCCCAGGCCGGGCTGGCGGTGGCCGGGCCGTTGGGGTTGGCGGCGAGCACGAGGGCCAGCTCGTCGATCGGGCCGAGAAGGGCCGCCTCCAGACCGGTGGGGGGCAGAGATCCGTCAAGGAGGCCCAGCAGGGCCAGAGTGTGCTGGGGGACCGTGCCCTCGGCCCGGACCCGGGCCAGCCGCTGGGCGGCGGCTGGGTTGGTCGCATCGAGACCCAGGTGGCGGGCCAGCGTGACAGCTGTGACGAGCAGCTGGGCCAGTTCCCAGACCTGCCTGGCCGCCTCCTGCCTGGCCGCTGGCTGGTGGAACCCCACCCATTGGTGGGCGATCACGGTGAGCTGGGCCAGCCCGCCGAGGTCGTGGGCCGACAGCTGGGCGTCGGCCGCTACGGAGGTCTGCGAGGTCAGCAGGTCCTGCCCCGCGTGGTCGGCCCCGGTCGGCGCCGGTGAGTATCCCAGCCGGCGGGAGCACAGCGTGAGGAGCTCGACCAGCTCGTGGGCCACCGCGCTGGGGACGGCACCGAGCGTCAGGCAGCTGTCCAGGGTGATGTGGTACGTACCATCGCTGCCCCGGGTCGTGCGGGCGATGATCCGGTGCTGGCCAGGGGCGTGGGCGTTGGCCAGATCGTCGGCATCGAAGATGATTCGGAACGCCGGGCCCTGGTGCGTCCGGATCTCGAACCGTCCATCGCCGAACGGGACAGGCTTCACCATCCAGTGGGACAGCACGCTCTGGCAGATGTCGGACAGGCGGCGTCTCGCGGCAGTCGCCACAGCATCGCCGATGGGTTCCGGGACGAAGAGGTCCGCACCGGGATGGGCCACAGCGGTGATGGCGGGGCCTGATCCGGGGTCGATGGCGGGATTCCGGCGCGGCACCTCCGGATGCTGCTGGGGAACCTTCGACAGGAGGAAGGACGGCGCCCCAGCCAGGCACTGGCCGAGCCAGGAACGGCCGGCGTGCTGCCGCCCAACCTGGGTGATCTCGTAGGGGGTGGGGAAGGTGGGGCTGCCGAACGGGACTGTGGCGGCCCGGTGCAGCACCGCGTCGGCCTCGGCGATCTGCTGGAGCATCCCGGTGACGGCCCGCGCCGGGTCTGTCCCGGCTTGGTACCCGTACTCGGCGGCGACCTGCTGCGCCCCGTCCAGGTCTCCGACGCTGAGGGCCTGGTTGATGGCTTCGACGGCCCTATCCATGGCATGACGGGCTGCGGCCAGCTCCTGCAGGCACGATTTGGCGTGGTGCTCGCCGGCGTCCAGCCAGTCGTAGCCGCGGGCGGGCCAGACGACCCCACCGGCCTCCAGGCCCGCCTCCAGGCTCAGCTCGCGGACGCCGGAGCGCCAGCACCAGTTCTCCAGGTTGTCGTTGAACAGCCGGAAGAGGGGCGTGCCCCGGTCCGGGACATGGTAGATCAAGAAGCGGACGGTCTCCTGGTCGATGCCGCCGTCGTCCTCGCGGACGAATCTCTGCGTGGTGCTGCCGACCACTTGGCCGTCGCGGAGCCGGAAGACGTCGAGCCGGACGGCCAGGACACCCGGCTTCAGGTCGATCCCGGCGACGCTGACGTGGAGCGGGCCGTAGTCCCGACCGGCCAGCTCGCGCTGGAGGGCTGCGACGATCTCGTCGCGCCGGGTGTGGCACTCCTCGGCGTCCGTGGGAATCAGATCTCCGAGGTTCGGGGGCTGGTAGCCGGCTGGATCGGCGGTGATCAGGTCTGGATTCCAGCTCGGCAGGGCGTCGAGGTCGATCGCGGTCATGGACGTGGTGTCCTTGACCGCGGCCCAGGTGAACGGGACGGAAGGGACGATCACCGTGCTGCCCAGCCAGAGGTCGGCTCCCGGCGGTGCCTCGCTGTGCCCGCAGCTGAAGACGTCGTGGGGGGTCGGATGCCCCGGAGCGCCGAAGGGGTGGGATTCGGCCTGCTCCAGCAGCGCGGTCGCCTGGTCGATCTCCCCCTGGAGAACCACGGCGTCCCGCTGCGGGTCCAGCCCGGGCAGGCCGTGGGTGATGGCGAAGTAGTAGTCGTCGCCGAACTGGTCATAGACCGTGGTGGTGCGGATCCGGTCACACAGCATCTGCCACAGGTCGCGCTGCCTCTCCAGATGGCTCAGGCACTCCTGGGCCGTGGCGCCGCCCTCTCCGGTGGGCGCCCAGCCGAAGCCCAGCTCGGCCCAGACCGCGGCGAAACCCACCAGGTCCACGTTGGCTGCCAGCCGCGTGGCACCCCACTCGAGGCAGCGGGTTTCCAGCACGGCGACCAGGCCTCGCAGGAATGGCTGGTGGGCTGGGTTGACGTGGCCTCCGCTGTCGTCGAGGGACAGCGCGGAGATCTCGACCGTGGTGCCGTCGCCGTCGCTGCCGCGCAGCAGCCGCAGTATGAAGTCGCCGACGTCGCACCCGGGGTGCAGATCACCGTCGGTGTTGAGCACGGTGAATCGGGCCTCGGTGATCGAGGACGCCAGCCTCACCCGGGTCAGACGCACCCGCAGCGGGCCGTGGACGTGCCGGGCGAGGGCCTCGGTGAGTGCCCGCGTGATCCGGTCCTGCACCTCCGGGTCGTCAGCCTCGTCGTCGGTGGTGGCGATGAGATCGTCGATGTTCGGGGTGCCCGTACCGTCCGGCGACTGCCCGGGATGAGGGCTGCGGCGCGGCACTTCCGGACAGATCTCGACCGTCTTGGCGGCCCGGAAGGTGCTTCCCAGCATGGCCCGCTTGCCGATGTGCGGGCGGGAGGTCTGCTGCCCCGGGCCGTAGCCGGCCTGGGCGATCTCGGGAGCGTTGGGGAACAGCGGGTGGCCGAAGGGGTGAATCTTGGCCCGGACCAGGACCTCGTCGGCGGCGCGGATCTGGAACAGCAGGTCGAGGGCCACGGCGGTCAGGGATGCCCCCGGCCGGTAACCCAGCGCCTCGGCCACCTCCCACGCCTCCGCGAGCTGGGCCGGGTCATGGCCGGTGACGGCGCTGTTGATCTGCGTGAGGACCTCGTGGGAGTAGGAGCACTCGTCAGCCAGGCGCCGCAGGCAGATGCGGGCATATCCCTCTCCGCTGGCTGTGGGCAGCCAGGTGAAACCCCGGCGGTACGGCCAGACGTAGCCCCCGGATGCCAGGGCTGCGGCCAGGGTGATCGTCGGGATGCCGGACTCGTGGCACCAGTTCTTCAGGTTGTCGTTGAATCGCTGGAAGAGGGGCGTGCCCCGGTGGCGGACACTGGTGATTTCGAACATCTTGACGGTGACGGCGAGGTCGCCATCCTGGCGCCTGAGTTCCAGCTGGATGCTGCCCACCCGCTGGTTCCAGCCGGGATGGACGATGTCCAGACCGATGATGGTGGACCGGGCCCGCAGCCGAACCTCAGTGGTCCGGACCCCGAGTTCGCCGTAGTCCCGACCGGCCAGCTCCATGGCCACGGCCGTGGCGATGCGCCCGAACACCTGCGGCGAGATCGCGTCCCCGGCGCTGTCGACGATGAGGTCCCCCAGCGGCGGCCGGCGGTAGTCCGGAGGATCCCCGCCGGCATCCGGCAGCATGCCCACCAGCCGGTAGTCGCCAGCCACCGGGTCGGCCAGCTGGCCGTACAGATCCGGATGGGTCGTGGCGAGGGCGGCGATGCCCGCCTGTCCGAGGCTGGCGAGGAAGCCGACGGCCAGGCTGGTGGCCGCCACCGGGTCGACCAGTCCGTCGATGATGCCGGCCACGGCCGTGGCCCAGGCCACGCGGGTGGCGGCCGGATCGTGCGGGTTCACCGCGAGCGTGTCCACCAGCTGGCGGACCTGGCTTAGGAGGGCCTGTTCCAGGGTGCTGACCTCCAGCGAACCGTCCAGAACGGCCAGCAGGTCCGACCCGATGCCCGGGGCAGCGTCCTCGGTTCTGATCCGCTCCCGGCGCCCATCGGCTGCCGGGTTGGTGGCGTCGAGGCCGAGATGCCGGACCAGGGCCTGGCAACGGGCCACGATCTGGGTCAGCTCCCAGGCCTGGGCGGCCACGTCCGAGGAGGACGCGTTGATCAGTGACCGCCACCGGCGGGCGTTCAGGGCCAGCTCGGCGAGATGGGCGTGGTCGTGGTCGGACAGGGCCGGCCCGGCCGGCCCGGCGTGCTGCTCGGTGAGCAGGTCCACGAGGACGCTGCCGGTGGGGAGCACTGGCAGCAGCGAGCGGACGTGCAACCGGAGTACCTGCGGATGCGGCTGGGGCACCTTGTAGGCGAACCACGAGGCGCCCAGCATGGCGGTTTTGCCCAGCCAGGTACCGAACGGCCCGGCCCACTGCTCGCCGCAGCTGGCCACCTCCAGGGCGCTGGGGAAGCCTTGGCCGCCGAACGGATGCCGGTCGGCCCTCGACCGGATGTCCAGGGCCTCGCGGATCTGACCCTCCATGCCGTCCACGGCGCTCTGGGGAGTCTCGTAGCCGTAGGACTCCGCCAGCAGCTGGGCGAACTCCAGCTGGCTCTCGTTGGGCTGGCCGTCGAGCGCCCGGCGGATCTCTGCGACCGCGGCCGTCGCGGTCTGGCACAGCAGGTCCAGCTTCTCCAGGCAGACCATCGCCCCAGCCGGACCGGTGTCCGGGTGCCAGGTGTAGTCCTGTCGCGCCATGGCGTGGCCGCCGATATCCGAGCCCGCCAGCGCCTCGATGTGCTGGACCCCGGACTCGACGTACCAGGTCTCCATGTTGGCGCCGAACGTCCCGTAGAACCCGGTGCCGCGGTGGGCCTGGTCGATGCCGAACTGGCAGTGCTCGGCGTACAACGTGCCGTCCACCAGGCGGTGGATCTTGCGCTGGAGGAAGCCGACGACCTCCCCGGTGCCACGGTCGACGATGTCGAGCTGGATGTTGAGCAGCGAGGGGGTGACCCCGACGGACGATGCCGTCACGGTGAGCGGCCCGAAGTCGCGGCCGGCCAGCTCGGTCAGGATGGCTTGCTGGATCTCGGCGGTCCGCCCGGGGTCCGCGTCGAGGGCGTCGAACAGCTCGCCGAAGGTGGGGCGGCGGTAGCCGGGAGGTGTCGTGGAGTCGTCGCCCGTCAGCGAGTGGCCGTCGGGCGCGGACGAGATGGTGGGGGTTCCGTCGTCGCCGGTGGCGTGGGTCGTGCCCGCCCCTGTGGGGATCCCGTCGAGGTCCAGGTGGACGTACCTGGCCCGCAGCCGGGCCACCAGGTCGTCGGGGGAGTCCAGGGTGACGTGCCCGATGCCGTGGGGGTTGTCCAGGACGAAGCCGCCGTCGGCGTCGAGGAGAAGCTCGTAGGCGTGATCGGTGTGGAGATCGTCGGGGACGTGGCCGAGGGCCTGCTCGATGGATTCCTGGTCTGTCGTACTGACCAGGACGGGGCTGCCGGCCATCAAGATGCCGCGCAGGTGTTCGGCCAGGTCGACGGCGCTCGTGGAGGCGTCGAAGGTCGATATCCGCACGGGCTGCCCGGTCAGCATGGCGAGATAGACCGCCTGGATCCAGGCACTGGCGCCGTCGAGCCTGGGGTAGCCGATGGGTGCTGCCGTGTAGGGGGCGGGCGGCAGCTGCCCTCGCCCAGCGGCGGTGTCGCGGACCAACGTGTGCCACAGCTGCTGGTACTCGGCGCGTTCCTTCGGCGTCCAGTGCTGGTCGAGGCGGGCCATGACGTGTTCGAGGACGATGCCCCAGGACGCCTGCATGGACCGGGCGTAGGGCGAGCCGGAGCCCGCACCGGCGAGGACGGGCAGCCGGCTCGGGAACGGAACACGGTGGACGCTGCCCGTGGGCACGACCCGGTCTCCTTGGACCTCCACCGTGTGCAGGATCACGGACCCGGTGCCCTCGGCGGGGAGCACTTGACTGATCACCTGGGGCATCGTGCCCGCGACCGCCCGGAGGACGGAGATCAGGACACAGTCGCCCAGCTCTCCCCGCTGTGCGACCTGTTCCCGGGCGACGGGGCCGGCGAACACCTGGAAGTCGTCGAGATCGTTGCCGTAGACGATGGTCTGGCCGTCGACGTGGTGCAGCTCCGGCTCGTACGGCGCGATCGGCTCCTTGCCGGTGACGATGGCGCTGGAGCTGATCGTCATGAGGGTGCCGCCGGCCGCCTGCTGCGGGTCGAGGGCGACGACCGTGTCGACCAGCACGCCTGGCACGGGGGCCATGGACCGGCCGTCGCCGAGGTGGGTCAGGAGGTTGGCGGTGAGGATCCAGTCTCGTGTGGTTTCGGCGGAATCCTGGGAGTAGACCGCGATGGCGCGGTGCTGGTC
>JABDRL010000091.1 GCA_013041765.1 Dactylosporangium sp. | reverse complement strand
GCTCCCACCGCCACGAGGGCCGCCACCCGGCGGGCGACCGCCGCGGCCTGGGCGAGTCCCTGGGCCGACAGCGGCACGTCGCCCCGCCCGGAGTACCGGCGCTCCGCGGTCGCCTCGGTGGCCCCGTGCCGGACCAGGATCATCCGCAATGCGGCCGTCGCCGCCGGCGGATGCCAGCTGGCCGACGCGGGTCGCTCGGTCGGTTGCGCGTGCTGCCCGTCTCCGGTCACCCGCTGGATTCTGCCACCCGAACCAGGATGCGACGGCACTCGTCGTGCCGGATGACCTCGTCGTCGGCCGCGCCCCGCAGCGCGGTCAGCTCGTTTCCGGACAGTTCCAGGCGGCATCCCTCGCAGCGATTGCCCCGCAGGGCCGCCGCGCCGAAGCCACCCGTCTGCTCCCGGACCCGCTCGTAGAGGGCCACCAGGTCGGCCGGCAGGTCGGCGGCCAGCCCGCGCCGCCCCGCCGCACGGAACTCCTGGTCCTTGGCGATGTCGCCGAGTGCCTGGTCACGTCGACGCTCGGCGTCCTCGGTGCGCTGCCTGGCCTCCGCGAGCCCGCGCCGCACCACGTCGAGCCGGGCCTGGGCGTGTTCCCGCTGCTCCAGCAGCTCCAGCTCGGCGTCCTCCAGCTCGCTCTGCCGGCGGTTGAGCGTCTCGATCTCGTGCATCAGCGCTTCCAGCTCGCGGGCCGGGCCGCCGCCGGCATCCAGCCGCTGCTGGTCACGGTCCTTGCGGGCGCGCACCTGCTCGACGTCCCGATCCAGCCGCCCGATGTCGCGGTCAAGATCATCAACCTCGGCCTGAGCCGTGGCCCGCTCATCGTCGAGGGCGGTCTGGGATGTCGCCAGGCCCTCGATCTCGACGTACTCCGGCAGGGTTCGCCGGCGGTGGGCCAGCTGGGCAATGGCCGTGTCAACGGACTGGAGGTCGAGCAGGCGACGCTGGGCTTCGGGATCGGCCTTCACGTACGTGGCTCCTTTGGGAGATCGGTGCCCGTTGCGGGAACGTGCGCAGTCCAGGGGTCGGTGACGATATCGGACACCATCGTCTCAACCGGTGCTACGGATCGCAGGTACGCGGCCAGGGGATCCAGCCATGGCCGTTCCGTCGCCCAGTGCGCGGCGTCGAGCAGCACCGGCCCGTCCTCGCAGGCGAACTCGCTGGCTGGGTGATGTCGCAGGTCCGAGGTCAGGTAGGCATCGACGCCCGCGGCCAGGGCGTCGCCGAGGTAGGCCTCCCCGGCGCCCCCGCAGACGGCGACCGTTTCGATCCGCCGCGCCCCGGCGCCGGTTCCCCCGGCGATCCGCACGCCCCAGGTGGTCGCCGGCAGCGCCTGGGCGACCAGCGCGGAGAACGCGGGCAGGGAGCGGGGCTCGGCCAGCCTTCCCACCCGGCCCGCGCCCCGGCTGGGGTCGTCGGGCGCCGGGCGCAGCGGCCGGATGTCGCGCAGGCCGAGCAGCCCGGCGAGGGCGTCCGACACCCCGGGATTGGCGACGTCCGCGTTGGTATGGGCGGCGAACAGCGCGATGCCGGCCCTGATCAGCCGGTGCACGATGCGCCCCTTGTACGTCGTCGGGGCGAGCGTGCTGACCCCGCGCAGCAGCAGCGGGTGGTGGGCGACGATGAGCTGCGCACCGACGTCGACGGCCTGCTCGACGGTCTCCGGAACACAGTCGACGACGCAGAGCACGCGGGTGACGGGGGCGGATGGCTCGCCCAGGACCAGCCCCACCCGGTCCCAGTTCTCGGCCCAGTCGGGCGGGAACCTGCGTTCCAGCAGGGCGACCAGGGCTGCGACGGTCGTTGGCTCTGGCATGGTCACGCCGCGAGGCTACTCCATGAGATGCCCCGACTGCATGACGCAGGCATCTAGACGCCGACTCCCATCAGCTCGGCCAGTTCGGCGACCGAGGTGTTCGGGGCGCCCCGCACCCGGCGGAGTACATCGCTGAGGACCTCCCGGGCGATCGGCCGGCAGCGGATCTCGGAGGGGGCCAGCCGATCGCCGCGCAGCAGCATCTCGCTGGCCCGGGCCACGTCCCCGACCTGGGCGTAGCCCCTCGCGATGTCGAGAAAGTGGTGGGCCCGGCGCTCGGGCGGCAGGGCGCCGAAGCCCAGCTGGTCCATGCGTTCGTGCGCCTCGATGGCCATCCGTCCCTCGCCCAGCTCGACCATGGCGGCGACCCGGTGCAGGCAGACGTTGGTCGGTCCGAAAGAGGTCCAGTAGTGGTTCTGGTCGCCGCCGATGGCCCTGGCGGCCTCCTCGGCCCCGGCGAGCAGGTCGCGCACGGTCGGGGCGTCGCCGGTCCGCGCGGCCGCCATCGCGGCCTGGAGCAGCAGCATGCCGTAGACCGACAGCCGCTCCGGTGTCACCGGGTTGCCCGGCGTTCCCGGCGCGAGCCGGTTCGCGACGTTAACGTTGGTCTCCAGGGCCGGCCGGGCGCGGCCGAGGGCCAGCAGGGCCAGCGCGACCCGGTAGGAGGCGATCCCGGCGAGCAGCGGGTCCCCCGCGCGCTGGGCGACGACGATGGCCCGGTCGGCCGCGAGCCAGGACAGGTCGTGCTCGCCGAGCTTGCGCAGCGAGGACGAGGCGATCTGGTACACCTGCGACAGCAGATGGGAGGACTCCCCGACCCCGCGGTCCCCTCCGGTGGCCACGTCGGCGGCCTGCACGTCCCGCAGGAGCTTCGGCAGGGCGCGGGCAAGCACCCCGTACTTGGCATGCTGGTAGCTCAGCCAGGCGTGGTTGACGGCCTTGTGCAGCTCCGCAAGCGGCGGCAGGACCGGCGGGCCGCCGAGGATCACGCTGATCTGGTCGTAGCGTTCCAGCGCCGAACGAAGCTCCTCCACCTCGATCTGCTCGCTGGGCGTGGCGCTGTCGGGCCGCCGGTCCGGATCCCGGCCCAGCAGCAGTTGCACGTCCAGCTGGAGCACGTCGGCGATCTCGTAGACGACCGAGAACTTGTCGAGCCGGCGCACGCCCCGCTCGACCTTGTCCACCCAGCTCTTGGATTTTCCCAGCCGGTCAGCGAACACCTGTTGCGACATTTTGCGGCGGTTTCGCCAATATGCGACTCGACGACCAATGGGTAGCTCGTTCACGTCACTCCCCCCCTGTCGGCCGGCCACACCGCGTCATCCACCCGGGTGAATCGTGGGACGGCGTCGGCGCACCCCGGCGACATACCCCGGCGAAAGAGACTCGATGTATCCATCGATCTCGCACAGCCTGTGCGCTGGAATTCCACTCAACGCTCGTAGCTTTTCGATGCAAGTTGCTGTGGGCTTTCTGTACATGCAAACGAGTCGGCGACGCGACAGTTACGCGTCGTCTGTCAACCTGAGCGACCAGAGGAGGGCACTGTTGACATGGCTACGCAGCGCCCTGAGCCGGCCAACTGAAACGTTACGTCGGCAGGTGCAGCGCACGCATCTGGCCCGCCCCGCGGCCCGCTACGCCGAACACGGCTGGGAGGTCCTGCCCGGGGCATTCCTCAGCGGTCCGCGGTTCGACTGCGGTCGCCCCGGCTGCCCGACGACCGGCTGTCACCCGGCGGTGGAGGACTGGGAGGCCAGCGTGGCGCACGACGCCGCGGGGGTGGCCGCCAGGTGGCGACGCGGGCCGTACGCGGTACTGCTCGCCACCGGGAGAGCCTTCGACGTCCTTGAGGTCCCGGAACGATTCGGCCAGTCGGTGATCGACAGGCTGCCGGCGGCCGCCATCGGCGGTCCGATCGCCGTGGCCCCCGAGGGCCGGTGGATGTTCCTGCTGCGGCCGGGGCACGCGCTGGCCGCGGAGCTGACGGAACGACCGGACATCGTCCTCCACGGCCGGGGGTCGTGGGTGCCGGCGCCGCCGACCCAGCAGCCCAACGGTCGGGTGCGCTGGCAGCTGCATCCCCGGCGGTTCGGCTACCGCGTCGCCGATCCGCTCCTCGTCCAGTCCCTCGTCATCGCGGCGCTGCCGCGGAGACGGCCCCGACCGGCGATCGGATCGGCCGCGTCACCGGCGCTACCGCCGGTCACGCCACCGGCGGCCCTGGACGCCCCGGTCCGGCGCGGCAACATTCCGGACCGCTTCGACCGCCGACGCCGCCGCCGGGCGGCGAACGCGCATCACTCCTAGTCGAGGCATACACACCTTTTATACCACAAATGACTGATCGTACGGCGCAATCGCCCAGCGGGGCGACCCGCGTCGCACCCAAGGTGCGACATACGCCCGGATCCGTCATGCACCGTGCACCTGAACGGCACCGGACACAGGGAGACGACGTTGGCGGGAAGCCGACAGACACATGTGGCACAGTCACCGCAGCGGTGGCTGAGAGGGTGGAAGATCGTCTCCCGCCTCCGCCTGATCGTCGCGGCACCGTTGGTGGCGGTTCTCGGATTCGCCGGGCTGGCCCTAGGCACCAGCGCCACGCAGGCTCAGCGGGCCGCGGTCCTCGGCGATCTCGTCGCCCTCGGGGCCGAGGCGGGCGACCTGGCCTTCAGCCTCCAGTGCGAGCGCGCCGACGCCGCGACCATGATGACCGTCGACCCCTCCGGCCACCTGGACCCCTTCCTGCGGCAGACGGCGATCACCGACCGGGCCATCAACCGGTTCGGCCAGCTCCGGCGGGAACTCGACTCCGCTCCCGCGAGGATCGGTCCCATCCTGCACCGCATCGAGAGCGGATTCGCCGGCCTGACCGCCCTGCGCCAGCAGGTCCGCTCCGCCACCACCGGAGCCGTGTCCGCCGTGACCTTCGGCTACCGCATCCTCATCGCCGACCTGCTCGCCTACCGGGCCGCCATGGCCCAGACCGGGCTGTCGGAGGACCTCGTCGACCGGCTCCGCGCCGCCGTGGTCCTCTCCGACGCCATCGAGTACGCCGGTCAGGAGCAGGTCGCCGTGATCAGTGCGGTGGCCGGCGGCCAGCTGACCCGGGCCATGCAGCAGACCATCACCACGGCCAGGACCGGGTACACCGAGGCCAGCCTCTCGTTTCTCAAGCTGGCCCCGCCGGACTGGCAGGTGTGGTGGGACCGGGCGGACAGCGGCCAGGAGGCCCTGATCGCCCAGCGGTTGCAGGACCGGGTCGGCCGGGTGGCACCGGGCAGCGAGATGGGCCTCGACGGCATCGAGTGGGAGGACCGCACCGAGGAGTGGTTCGCGCAGCTGTTCACCGTGCAGCAGCAGGTGGACGCCGCCCTGCTGGACGACGTGTCGACCGCCAGGAGCACCCAGCTCCACGAGGTCTGGCTCAATGTCGCGGGCGTGACCCTGGCGGTGCTGCTGACCCTGCTGGTGACCACCGCCGTCGCCCGCCAGGTCCGTCGCCAGCTGCACCGGCTGCGGGAAGCGGCGAACACCGTCGCGTTCAACCGGTTGCCCGCCGTCGTGCACGAGCTGCGCACCGCCCAGCCCGGCAGCCTGCGGCCGGACGAGGTGGCCTCCCGGTCCACGACGCTCGTGCGGTCGGCGTTCGCCCTCAGCCAGTCCGGGACCGACGAGATCAGCGAAGTGGCGCAGGCGTTCGCGGAGGTCCACCGGGCCGCGGTGCGGACCTCGGCGGAGCAGGCCATCATGCGCGCCAACATGGCCGAGATCTTCATCCACCTCAGCCGGAGGGGGCAGCGCCTCGTTGACGCCGTCCTGGCCCAGGTCGACGTCGTCGAGCGGGACGAGACCGATCCGGACCGGCTCCGGCTGCTGTACGAGTTGGACAATCTGGCCACCCGCATGGCCAGGATCAACGCGAGCCTGCTGGTGCTCGGCGGGGTGGGGATCGGCCGGATCCGCAGTGCGGACGTGCCCGTCTCGAAGATCCTTCAGGCGGCGCTCTCCCAGATCCAGCACTACACCCGCATCCGGTTCGGCGTCGTCGATCAGAACCTCACCGTGGTGTCCGAGGCCGTTGACGACATCGTGCACCTGTTCGCGGAGCTGATGGACAACGCGACGATGTACTCGCCCCCGGACAGCGAGGCCTGGGTGACCGCCAGGGCACTCGGCGACCGGGTCATCGTGCAGATCGGCGACGAGGGCGTCGGCCTCCCGGCCCACCGCCGGGAACAGCTCAACGAGCTGCTCCGGCGGCCTCCCGCGGTCGACGTCGCCACCGTCCGGTCCATGGGCCTGGTCGTCGTCGGTCACCTGGCGGCCCGGCTCGGCGCGCACGTTGAGCTCCGTACCGGGCCCCGGCTGGGCACGATCGCGGAGGTCACGCTGACCAGCGAGGTCTTCCGCGGCCTCAGCG
>JABDRL010000033.1 GCA_013041765.1 Dactylosporangium sp. | reverse complement strand
GCCCTGCGCCGGGCCTGGCATCATCGGTCGACCACCGATACCCCCGCCCGCTAGGGCCTTCCCCGGAACGGACCACCGGATGACCGTGATCGTCGGCGACGACGGGCTGGCCCGCTGCCCGTGGGCCACCACGCACCCGCTGAACACCGCCTACCACGACGGGGAGTGGGGCCGTCCCGTGCACGGGGAGCAGGCGCTGTACGAGCGGATCTGTCTTGAGGCGTTTCAAGCGGGCCTGAGCTGGCTGACCATTCTGGCCAAACGCACCGCCTTCCGGGCGGCCTTTGCGGGCTTTGATCCGCAGGTGGTGGCCGGATTCGGGAATCGGGATGTCGAGCGTCTGCTGGCCGATACGGGCATCGTGCGGAACCGGGCCAAGATCCAGGCTGCGATCACCAATGCCGGAGCGACGCTGGCGCTCCGCGAGCACGGCGGTCTCGACCGGTTGATCTGGTCACATCGCTCGACGACCACGTTGCGTCCGCGAACGGCGGCCGAGGTTCCCGCCAGTACCCCGGCGTCGAAGGCTCTCGCCGGGGTACTGCGGACGCGGGGGTTCGTGTTCGTCGGACCTACCACCGTCCACGCGCTGATGGAAGCGGTCGGCCTGGTCGATACCCACCTGGTCGGCTGCCACCGACGAGGCCCGGCCGGCCGGTAGCGCCCGTCCCGGGACGCCCCGCCCCGCCCCGGATGGGGTCTCCGGCGGGAGCGCCGCTGTGGAATTCATGACTCTTATATGGATTACACCCCGCTTATGATCTTCAAGTAGATCTCGATGCTTTGTGGAAGTTTCGGGGATTTTTCGGCGATATTGCGATCAGTCCCGAGAGCATGTAACGATGACGGTCAATCAATTCATCGACTGACGTGAATTGATAAACCGCTACGGGAATAGGTGCCCGGAGGCGGCGCCCCACAGCCGCCCGCCCCGCCCCGCCAGGACGGAACGGCACCCCCGCCTCGCCCACCAACGGCGACGTGCTGCGCACTCTCATCGTCCCGTTGAACACACCAAGGGAGTACTCGCACATGAAGAACACATTCCTAGCCCGACGGGCCCGGTCACACCGGGTACTCGCCGCAGCCACCGTGTTTGCCCTCGGCTCCTGGCTGGTCGCGGTCACGGCCGTCCAGACCACGGTCTCCCCGGTTCTCGCGGCGGCGACGCATGTGGACAACCCGTATGACGGCGGGCAGGGCTACGTCAATCCCGAGTGGAAGGCCAAGGCCGAGAGCGAACCCGGCGGAAGCCAGATCTCCGACACCCCGACCGGGGTCTGGATCGACCGGATCGCCGCCATCGAGGGCACCGACGACAGCAGCTCGAACGGTTCGATGGGCGTTCGGGACCACCTGGACGAGGCCCTGTCGCAGGGCGCCGCCTACATCCAGTTCGTGATCTACGACCTGCCCGGTCGGGACTGCGCGGCCCTGGCCTCCAACGGCGAACTCGGCCCCGAGGAGATCGACCGCTACCGGAACGAGTACATCGATCCCATCGCCGAAATCATGGCCGACTCGGCATACGAGGACCTGCGCATCATTACGATCATTGAGATCGACTCGCTGCCGAACCTCATCACCAACACCGGCGACCGCGAGACCAAGACCGATGAGTGCGACGTCATGCTGGCCAACGGCAACTACGTCACGGGTGTGCAGTACGCCCTCGACCAGCTGCACGCGATCACCAACGTGTACACGTACATCGACGCCGCCCACCACGGCTGGATCGGCTGGTCGAGCAACTTCGACCCAGCGGCAGAGCTGTTCGCCTCCACGGCGCAGGGCACCACGGACGGCTTCGACAGCGTCGACGGCTTCATCACCAACACCGCCAACTACTCGGCGCTGAACGAGCCGTATATCACGGTCAACGCCGAAACCAAGCTCAGCAGCTGGATCGACTGGAACGACTACAACGACGAGTCGACGTTCGCCACGGCATTCCGCTCGAAGCTGGTCTCGCTCGGATTCAACTCCGACCTCGGCATGCTGATCGACACCTCCCGCAACGGCTGGGGCGGCTCTGACCGGCCGACCGGGGCCAGCTCGGCCAGCGACGTGGACACCATGGTCGACGACTCCAGAATCGACCGCCGCATCCACAAGGGCAACTGGTGCAACCAGTCCGGTGCGGGTCTGGGCGAGCGGCCCACGGTCAGCCCGGCCAGCGGCATCGACGCCTACGTCTGGATCAAGCCTCCGGGCGAGTCCGACGGCTCCAGCGAGCTCATCCCCAACGACGAGGGCAAGGGCTTCGACGAGATGTGCGACCCGGCCTACGAGGGCAACCCCCGCAACCAGAACAACCTGAGTGGGGCGCTGCCGAACGCTCCGATCTCCGGCGCGTGGTTCTCCGCGCAGTTCCAGGAACTGCTCGCCAACGCCTACCCGGCCCTGTAGGAGGGATCCCCTCGGTGGTCATTGGCGGATGACCACGGTGTGTGCCCGGTCTGACCAGGAAGGTCGATCGGGCACACACCGTGCTGTCGACCTGGCAGAACTGGACGGCACCGTCCCGCAGACCGACCCGGGTGACCAGGCTGTTCAGGAGCTGGCTGGCGGAGCCCCAGACCCAGCAGCCGCCCGGGCGGAGCGCACGGCTCGGCGCAACGCGGTCGAGCACGTGGTCGAGCACGTGGTGAGCAAGCTCAAGGCGTTCCAGGCCGGGGCTGCCGGGTGCGACAAGCGCGACTCCACGGACCACATCGCCATCGGTGTCGCCGTCATCAGGACCTGGCCGCGTGACCTCGCCCAACAATGCCGATTCACAAGACACACCCCGGGGGATCTGCCCAACGAGCGCATTCCATTGAAAATCATCACGACATGCACACCAGAGTAAATCCGAGACCCGGGATTTGCCATCATATCTACGTCGTGATGATCTTCAATGTTTTCTATCACCAGGTTCTGCCATGTTCAAGGTCTTATCAGTCTCAACGAGTTCGAACCAGATGACGTCGGACTGCTCGCCAATACCCACCGGGCGACACGGTGGGCGTCCGGGGCCGCCGCACCAATCGCGGATGGCAGATCCTCCACCCGGCGTCGGCAGGTGCATGACGTGATGGCATGAATCCACGAGACACTCCCCAGGCCCAGTGCCGCTCGGCCGGGGCCCTGGGGCATCAGGATGCTGATACCGATCATGGCCTGATAGATCTTGCTGATGGTGTGGCCCATCGTCAGGACATGCAATGGGTGATCATGAGCGCGGGCGCGGTGGGCGGCGTCGTCGGAGCACGATTGTTCGCCGCCGGGCATGACGTGCTCCTGGTGGCCCGGGGCAAGCACCTCACGGCGAGGTGGACTGGCGTCCGGACACAGCGCGCCGGTGCCCGGCGCCCTGGGCCTCGGGCGGTACCCCCACGGGACGAACTCGACGGCCGAGGACCTGTCGGCGGGACTGCGCTCGGCCGGTTTCCACTCCTGTCCACGCGCCACCATCATGCGGTGGAAATACCTCAAGCTGCTGCTGAACCTGGGCATGCGGTGGAGGCCCTGTGCGGTCAGGCAGAGGGGCTGCCGGCGCACACCGTGGGAACGTGGCGGACCACGTCCGCGTCGGCGAAGCGTTGCAGGGTGATGCCGTCCTGGCCCTTCGGCCGCCCCGGACCCCGGCCCGAGCGAGACCGCAACGACTTCGGCGCGGGCTTGGCCAGCCCGTCCGACGAGGGAGGCTTCGACGAGTTCGCCGGCGACGTCTTCAACCGGGCCTCAAGATCGGCGATCCGGCCCATCGCCTGCTCCAGCCGGGTGGTCAGATCCGCCACCATCGCCCGCAACGCCGCGTTCCCTGATCGTCCTGGTCTGGGACAACCGGTGGAGGACCTGCGGCCACACTGCAAGCGGGGCCTAGGCAACCTCGCCGCCCACACGATCGATCAATCTGAATATCTTGCCCCATGGCACGGCCTGCAATGCCGTGGAGATGCAGGCGACGATGTCGCCCCCGGCGATACACTTCTTCGCGTCGTTGAACCCGACCAGGTCCAGGATCAGATTGATGACCTCGTCGGCGATCCGGCTGACAATATTGGCTGATTCGTCCACGGTCTTCTTTGCCGCGCCATACTCCGGATTGGCTTCCTGTCCCTCTGGTGCCCCCGTGTCGGCCTGCTGCTGGTCCGAGCGGGCCTGCGGATTGTTGAGGCAGGTGGTGTAGTAGTTCGTGTAGGTCTCGGTCGTCCCCGATCCGATGTCCGGTTGCTGGCCGGTGGGATCGGTCAGCGTCGTCGGACGGTTGTTCGCGTAGGCGTACGAGGAGATCGCCGGTTCCGGCGCCGAGGACCTCACCGGGTCCTGGGCGTCGAACCTGCCGGTGGTCGGGTCGTAGTTGCGCGCTCGTAGCTGGTAGCGATCCCCCGACCGCCCCGCCGGGATCGGTGATCGTGGCGATCTGGGTGGCCGCGTCCCACGCGAAGGTCGTCGTCCCGCCCTCGGGGTCTGTCTGCTCGGTCACCCGTCCGCTGGCCTCGTCGTAGGTGTTGCGAATGGCGAAGTTGCCCCGCGCGTCCGCCACCGAGGCCAGCCGTCCCGTCCCGTCTCCGCGTCAGCGACCCTGGCCCACCACCGCGCCCACGATGTCGGATCCCCCGCGGACACCTCGGCGTCGAAATACACCACCAGCGAGGTGTCCCCGAGCAGGAACCCCGGCCGTGCCAGCACGTTGGCCGCACCCAGCGGCATCGCTTGCTTACTTGCGGCGATTTGAGCCACTGTGCTCGCGCTGCTGAGCCACCCGGCTCCCGGCGGAGAGCCAGTCGGCTCGTAGGGGGTGAGCCGGGCCGCTCGTGGTGGTGAGCCACCCGGGGTTCGG
>JABDRL010000001.1 GCA_013041765.1 Dactylosporangium sp. | reverse complement strand
CCGCCGCCCTGTGCGGGACGGCGGCATGGGTCCTACCCGCGATCATCGGCCCGGACCGGGGGCATGCCCGCCGAGTCGCGCGGATCGAGGCCATCGCCACCTGGACCGAGTCCCTGCGCGACAACCTGACCGCCGCCGCCGGCTTGGAACAGTCCATCCTGGCCAGCGCCATCGAGGCCCCCGAGCCGATCCGCGACGAGGTCGCCGGGCTGGCGATCCGGCTGCGGCGCGGCTGGCGGCTGTCGGACGCCCTGCGGTACTTCGCCACCGACCTGGCCGACCCGACCGCTGATCTCGTGGTCGCCGGGCTGCTGCTGGCCGTGAAGGGGGCGGCCGGGCAGCTTGGCGACACCCTCGGGGAGTTGGCCGAATCCGCGCGGGCGAAGGTCGCCTCCCGACAGCGCATCGCCGCCAGCCGGGCCACCAACCGCACCTCCGCCCGCGTCATCGTCGGTGCCACCGGGACGATGGCGGTGTTCCTCGTGGTCGCCAACCGGGGCTACCTGCGCCCGTTCGACACCCCGATCGGGCAACTGGTGCTCTTGGCCGCCGGAGCGTGCTTCGCCGGAGCGTTCGCCTGGCTCGCCCGGCTGATGCGCGACCGGGATACCACCCGAATCCTCCAGGTCGCCGCCGCGCCCTCCTCGCCCTCCTCGCCCTCCGCGCCCGAGGCGGTGGGGACATGACGGGCTGGGTCCTGCTCGCCGGCCTCGGGACCGGTCTTGGACTGTGGCTGATCGTCGTCGGCCTGTTCCCCCGACCGCCCCGCCTGGACCAGCTGCTCAATCCCCGGGAAGTGGCGGACGCCGTGGGCTCTGACCGTCCCACCGCCGGGTGGGCGGGGCGGTGGGGGCGGCCGGCCGCTGCCCGGCTGAGCCAACTCGGCCTGCCCGGTGCGCGGACCCGCCAGGACCTGGCCTGTGTGGACAAGCCCGTCGAGGTCCATTTGGCAGAACAGGCGACCTCGGCGGTGTTCGGACTGTTGCTGGTACCGCTGACCACGCTCCTGCTGTCCCTGGTCGGGGTCCGCCTGGGCTTCACGATCCCCGTGGTGGCCACCCTGCTCGGTGCGGTCGGCGGGTTCTTCCTGCCCGACCTGGCCGTCCACAGCGAGGCCGTCAAGCACCGCACCGCGTTCCGCGACGCGTTGAGTTCGTTCCTGGATCTGGTCGTCATCGGCCTGGCCTCCGGAGCAGGGGTAGACCAAGCCCTGGACGAGGCCGCCAAAGTCGGGTCCGGGCCGGCGTACGCCGAACTGCGCTACGCCCTCGCCGAAGCCCGCCTGGCCCGGGTACCACCCTGGGACATCCTCGGTGCCCTCGGCCGGCGCCTCGGCTTGGCCGAGCTGCAGCAACTGGCGGCCACGGTCGGGCTGGCCGGCAGCGAGGGCGCCAAGGTCCGTGCCTCGCTCCGGTCCCGCGCGCTGGCGCTGCGGCAACGGCAGTTGACCGAGGCCGAAGGCGAGGCCAACGCCGCCACCGAACGCATGAGCCTGCCGATCGTCGCTCTGTTCGCCGGATTCCTGATCTTCCTCGGATACCCGGCCATGGCAGGCGTCCTCGGCGGCATGTAGCCCATCCACCAGTTCACGAATCCCGAACCGACCACAGCCGGACAACCAGAATTCGAGGTTTCCCCATGTCGATCCTGCTGACCCACCTCATCACCGGGATCCGGCGCCGCTGGCGGGCCGTCCGCGACACCGCCGACGCCGGGTACACCACCGAGACGGTGCTCGTCACCGCCCTCCTGGTCGCCTTGGCATTGGCCGCGATCGCCGCGATCAGCGCCATCATCGTCGCCAAGGCCAACGCCCTCGACCTGGGCTGAGAGGGCTTGAGTCGACATGCCAGCGGTGGCTTGCCTCCCCGACGGCCGGGCCGGATACCTCACCTCCCCAGGAGTGCCCGGCCCGGCACCCCACCAGCTCCGACGTGCCTTCCGTAGGTCGCTCCCGTGTCGCCTCGCGGTCCGATGGCGACGACTCAGCGCCAGCCGAGACGCGGGAGCCGGAACGGCCGAGCTGGTCGTGGCGATGCCGCTGCTGTTGCTCATCATCATGTTCGTCGTCCAGGCCGGGGTGTGGATGCACGCCACCCACGTCGCGCAGGCCGCCGCGAGCCGAGCGGCGAACGTGGCCGCCGCCTACCAGTCCAGCGCCGACGCCGGGCAACGGGCCGGACAGGACACCCTCGCCGCGCTCGGGCACACCATCCTCCAAGACCCGACAGTGACCGTCACCCGGACCGCGACCGAGGTTCGCGTCGAGATCACCGGAACCGCCAACACGGTGGTACCCGGAGTGCACTGGCCAGTGAAGGCGATCGTGGTCCGTCCGGTAGAGGTCTTCGTGCCGATGGACGGTGCGCCATGAACTGCCCAGCCCGGTGGAGCCGCGCTGTGGTGGCCAGGCTCCGGCGGATCTCGGCCACCGGCGACGCGGGCTCGGCCACAGCGGAGCTGACCCTGATCACCCCGCTGCTCGTGATGTTCCTGCTGCTGGTGGTTCTCTGCGGGCGCCTCGTCTCGGCGCAACTGGACCTCGACGCCGCCGCCAGTGCCGGAGCACGCGCCGCGTCCCTGGCCCGCACCGACCACGCCGCGCAGGCCGCAGCGGAACACGCCGCAATGGGGACCCTCGTCGCCCGGGGCGTGACCTGCCAGAACGCCAGCGTGACGCTGACCGGCACGCTCACCCCCGGTGGAGCGGTCACCGTACGTGTGACGTGCCGGGTTCCCCTCGACGATCTCGTCCTGCTGGACCTTCCGGGCAGTCGACGGGTCGAGGGCGAGGCCACGTCACCCATCGACCAGTGGAGAGGAACCGTCCCGCCATGATCAACTATCTGCGGAGGCGGTTCCGTGGCCTGCGCCGCCGTACCGGTGGGGACTCCGGGCGGGTCACCGCGTTCGCTGTGGTGTTTTGCGTCGCGCTGCTCGCCGTCGCCGGGCTGGTCCTCGACGGCGGCCTGGCCCTCTCGGCGAAGGTCCAAGCTCTCGACCAGGCCCAGGCCGCAGCCCGGCAGGGAGCGCAGCAACTGGACCTCGTCTCCTACCGCAGCACTGGGATCGCCCGTCTGGACCCAAACCGCGCCGCCGAGGCCGCTCAAACGTGGCTCACCAACGCCGGGCTCGACGGCGAGGC
>JABDRL010000029.1 GCA_013041765.1 Dactylosporangium sp. | reverse complement strand
GGTGACGGGCCGTCGGCCGACGGCGGGCACGGTACGGTGCTGCGGGGTCAGCGACGGACGGTCCAGCGGGTGATGGCCAGCGCGTGCCCATCCGGGTCGCGGAACGTCGCGGAATGCAGCTCCAGATGCTCGCCCTGCTGGATGACGCGGGGACGGCTGACGAATTCGACGCCCCTGCCGGTGAACCGCTCGTGGGCCTCGTGGACGTCTGGAACGTCGAGGTTGAGATGGACCACCCGGCGGTCGACCGGGGGCATGTCCGCGACCTGCTGGAGCATGACCCGCGCGTCGCCGAAGGCCAGCACGGCACTGGACGTGCCGGCATCGATCTCCAGCAGGCCGAGCGTGTCCCGGTAGAACACTCGTGATCTGTCGAGGTCCGACACCAGCAGGGTGATGCTCACGCCGGTGGCGCCGGTGGGTTGTTCCGGAGCGCCGTTCGGCGGCGGTGTGTCGTTCGGCGGCGGTGTGTCGACCGGCGGCGGTTCATCGACGGGGCGACTGTCGGCTGGCTCGGCCCTCGGCTGCGGCTCGGCCCTCGGCTGCGGCTCGGCTGCGGCCGAGGCCTCGTCGGCCCGGGGTTCCTCCGCCGGGGGCGGGTACTGCCCGTTGTCGTAGTCGTCGTCCTGTGCGGTGTTGCGGTCGAACTCGACCTCGCGGTGTGTGCGTACCTCGTCCCACAGCACGCGCACGCTGCGCGGGTCCCGGCTGTCGACCATGACCGGCAGGATCGCGCCGACGTCCGGCCACTTGTTGACGGGCACGGCCGGATCCCGGATGCGGACGGCCACGTTGCTGATGTCGTGGGCATTGACGACGAGTTCAAACTCACACCGGCCGGCCGTTCCACTGGTCGGCAGGGAAGACACCCGATGTACGTGGGCCGTGCCGAAGACGAAGTCCCTGCTGCCGCTCCGGATCCCGGTCATGACAATCAATAGCGGCCCGAGCACGGCCACCGCGAGGCCAAGACCGCCGATGGCGATGTTGGTCATTCCGATGCCACAGGTCAGGATGAAGAGCCCGGCGACGATCAGGGTACCGAGGGTGAATGTCTGCGGGTCCGACAGCGGCCCGTGGCCCGTAGGCGCCAATGCGACCTCCTTCACTGTGTTCAGGCTAGGCGGACCGACCCGTCCGGCGATAGTCCGTGGTTCGGGGTGCGCGGCGAGGGCCGATACGTCGACAACCGGAGATCACCGGGAAGGTTGTGCGGATGGGAGCGGCGTGGCCGGGGAAAGGCACCGAAGGACTAGGCTGCGGATGCAGACTCCGATTCCGACAGGGGGAAAACCGTGACCGAGCGCACGCTCGTACTCATCAAGCCCGACGCTGTGCGACGCGGCCTGATCGGCGAGGTTACCAGCCGGTTCGAGCGTAAAAATCTGACAATCGAGGCGATGCGGATGCGAACGATGACCGCAGAGCTGGCGGACGAGCACTATGCCGAGCATGTCGATCGGGCTTTCTATCCCACCTTGCGGGTGTTCATGACCAGCGGTCCGCTGGTTTCGCTCATTGTTTCAGGCGACCAGGCAATCGAGGTCGTCCGGGCGTTGGCCGGTGTCACCGATGGGCGTAAGGCTGCCCCGGGCACGATCCGCGGCGATCTGTCGTTGTCGTGCCAGGAAAACATCGTGCATGCATCGGATTCGCCCCACAGTGCGAAACGCGAGATCGTTTTGTGGTTCCCGGAATACGCATGAACGCCATTTCATGGCTTGCGTAGCCGATATTATGTGTGGGGGTTGACGTGTAGCGTTCCACGCTTTCGAAATCGGGTAGGCTGGGCGCTACAGGCGACGACCCGGCTATCACCGGTGAGCCTCCGGAAGAACGAGCGCTCGACGCGCTTCAGTAGACCCGGACGGGTCCGGTCCGTCACAACCGGCCAATGAGCGGGCGTCCCCTGGGGCGTCAAGCGAGGTGGTACCGCGGACCCGGACCGGGTTCGTCCTCGCGGTAGCGACCGTTTGCACCGCGAGGAGAGCACCACCGATGGCATATCCCATGCACCGCTCGGAGGCCGTTCCCGCCAGCCCGGACCTGCCAGCCGTCGAGCGGGACGTTCTCGATCACTGGGCGAAGGACACCACCTTCGCCGCGAGCGTTGCCGCGCGTGAGCCGGGCGTCGGTGGGTCGAATGAATTCGTCGTCTACGACGGCCCACCGTTCGCCAACGGCATGCCCCACTACGGGCATCTGCTGACCGGCTACGTCAAGGACGTCGTGCCCCGCTACCAGACCATGCGGGGCCGCCGGGTCGAGCGACGGTTCGGCTGGGACTGCCACGGGCTGCCGGCGGAGGTGGAGGCCGAGAAGCAGCTGGGGATCACCGCCAAGGCCCAGATCCTCGATTTTGGACTCGACCGGTTCAACGACGCCTGCCGCGCGTCCGTGCTGCGCTACACCCAGGACTGGGAGCGGTACGTCACCCGCCAGGCCCGCTGGGTCGACTTCGACAACGACTACAAGACGCTTGATCTTGACTACATGGAAAGCGTCATGTGGGCGTTCAACACGCTGTACGACAAGGGGCTGATCTACGAGGGGTTCCGGGTCCTGGCGTACTGCTGGCGGTGCGAGACCCCGCTGTCGAACACCGAGACCCGCATGGACGACGTCTACCGGGACCGGCAGGACCCCGCCCTGACCGTGGCGCTGACCCTGGACACCGGCGAGAAGATCCTGGTGTGGACGACCACGCCGTGGACGCTGCCGTCCAACCTTGCCCTGGCGGTCGGTCCCGACATCGAGTACGCCGTCTACGAAGAAGACGGGCAGCGGTACCTCATCGGGGCGGCTCGGGCAACGGCGTACGCCAACCAGCTGGCCGACGCCACCCGCGTGGGGACCGTGTACGGGCGTGACCTGGTCGGTCGGCGTTACACCCCGCTGTTCGACTTCCTCGCCGACACCCCCAACGCCTTCCAGGTCGTCGGGGCCGACTACGTGACGACCGAGGACGGGACCGGGGTCGTGCACCTGGCCCCGGCCTTCGGGGAGGACGACCAGAACGCCTGTGCCACCGTGGGGATCCCGACGGTGGTGACGATCGACGAGCAGACCCGGTTCACCGCCCTGGTGCCCGACTACCAGGGGATGCAGGTCTTCGAGGCGAACAAGCCCGTCATCGCCGATCTCAAGGCGCGGGGCCTGGTCGTGCGGCACGACACGTACACCCACTCCTATCCGCACTGCTGGCGCTGTGACACGCCGCTGGTGTACAAGGCGGTGTCCAGCTGGTTCGTCGCGGTGACGACGTTCCGGGACCGGATGGTCGAACTCAACCAGCAGATCACCTGGACCCCGGAGCACGTCAAGGACGGCTCGTTCGGCAAGTGGCTGGCCGGAGCCCGGGACTGGTCGATCAGCCGGAACCGGTTCTGGGGCTCGCCGATCCCGGTGTGGAAGTCCGACGACCCGGCCTATCCCCGGGTCGACGTCTACGGTTCGCTCGCCGAGCTGGAACGCGACTTCAACGTGACCGTCACCGATCTGCACCGGCCCGGAATCGACCAGCTGACCAGGCCAAACCCGGACGACCCCACGGGGCGTTCGACCATGCGGCGGGTGCCGGAGGTGCTCGACTGCTGGTTCGAGTCGGGGTCGATGCCCTTCGCCCAGGTGCACTACCCGTTCGACAACCGCGAGTGGTTCGACAGCCACTATCCGGGCGACTTCATCGTCGAGTACATCGGGCAGGTGCGGGGCTGGTTCTACACCCTGCACGTGCTGGCGACCGCCCTGTTCGACCGGCCGGCCTTCCGTACCTGCGTGGTCCACGGCATCCTGCTGGGCGACGACGGCCGGAAGATGTCCAAGAGCCTGCGGAACTACCCGGACGTCTACGAGATGTTCGACCGCCACGGGTCGGACGCCATGCGCTGGTTCCTCATGGCGTCGCCGGTGCTGCGGGGTGGCGACATGGCCGTGGTCGAGGCGGGGATCCGCGATGCCGTGCGGCAGGTGCTGCTGCCGCTGTGGAACGTGTGGTACTTCTTCTCCCTCTACGCCAACGCCGAGGGCTGGTCCGCGTCGCGCACTCCGGACGGGGCCGGCGTGTCCGACGCGCCCGCCGAGCATGTGCTCGACCGGTATGTGCTGGCCAAGACCAGTGAGCTGGTCGCGGTGACGACGGCGCAGCTGGACGCCGGGGACCTGTCCGGGGCGTGCGGGTCGGTCCGCCGCTACCTCGATGCCCTGACCAACTGGTACGTCCGCCGGTCGCGGGACCGCTTCTGGGCGGGCGACCCGGCGGCGTTCGAGACCCTCGCCAGGGTGCTGGAGACGCTGTGCCGGGTGCTGGCGCCGCTGGCGCCCCTGACGACCGAGGAGATCTGGCGGGGCCTGACCGGTGGCCGGTCGGTGCACCTGACCGACTGGCCGGCGGCCGAGGCGTACCCGGCGGACACCGAGCTGGTCGCGGCCATGGACGCCGCGCGGGACGTCTGCTCGGTGGCCCTGTCGCTGCGCAAGGCCAAGGGGCTGCGGGTGCGCCTGCCGCTGCCGACGCTGACCGTCGCGGCGCCCGGCTCGCCGGCGTTGCGGCCGTTCGCCGACCTGATCGCCGACGAGGTCAACGTCAAGGAACTCGTGCTGGCGGAGGACGCCGCCGCGCACTGCCGGCGGGTGCTCACGCTGGTCCCGAGGGCGCTCGGCCCGCGCCTGGGCAAGCAGGTCCAGCAGGTGATCCGGGCGGTCAAGGCCGGGGGCTGGTCGGTGACGGCCGGGGTGGTGACCGCCGGTGGCGTTCCGTTGCGGGACGGGGAGTACGAGCTGAGCCTGGTCGCGGCGGACCCGTCGAACTCCGCGGCCCTGCCGGGGCGGGACGGTGTGGTGGTGCTCGACACCGTGGTGACCCCGGACCTGGTCGCCGAGGGCGTGGCCCGGGACGTCGTCCGGGTCGTGCAACTGGCCCGCCGGGACGCCGGGCTCGACGTCTCCGACCGGGTCACGCTGACGGTCGAGGCCCCGGAGACCGTCCGCGCCGCCGTGGCCGCGCACCGGGACTTCCTGGCGGCGGAGACACTCGCCACGGGGGTGACCCTCGACCGGGTGGGGTCCGGCGGCTTCGAAGGCGACGTGGGGGACGGCGAGCGGATCCTGGTCGCGGTGGAGCGTGCCTGACGCGATACGGTGAGCATCCGTGTGCCTGCCGCGTCCGGTCCGTGGGCTTCGGCCCGCAGGTGGGGCGGGCGCGGCAGGTGTCGACGCGCATGTCCGGATCCGGATCCGGGGCGCGCGGGACACAGGAGGAGACCGGGTTGTCGGCGTTGTACTCGATCGGCAAGCTCCTGCTGGGCCCGCCCCTGCGCCTGGCCTGGCGTCCCCGGATCACGGGGCTGGAGCACATCCCCGCGATGGGGCCGGTGATCCTGGCGAGCAACCACCTGTCCGTCGTCGACTCGATTCTCATTCCGATGATCTCGCCGCGGCAGGTGTATTTCCTGGCCAAGGACGAGTATTTCCAGAATCGCCTGCTCGGGACGCTGATGACCGGTCTGAACCAGATCTCCGTCGATCGCTCCGGTGGGCGGGCCAGCCTCCTGGCCCTGGAATCGGCGTTTCCGGTGCTGCGCGCCGGCCAGGTGCTGGGCATCTATCCGGAGGGCACCCGGTCGCTGGACGGCCGGTTGTACCGGGGCCGGCCCGGCGTGGCGAAGCTGGCGGTGGAGACCGGGGCGACGCTGGTTCCGATCGGGATCCGGGGGACGGAACGGATCCAGCCGGTCGGGGCGAGCGTGCCGGGTCTCGGCAAGGGCGTGGAGGCCAGCGTCGGTAAGCCCGTCGACCTGTCCCAGTGGGAGCATCGGCCGGCGGACTCCCGGACCTTCCGGGAGATCACCGCCGCCCTGATGATGGAGATCGCCGCGTTGAGCGGCCAGATCTACGTCGGCCGGTACGCTCCCGCGCGGCGCTCCCCGCAGGACCCGGCGCCGGAGGGCTGAGCCCGCTGGCAACGGCGACCGCGTCCGGGGAGCGGCAGCGGCGCCGCGTACGCTGAGTGGTTATGAGTATGGCGTCCGTCTTCTCCCGCCTGGAACGGCTGCTGCCCAGGGTCAGCAGACCGATCCAGTACGTCGGGGGTGAGCTGGGAACGGTCGCCAAGGACTGGGACAGCGTCGCCGTGCGCTGGGCCCTGATGTACCCGGACACCTACGAGGTGGGGCTGCCGAACCAGGGCGTGCAGATCCTGTACGAGATCCTCAACGAGATGCCCGATGTGCTGGCCGAGCGGACCTATGCGGTCCGGCCGGACCTTGAGGTTCTGCTGCGCGAGGAGGGCATTCCCCAGTTCACGCTGGAGAACCACCGTCCGGTCGGGGCGTTCGATCTGCTCGGTGTCAGCTTCGCGACCGAACTGTGCTACACGAACCTGCTGACGGCCCTCGACCTCGCCGGGATCCCGGTGACCTCGGCCGACCGCGACGAGCGTCACCCCATCGTGGTCGCCGGGGGGCACGGGGCGTTCAACCCCGAGCCGATCGCCGACTTCATCGATGCCGCGGTGCTGGGCGACGGTGAGGAGGCCGTTCGGGACATTACCGGCATCGTGCGGGACTGGAAGGCCGAAGGCCGGCCCGGCGGGCGGGACGGGGTGCTGCTCCGGCTGGCCCGGACCGAACGGGTCTACGTTCCACGGTTCTACGACGTCGAGTACGCCCCCGACGGGCGCATCCGCAGGGTGCTGCCCAACCGGGCCGGGGTGCCGTCCCGGATCGGCAAGTACACGACCACCGAACTGGACCGCTGGCCCCACCCGAAGCGGCCGATCGTGCCCGTCGCCGAGACGGTCCACGAGCGCTACGCCGTGGAGATATTTCGGGGATGTACCAGGGGCTGCCGCTTCTGCCAGGCCGGCATGATCACCAGACCGGTGCGGGAACGGTCGATCGCCTCCATCGGGGCGATGGTGGCCCGTGGGCTGGAGTTCTCCGGCTTCTGCGAGGTCGGCCTGATGTCGCTGTCCAGCGCCGACCACTCGGAGATCGACGCGATCTGTTCCGGGCTCGGCGACCGGTACGCGGAGTCGAACGTGTCCCTGTCGCTGCCCTCGACCCGGGTCGACGCGTTCAACATCACCCTTGCCGAGGGCCTGGCCCGCAACGGCCGACGCACCGGACTGACCTTCGCGCCCGAGGGAGGCTCGGAGCGGATCCGGCGAGTGATCAACAAGATGGTCTCGGAGGAGGACCTGATCCGGACCGTCGTTGCCGCCTACTCCAGCGGGTGGAGAAGCGTGAAGCTGTACTTCATGTGCGGGCTGCCGACGGAGACCGACGAGGACGTCCTGCAGATCGCCCGGCTCGCACATGAGGTCATCCGGGCTGGCCGGGTGGCGGTCGGCTCGAAGGACATCCGGGCAACGGTGTCGATCGGGGGGTTCATTCCGAAGCCGCACACCCCGTTCCAGTGGGCACCGGCGTGCCCGCCCGAGGTCATCGACCACCGGATCCGGCTGCTCAAGCAGGCGATCAACGCGAACAAGTCGCTGGGCCGGGCGATCGGCATCCGGTACAGCGACGGGGAATCCTCGGTGGTCGAGGGGCTCCTGGCCCGCGGTGACCGCCGGGTCGGGGCCGTCATCCGTGCGGTCTGGGAGGCCGGAGGCCGCTTCGACGGCTGGTCGGAGCACTTCTCGTTCGCCCGGTGGCAACAGGCGGCCCAGGTCGAACTCAAGCCGTTCGGGATCGACGTCGAGTGGTACACGACGCGGGAGCGGGCCGAGGACGAGGTGCTGCCGTGGGACCACCTGGATCCGGGGCTCGACCGGGAGTGGCTGTGGCAGGAGTGGGACAACGCCTTGGCGGAGAACGAGCGGGACGACTGCCGATGGGCCGGGTGCGCCGACTGCGGGGTGTGCCCGAGCCAGGGCGTGGACATTGAGATCGGACCAACTGGGGGGAGGCTCCTTCCGTCGTGAAGATGAGCGAATATGGCGGGTAAGCGGCCACAACCGGCCCGGACGCAGGCGCCGGTCGTGCAGCGCCTGCACCTTCGGTACGCCAAGCGGGGAAACCTGCGGTTCGCCTCGCACCGCGACTTCGCCAGGGCGCTGGAGCGGGCGGTCCGGCGTGCGGGCGTGCCGATCGCGTACTCCCAGGGCTTCACGCCGCACCCGAAGATCTCCTATGCCGGTGCGGCTCCGACCGGCGTCGCCAGCAGCGCGGAGTACCTCGAGCTGGCCCTGCGGGAGCGGACCGATCCCGCGGCGGTGGCCCGGGCGCTGGACGCCGCCCTGCCCTCGGGCCTCGACGTGGTGGAAGCCGTGGAAGCCGGCCCCGGCGGGCTGGCCGATCGGATCGATGCGTCGGCCTGGCGGATCGAAATACCTGGGCTGACGGTGGAGCGGGCGGCCGCTGCGGTGACGACGTTCCTCGCCGCGACAGAGATCCACGTTGGACGTGTCACCAAGCGTGGCGAGCGGATCCTTGACGTTCGGGGCCCGATCGTCCGGCTACTGGTCAAGGGAGAGGCCGATGTGGCACCTTCCGGGGTCGAGGGTCTACCGTGTGCGATACTGGACCTTGTCGTACGGCACGTCATCCCAACCGTGCGGCCCGATGATGTCTTGACCGGCCTGCGAGCGGTAGCCGACCTCGAGCTGTGCGAGTCGCCCCGTGCGACCCGACTGGCTCAGGGCGGGCTTGCCGCCGAGGGTGAGATTGTCGATCCGCTTGCCGCGGATCGCGATGCGGCCGATTGGCAGACGTCGTCGGCGTAGGTCGGGCGGCCACGATGGCCGCTGGCATGACGAAGTTGGCAGACTTCGGTGGCTGTGCCCGCGCGAGCGGACCTGGCCGCCGGCACCACACATATTGCGGTGGTCCTGCGTGGCAGCGTGTGACGCGCCCGGGGCCGCCAGAACTGGAGAACGTCCGTATGCTCGATAACGAGCCGGATCGGGTGGAAGCGATCAGTTCCCCCGATCGGCGTGAACCTGCTGATATCCGGCCCACGGCCGATGACGCGTTGACGAGGCCGGAAGCGGTTCCGGAGGGGGACACCTCCCCGGAGGAGGGCTCGTCCCGCAAGCGTCGCCCGGCCAACCTGGCCAGCGTGCTGTTCATGGCACCCATCGAGACCGAACCCGAGGCCGCCACCGCCCAACCGAGGCCGGCGGACGAGCGCAGGCCGGCGGACGACAGCGCCGCGCCGGTCCGTACCCGCCGGCGGCGCAAGCGCGGGGGCGACCTCGCGGAAGCCGCGGAGGCGGATCCGGCGGCCGAGACTCCGCCCCCCGATCGGGGCGGGGCAGCGTCCGACCCGGAACCCACGGCCGACGCGTCGCCGGCCGCAGAGGACGCCGAGGACGCCGAGGAGGAGACCTCCGGCCGACGTCGGCGGCGGCGGGGCCGGCGGGGCCGGGGGCGGGGCCGGGGCCCCGGTGGCGAGGACTACGACGAGGATGAATCCGCCGAGGCCACAGCGCCATCCGGCGGGGAGGAGGACGCCTCGGCCGCACTCCCCGCGACGGGCGAGTCCGGCGACGACGAGGCGTCCGAGGGGG
>JABDRL010000002.1 GCA_013041765.1 Dactylosporangium sp. | reverse complement strand
CCACACTCTAACGTACGAGGAGTTTTCCACGGCCAGGGTGGGACCTGGCGGTCCGCGGCACCGTACGCGGCGAGGACATCCTCGCCGGGGATGGGTACATTGGCCGGGTTCCGACAACCGGATGCTGCCGCGCCTGGCGATCGCAACGGGGTGGCCGCAACGACAAGGACGGGCCCGGTGGCAATGGGTGACGGCGGACTGATGCAGATCGGCGAGGTGGCCGAGCGGACCGGGTTGAGCCTGCGGACCATCCGCTACTACGAGGAGGTCGGCCTCGTGGTGCCGGCCACGCGCAGCCAGGGCGGGTTCCGGCTGTACGTCGAGGCCGACGTCGACCGTCTCCGGGTCATCAAGCGGATGAAGCCGCTGGACTTCAGCCTGGAGAGCATGCGAGAGATGCTCGGCATCATCGACCGGCTGGCCTCTGGCCGCCGCATCGGCCGCACCGAGCGGGTCCGGCTGCACCACGTGCTACGCGGCTACGTGGACGCGGTCCACCAGCGCCGCGCGGCGTTGCATGGCCAGCTGGCCGCCACGGAAGAGTTCGCCGCGACCCTCACCGGCCATCTGGAAACGCTGTGCCCGTCCGGACCCGCGCCGTCCGCTACCGCCCCGGAGAACGCCGGCCGGAGCTGACCTTCCGGGTCGGCCGGCTACAGCGGCTCAGCGGAGATCACCCGCAGCGGGATGCCCTGCATGCAGTAGCTCGCGACGTTCGGCATGAGCTCCCCGCTCACCAGCAGATGCGCGCCGGGAACGAGGACACTGCGATCCCCGCCCAGCAGCAGGTACGGCCGGCTGGCGGGGCTGGGGACATCGGGTACCAGGATCATGCAGCCGGCCTCGACCCCGGCCTCGACATACCCGGGGATCCGCATGATGGTCGGTGGCACGACGTACACCGTCACCGCCGTTGACGTGGTGGCCAGGCCCTGGTCGTCGTACGCCCGGGCGACGAACGTGTGGGCCCCGAGCGCCGCGGCGTGCGGCGGGATGGCGAAGTAGTAGAGACCCGGGGTGTCATCGGTGGCCAGCAGCTTCGCGCCGTCATAGAACTCGACCTTGGTGATCGTCCCGTCGGGGTCGGTGGCCCTGGCGTACAGCAGGATCTCCCAGCTCTGGCTGAAGGTCTCGCCGGGCGTTGGACTGATCAGCGTGACGACGGGTGGTTGGGGATCCGGGGTCGCGGCCACCGCCGATGGCATCGCGACGATCGAGCATCCGACGGATGCGACACCTGCCACCACCAGAGCACCGAAACGTTGCATTGTCGCTCCTCTCCCGGTCGTCCACAAGGGTCGCCGTCAGCATGGGCTGTGCTCCACATGGTGCACCGTCGCGGGACATCCGGAGCGTTGTCAAGCAATCGATCACCGCAACTTGCCCGTCCCCCGCTGGCCTGCGTCCATGCATGAAAGCCAGGACGCGGCAATCATCACCCGGCGGCCCCGCCCCGCCGGCGGCGAATGGCCTCTCGACGGTGTCAGGCGCCAGGTCGGCCCGCATCCAGGTTGTCTGCCGTGGAGGCCCGGGTGAGGATCGGCAGCCGGCGCAGGAAATAGGGCTGCACATCTGGCGGGTTCATCGGCTGCGCGAGCAGGTACCCCTGGCCGAGCCCGCAACCGAGCTCGCGCAGGGTCGTGAGCTGCCGGGTGTTCTCGATGCCCTCGGCGACGGTCTGAAGTCGCAGGGACCGCCCGAGGTCCACGATCGCGCGTACCAGGGTCAGATCATCCGCGCTCCGGTCCATGTGCGCCACGAAGGTACGATCGATCTTGACTTCGTCGACCGGAAAGTTCCGCAGGTAGGACAGCGACGAATACCCCGTCCCGAAGTCGTCGACCGAGACCTGGACCCCGAGTTCCCGCAGCTCCCGCAGATGCGACAGCGCGGCTTCGGGGTCGAGCATGAGGGCGGTCTCGGTCAGTTCGAGGGTGAGCGCATGGCTCGGCAGCCCGGTACCGGCCAGGATCTCGGCGACCTCGGCCGGAAACCGGCGGAAGCCGATCTGTCGCGCCGAAACGTTGACGTTCAAACACAATCCGGGAATGGCCTTGCGCCATTCGCTGGCCTGTCGGGCACTCTGTTCCAGCACCCAGCGGCTCAGCTCGCGGATGATCCCGGTCTCCTCCGCGATCGAGATGAACTCCGACGGCGGGACCGGCCCGCGCTGCGGATGGTTCCAGCGGATGAGCGCCTCGACGCCGATGGGGCGACCGGTGCCCAGCGAGACGATCGGCTGGTACTGCAGCGAGAACTCCTGGAAACCGGTAGCGCGCCGCAGGTCGCCCTGGAGTTCCATCCGGGCGTGGATGGCGGCCTTCATGGCGGGTTCGAAGACGACGGCCCGGCCGCGTCCCCGCTGCTTCGCCTGGTACATGGCGATGTCACTGGTACTGAGCAGCTCCGCGGCGTCGGTGCAGGACGGCCGTTTCTGCGCGACACCCGCGCTGGCCGCGACGAACATCTCCCGCCCCGAGATGTGGAACGGCTCCTTGACCGCGGAGATGATTCGTTCGGCCACCTCGATGCCCGCCGCCTGGTCGGCGTGTTCCAGCATGATGACGAACTCGTCGCCACCGACCCGCGCGGCGACGTCGCCGGCCCGCAGGCAGCTGGAGATACGGGTGGCGACGAGGCGAAGCAGCTCATCGCCGGCCTGGTGGCCGGAGCTGTCGTTGACCGCCTTGAATCCATCAAGATCAATATATATGACGGTAACGTCGTTCGTTGCCGGGTTCGACTCGCCGATCGCCTGCTCCAGCACGTCGAGCAGGAGCGCCCGGTTCGCCAGGCCAGTCAGCGGGTCATGGAACGCCTCCCGCATCGCCGCTATCGTGCGGACGTCCGTGAGCGCCAGGCTGACCTGCTGGGCGAATGCGGTGAGGACCGCACGCCACTCCGCGGCGTTGCCCAGCCTCGCCGGCAGGTCGGCCACGAGGCTGCCGACGATCTCCTCCGCGACCAGCACCGGTGCCGCGATCAGCACACCATCCGCACCGTGGCCATCGGTGGTCTGGCAGACCACGCGTTTCGCGGCCATCGCCGCGGCGGCCCCCACCCGCACCGCGACATCGTCACAGGTGCGATTGCCGTTCCTCGATGCGATGACGGGCGGGTCCTGGCCGGCGGGGTCGGTGAGGACCAGCACGATCCCCCACCCCTCTACCAGTCCAGACGCACCGGACGTGATGATGTCGAAGATGTCCGGCAACGGCTTCCGGCTGGAGATCGCCCGCTGGATCTCAAGTAGCGTCTCCACCAGCCGTTGCCGCGCCCTGACCGCTTCCAGGAGTTCCAGCCGCTGCTGCGCCTCCCGCTCCCGGGCCTCCCGGAGAATCCGCTCGGCCTCGAGCGTCCGCAGCCCACGAACGGCCATGCCGAGCATCTTGGCCATGCCGTGCAGCATCTGGAGTTCCTCGGCGACCAGCGGCTCGTCGACCCGCGCGACGACCAGCGTCCCCTCGATGTCGCGCCCCAGATCCGCGGCGAACGTGTGCAGGTTTCCGGTCCCAGGCACCAGAAGCGTTCCGCCGGCCCGGGCATTCCGGGTCAGCGCCGCCGGCGGGTCGTCCAGCCCGAACCCGACGCAGGCGCGGACCTTCCCGGCGACGATAACCACGGCAACCTCGGCATCCAGCGCCTCGGCGGCGCGCTCCGCCGCGACCCTGATCGCAAGGGTCTCGTCCTGCTGACCGCTGACCTCCGAAAGATACTCGGTGAGGTGATGCACCGACCAGTGGAAGGTCATGATAGGCGTCTTTGAGCTATCCAAACGCCAGGGAGACGGAGGTCAGATGGTGCATACCCCGAGCCCCCCTGATCCGCGCGATCTCTCCCATCGAGTAGAAGCCGGCGACGGGAGCGCCCTGGGCTGGCTCGACTATCCTGGCGATCTCCTCGCTGACGCCGTCTTCGAGCATCTTCTTGCGGACCCCGCAGTTGAATGCGATGACTCCGATCGGCTGCGTCCCGTTCAGACTTGATACGGCCTGCGAGCAGGACTGCTGACCACTATTGATCAAGGATTCCCGGTCGGTCTCCATCAGCCAGGCCAGCGCGCCCTGGTGCACGTCCGCAAAGCACACCATCGAGCGGTCCGCGGGATCCACGAAGTAGATAATTCGAATATCTTCACCGCTCCGCCTGGCCAGACCGAGCGGGTAGCTGAGCGTCAACTCTTTCATTGCTTCGACATCGTTGGCAATCGAGGCGTCCCTGCCGATTCGCCGCAGGTACACGTCCAGCGCGGGCTGGTGATCGAATTCGTAGATCCGGGTCTCCTCGCTGCTCGTCAGGCTCATCGGCTCGCCGTATGGGCGCCAGCCATGCGCCATACCGACGCCGATCGGACCGTCGGAGCCGATAAGCGCGGCGACAACGCTACCGGAAAGGACATCGACCCGCGAGTGGTCGCCATAGAACTGGTGGGTCTTGACATAGCTGAGGTCGGCGGCACAACCGCCGGCCATGGGAATGCCGGCCCCGACAATCGAGTAGGCACCACGAATGATTTCGTGGTGCCGACCAAGCGCCCCGTCCGGAATCATCACCAACACTTCGTGCGGACGTCCGGTGGAGCCGACCGTCTCGGCGACCTCGGTTCCGGCCTCGCGTTGCCGGCCCGCGGCATTCCGGTACACCGCGGTCCGCACCGAGACACCGGAACCGCCAAGCGCAACGGCAACGACACCGTTCGAGACCAGTCCCGACGGCGCGAACTCGCCAAAGGTGGAGCACCCCACGACCTCGGTGTTTGGCCCCACTCCGGCCCGAGCCGCCTCGGCCATCGCCGCGAGTCCCTGGTCGCGGGAGGTGAAAACCAGCAGGATGGCGGCATCGCGCCCGCCGATCGCGCTGGCGGTGGCCTCGGCGCAAGCGTCCCCGGCGTCCGATGCGGTGCTGTGCCCGACGCCGAACCAGCGAGTCGACGGTCGAACGACACCCATACATTGCCCCCATTCTCCCCAACTGGTCTATCCCGGCCCATCCCGGCGACCGTACGCGGAGATTCACGCCTTTGGAAGGGCGGTCCCCGGAATGGTCCACAAAGACCCTTCGGCTCCCCCGCGGGACGATGTGGCACCGCCCTCGGGGAGTGTCCGGCGCTCTCGGCTGGCCGTCCCTCATGGACCAGTTCGGCGATGTTCACGGTTGGGCACTCCTGCGGTCGCCTCTGGCAACGCCTGAGGTCGTGGTATCGATCGGGTGAATCCGCCGCGACTATTCGAATATTTCAGTACAAATAGGACCGCATATCCATGATCAGCACCAAAAATCATCACAAGCCGGTCCTATGGTGCCGGCATGTCGTCAACGCCACGCGCCACCCTGGGTGTTTTATGGGGAAAATCCGATCCTCATACATCGTTGCTCCAGCACCTGCTCGACACCGCGGCGGTCGCCGAGCGGATCTGGGACGGCTACCTCGCGCCAGCGGTTCGAGACCGGTTGGACACCTGCTCCGGCGGCCGGGGGCGGTCCCTGCTCGCCCTGCTCTGCGGGCTCCACGACCTCGGCAAGGCGACCCCGGCGTTCCAGGACAAGGTGCCGCCTCTGGCCGACGCGGTCCGGGCCACCGGACTCCACTGGCGATCGCTGTCCGGATCCGCCAGATCCTGGCACCACCCGCTGGCTGGCGCGCTCATCGCGCGGACCGTCCTCTCCAGCGCCGGCTGGGACACCCCCACCATCCGCTGGGTGTGGCCACTGATCGCCGGCCACCACGGCATGGTCCCCGGCGCGGATGCCATCCGGCCCCCGACCCCCGACGCGCACGGTCGCGGCCCGGCCTGGGGCGGCTGCCAGCATGACCTCGTCGACGCGGTGGCCGAGGCGCTCGGGCTCGACCTCACCACGATCGCCCCGACCTCCACGCCCCGCAGGGC
>JABDRL010000368.1 GCA_013041765.1 Dactylosporangium sp. | reverse complement strand
CGCCACCAGGTCAAACCGACCTTCAGAATCCCCACCGACAGCATCAGCCAACTGGCAGGTCAACGGGGCAAAGAAGCAGCAGAAGTGACTTCACAGGGTAACGTTCGACCCCCGACTTGTTCGGTGCCCCCGGCGGGGCGTGTCATAGAACTGTGCAGTGATCGCCGGTTGGCCTTTCCGCTGCCAGACGCTGTGGTGCTACTGGGGTCGCTTGCGCGATGCGTGCGGCGACCGGTGACGTTCGTGGAAGCAATCGCGCCGACGAGTTGCGAAACTTGCGGGATGAGGAGCCCGCTGATTCGTGCGCGGTAGGTGGCGGTGTGCGTCCGCCGGTCGTAGCTGATCTGCACTGCGAACGCGCTCAACAGCCGTTGCAGGTGGTCGGCGGGTAGGGCTGTCAGATCGAGCTGAACCTCTGGCAGGTGCTCCAGCAGGTCGATAGAACCCGGCGCAACCAAGGGTGCCTCGGTTTCGAGGCGAGCCAGTGCGATTTCGCGTTCGAGGAGCTGGGTTTCCAGCTCGATGAGCCGACTCTGAATTCTGGCGAAGACGGTGCCATCGGGATCGTCGCGTTCTTCGAGGATCGTGGTCAGCCTGTCCAGACGCTGCTTGACGTCATCGATGGCGCGACATGCGGCCCGGGTCCGCTGCTGGTGCTCCTCTGCGGCGTGGACGGCGGCAGTGTCGATGCTGCGGCTGGCCAACGTGATCCGGTCGGGGCCGAGGATGCGCTGGTTGAAGAAGGCCGTCAGACCATCGAGCAACTCGTCTTCTCGCAGCCAGATGGTCGCTGGGTGGCCGTCCGGGCGTTTGCGTTCTCGCGGCTGGCAACAGTAATAGGGGGTTCGTGCGTGGTTTCTCTTCCCATGCATACGACGACCTTCGCAGAGTTCACATGAGACGTACGAGCGGAGCAGATAGGTCGTCTTCGTCTGCGGGTGCCGATTGGGTGCCACCGCGTTCGCATCCGAACGGGAGCGTCGGCGGTGGCCGGAGACGTTCTGTGCGGCTACGAAGAGGTCGATCGTGACGATGCTGGGATGGGTGTCGGCCTCGGATACAACCCATTCCTCCCGACTGTTGTTTTTCCCGGGGTGGAGCTTGTCCTTCGTCGATCGCCGATTCCACACCATGTGACCCGTGTACTTCGGGTTTATGAGGATTTCCCGAATGGCGGAGCCGGTCCATCGGCCCACAGCCCGTTCCGAATCAACCGGCTGTGGCGGCGGATAGCGGTCGAGGTCGGCGTTGAGCCGTTCGGCGATGGCCCGGTAGGCGAGTTTCTCGTCTACGCGCAGCGCGTAGACGTGTTCGACGACTGGGCCACGCACGGGGTCGATTTTCAGTTTGGTCTTGTGCTTGCCCTCGGCTCGTTTGGCGGGGACAGGGTGCTTGTGCCGTTCGGCGAGGTAGCCGTAGGGCGGCTTGCCGACGTTCCAGCCCTGGGCGGTGTGGATGGCGAAGCCGTCCCAGGATTTCTCCAGCATTTCGACGATGTACCACTCGGCCACGCCCTGTTTGGTGCGTCGGAGCAGGATCTGGCTGGCTCGCTTGCGGCGCCGTCCGTCCTGCCTGTCGAGGATGATCGGTTCGTCAGAGGCCAGCAGCGGGATGCCAGCCAGCTCCAGGTCGTGTTCGATTTTCGTGCCCTGGTAGGTGTATCGGGCGATCCGGTCGACGGACTCGCAGATGACTACGTCGAAGCGGCGGTCGGGGGCGAGCGCCTCGGCGAGCAGGTCGGCGATCCCACCGTCACGGCGGATCGGGATGTCGAACTTGGTCCACGCCCGGCTGTCGCCGCGCTGGGCGAGTTCCTTGCGAGAGGTCTCGACGTCGTAGAACCGGGCGACGATGCGCATTCGCGGGAGCAGCGCGTGCTCGCAGTTGTCCAATTGTCGAGGCAGGGACAGCGTCGGGTCCTGTTGCTCCTCATCGGAGGTTCGCCCGAGCCAGGCCACTCGAATGATCTGTGTGGCCTGGCTCGTCGTTTCGGCTACCGCTGGCCGTAGCCAGGCGGGCAGGCGCGCGGCGGCCGTCATCGCGTGTCTCCATACGACTCGGCGGGTGCCATGTTGGTTGGGGGCGGTAGGCATAAGCGGCCGACCGTCACGAAGCGGCACACGATCAACGCGTACACGGCGGTGTCCTTTCCGCGAAAGTGATCAACAAATTTCGTGTGGATCATCCCGCCGATCGCTGGGACAGCCGGTGACCCGCATGCGCGTCAATCACCACAAATCGGTGTGGAGGGGTCAAGCTGTGCGGGGCCTCCGCTGGGCCTGCTCATGCAGCCAGGTCAGGACCGCGATGATGGCCTGAGCCTGGAGTACCGCCAATCTGCGACCTTCGGCTCCGTGAACGACGGTCAGATCGAACACGACGGCAAGCGTTTCGGTGGCCTCGGCGTTCGAGATGGCCGAAGGCGGCGTTCCATGAATACGGCGGGACCCGGCATCGTCACGGCTGCGGTGCTCAGCCATCGGTTTCACCAGGTGGCGGCGGATAGGAGCGCTGACCAGGGTCGCGGAGATCCGGGTTTTCGGCCGCCGCACCCGGATCGTCGCCGCTGAGCAGGATTCGGAGAGCGCGGGTTGCTTGCTGGGGGACGACGCCGTTGCCGAGCGCCTGCAGTTGGGCGCGTCGCGACAGGCCGAGTCCGGTGACGTGGCCAGCGGGCAGGCCCATGAGCCATTCGACGAAGCCGGGGCTCAAACTATGGCGTCCGCGAGGCCCCGGCTGGGTCGGGGCGGGCGCGGGACGCCCAAGCATGCGCTCCCACCGGCGGATCGCCGGAGCCAGCGATCCCCAACCGGCCGGCTGGCCGGTGGTCGGCAGATGATGGCCCTCGTTGCGGACTTCCGCGACAGCACCGGAAGCAAAGGCGTGCGGCTCATTGATCGGTTTGTCACGGGATCGTGCGGGCTCGTTCACGGGACAGGGGAACGGGAACCGGCCACCGTGTGGACGCCGCTGCGGGCGAGACCCCGGGCAGCCGGCTGGTGGACCCGGCGGGATATGGCATCGGATCTGGTCGGCGAGGTTGATCTGCCGGCGCTGCTCGTGGCGTTGGGCGGGGCAGTGCCCCATGCCGAGCCGAGCGTCAAACGCTTGCGGAGTGCGCAGCAGCACCGGCAGAGGCTGGCCAGGCGGCGAGGAAGAGCCTGTCGCGGTGGTGTGGTGCTCCGACGTCGGATGCTCGTACGCATGTCCAGCGTGCGTCATACCCGCTCGCGGCCAGGTCAGCGAGGATGCTGCCGAGACCGAAGGTGCGCAGGGCCGCGACGTTTTCCACGAACGCGAGGCTGGGCCGAAGCTGGCGAATGGTGTGGGCGATGTTGATCCAGATGCCACTGCGGGTGCCCTCCGTGATGCCGGCACGCTTGCCGGCGCATGAGATGTCCTGGCAGGGAAAGCCTGCGGTGATCACGTCGACGGGCGGGACCGTTGCCCAGTCCCGGCAGGTGACGTCGCCGAGGTTGGGCACGCCCGGAAACCTGGCGGCGAGGATGACACCGATGTGCGGGTCAGGGTCTGCGCACCAGACGAGATGCCCGCCGAGGACCCGCTGGATGGCCAGGTCGAGGCCGCCATACCCGGTGCACAGCGATCCGATGCGTGGCCATGCGGGAATCGACGGACCAAGGCGCGGCGGAAGGTCGGAAATCATGATGGGGTCACCTCCCGATCGCCCGTGGAGGACCGTTCGCGGGCTGTTCGGCCCGCTGGTGCGGTGCCGCAGATGCGGCCAGTCAGCTCTGTCAGACAAATCGAGGAAACGATGACCAGGCCGTCAACGGTCAAGGGGATCAGGACCGGTCCGAGCCCTCGCTCGCCGAAACGCTGGATGACCTCGACCATGTGCTGGTAGGACACCCAGGCGGCGATGCCAGCGATACCGAAGGCGGTCAGCAGCCGCAGGGCCGCCAGAAACCGATGCCCGACCGGAACGTGGCTGATCAGCTCGATGGTCGCCAGCAGTGCCAGGGGTGGCCAAGCCGCGATGGTCTGGCTGATGGGGTTCGGAAGGGCGTGCAGGACGTTGGCGAGGGTCGAGGCGATGACTCCGAGTAGCAGGGTCAGCCGCACCGCCCAGCGGACGCGGATGAGTGACTGTCGATCGACCGAGTCCCTGGCGATTGACTCTTCCTGTATCTGTGATGGCATCCGGAGCACGCCATGGTCCGTCTCACCGGAGGCTGCGGCAAGATCGGAAAGCTCTGTGCGGTCGTGGTGCCGGGCGCCGCGTTCGTCGTTTTCGTTGGCAAGATCGGCGCGCACCTCGGCAACGCGGTCGCGGCCCCACCGATCGCTGAGGCCGAACGCGGCTCCCAGATCGGCACCGCTGAGCGGTGTCTGGGCCACCAGGCTGTCGCGGTACCTGCGTCGGGCGGCCTCGCGCCGGTCGGGTAGCGGGAGCGCCTGCCCCTCGACGAACCTGTCGTTGGTACTCATGGCGCACCGCCGGGGTCCGGCGTTGGAATACATGCGGGTTCGGCCGAGCCCAAGCGGTTTTTCGCCTGCTGGAACACCAGAGCGTCCTCATGCGCGATCAGCCATTGTGGATCCCTCAGGGCGTGGGCGGCGCGGAGATTGCGCAGCTGGAAGAAGCTGGCGCGGGGAACGAGCCGGCCGCCGCGAACTCCGGCGATGAGGGCCGCGCACCGGTCGATCAACCGCAGCCCCGCCGCCTCCCCGCAGGCGTGGACCACGCCGGGCAGATCGAGCAGTACGCCGTGATGGCGCCACGGTCGGGCGGTGACCACGACGTGGCCGCCCGGCCGGAGAATCGCCGCGCAGCCGGTGAGGATCCGGGTGAAACCTTCGGCAAGATCGGCTGCCTCGGCGTAGGCGAGGTTGGTCGGGTCGTGGCCGTACCGGTGGTGGATCTTGCGGACCTTGCCTCGGCGCGGTCCGGGCGTGCGGACCTGTCCATGGGTGTGCGGGCCATACGGCGGGGAGGTGAGCACCAGGCTGACGCGTCCGTGCAACTCCGGAGGCAACAGCGCTGGGAGGACGCGGGCGTCGCCACCGATGATGTCGCCGTGGCCGGTGGCGCCCTGTGCGATGGCACGGCGTAGGTTCTCGGCGCCAAGCCGCACCCAACGCTTCTCGTACTCGACGCCGACGCTGTGCCGACCCAGGTGCATGGCCTCCACCAGGGTGGTGGCGATCCCGCACATCGGATCGAGGACCCAGTCGCCCGGAGACGTGTATGTGGCGATGGCGTACCGGGCGATCGACGGCAGCATCTTCGCCGGATGGACCATCGACGCATGTGCGTAGCGGTGACGGCGCTGCTCGCGGGAGCAGACCTGTCCAGTGATCCATATCGAGCCTTGCGGTCGGGGCCGTTCACCGGTCGGGATCGCAGGATCGGCGCCGTGATCGGGGAACCCAGGGACTTGGTCGTGATCACGCATCGCTGTCTCCGTCCGCGATGAAGGAGAGAAAGCTGGCGTGGGCGGGATCATGCCGGCCGTCAACGAGTGCGGGTCGAGTACTGGCCGCTGTGAGCGCTTCGGCTCGGGGCTCGTCCTCGACGAGGGGCCGGTAGGCGGCGATGAGGTGCTGGTGATATCGCAGCCCCGCCACGCGGGCGGCGGCGATGACCGTCGTGCTGTGATCGCGGGCGCAGGCCGTGGTCAGCGCCATCAGGAGCGAGCCTCCAGGACGCAGCGCCGCCCTCCAGCCGAGCATCACGGAAGCGAGGCTCGGCGGGTCGCTCGGATCGATGCCCGAGCGGGGAAGCCGAACGATCAGCAGCCCGGCTCGTTGGCCTTCCCGGACGCTGTCGAGGGCTCGCCGGGTATCTTCCGGGAAGGGCACGCCAGTTCGCCGTCCCAGCCACGCGACGGCGCTGGCGACGGCGTCATCGTGGTCGAGGTCGATGACCAGGTCGTCATGACGGGTGTATGTGGCGATGAGCCGGGCGAGGGTTCGGGGCGTCAGCCCGTACTCGTCGAGGGGCGCCGGATCGGACGCGATGCCGTCCGGGCGTGGATACCCGGCGACGGGCGGGGGAAGCAGGATCGCGATGGGCACGGGGGGAAGGCCGGTATCGGCGGGCTGTGCTGAGCGTCGCGGCATGGGCGGTTGGGCCGGGTCCGCTGACGAACGCTGACATCAGATAAAGACTCCGAAGAGCCCCAAATTGGTGATCATCGCGTGGGTGAAGCCCATCACAGCGGGATCGAATACCCCCTTGTCGGCACCTTGAACACGAGGTTGATCAAGCTTGAGCACGATCGATTTCAGGTTGAACACTTTGTGTTTGATCTTGATGTATCCCGAATCGTGGGATTAGTGGATCACTGCGCCAAGATTTTTTTGGGCGGTCAAGTCGATCGTGTTTAGCCCCGGCCTGAGTGTGGCCTGGTATCGAACACGATCGCTTTCGAGTGGGGTTGAACACCCTGCTGGAGGGTTGAACAGTGTGCCGCAGATGGATCGATCATGACGTTGGTGATCTTGTCGCGTCGTCGCGATCAATACCATTCTGGTGACGGTGTGTTCAACCCTTTGGAGATTCGCAGTGTTCACGATCTGTCCAAGATGCGTTCAAGACGCCTGCTGAGCTGGTGACACGCGCTGCCGCACTCCGAAGCCGAGTGCTGGTGGCGACCGAACTCACCGTCACGGGAGCACGCTCATGGCACAGCATCGTCCCGTCCAATCTTGCCCCTACCCCGACAGCCCAGCCGTCCCCACCCTCGTCAGCGAGGGCACGCCGCTGGACATCGCAGAGACCTCCTTCCGGCTACTGGCCGCAGGCCCCGAACCACTCGCTGTGGATGGCCGCACGTTGGGCGGCGGTTTGCCTCGCCGCAGGATTCCCCTCGGGGAATTGGCCTCGGTCCTCATGCACCCCTCCTGCGGTTACCAGGTCCGCGATCGCGTATGGCGGCTGCTGGTCGAGCACGCCCGCAGCGGTGATGCCGCGTGGACGGTCGGTGCCGTCGGCGTCGCCCTGCCCGGTCTGCGCGTCGCCGCAGCTCGCCTCGCGCGGGCCGCGAGCGTTGCCGATGTGGAGGCCGACCTGCTCGCCGGTTTCCTCGCGGCGTTATCCACCATCGACTTGAAGCCGGCACGGGTATGCGCCCGGCTGTGCAACGCCGCTCACATCGCGGCCCGAGGCCCCGTGCGTGCCGACGAGGCCGAGTCCGGCGGCGAGACCAATCACGGGGCACCTGCGGTTGCCCGCGCCGTGCCTGTGGGACATCCGGACCTCGTCCTGGCCCGTGCCGTACGCCTCGGCGTGATCACGACAGAGGAGGCGGACGCGATCGGCGCGACCCGCCTGGAGGAAACGAGCCTGGCCGAGTACGCCGGTCGCATCGGCATCACCCGCTGGGCGGCCTACCGCAGGCGTACCCAAGCCGAAGCCAGACTCGCGGCGGCCCTGCGCACCGGACGGATGCGCGATTCGGACGACCAGACGATCGCCGAGGCGACCCTGACCACGGCCGTGGACCCTGAATATCGACGCCTGTGATCAGCGGCCTCGACCACGTCTTCTACCAGGCACTTCGTATAGAGATCACCAATTTGGCCTGTGATCTTGTCTTTCTATAGTGCGGAACTCTTCACCGCATCTCGGGTGACCGATCGGCCCCGCTGACGCGCTGACACCCCATCCGCCCTCGTGCCATCCGCGAAGGAGGACGGCCGGCGCCGGTCGAGATCATCCAGCACCCATTTTCCCCGGTTCGTGGCGCGCGCCTGTGCGCCACGCCATGGACGCGCGCCACGAACCGGATCGTTCGTCTCCCGAAAGGCGGCACCACTTGTGATCAGGAGACTTCCTCGCCCCCCAACCGCAGTTGTTCGAGCGGTCGTGACCGCCGGACTCGCGGCCACCGCCATGCTTGTGGCCCTGACCAGCCTCATCGTCGGTGTGGACGCCACCGCGGCTCTCGCCGATCCGGGCGGATCGGTGGGGTATCTGGCGGCCGAGTCCGTCCAGCAGGTCGTCGAGCGTATCCGGGCCTGGCTGGTGGGGATCCTCATTGCCGTGGCCACCCTGTTTCTGACCATTGGCGGCTTGCGCTACATCGCCGCCGATGGTGATCCCGGGGAGGTGGAGAAGGCCAAGTCCGCGCTGCGCAGCGCGGCCCTCGGCTACGGGCTGGCCCTGCTCGCCCCATTGTTCGTCACGATTGTCGGGCAGTGGGTGGCCTGATGCGCACCCTGCCTTGCCATCGCCGCCCGCCGGGCGGGACGCGTGCGGTCCTCATCCGGCTCGCCCTGGTCACGGGTCTCGGCGTCGGGCTGGCCTGCGGCCTCAGCGCGATCGCCCATGCCGATCCAACACCAACACCAACACCAACACCAACACCAACACCGGCCCCGGCACCGAGTGCCCCGACCCCGGTTCCAGCGCCGGGCGCTCCCGCCCCGAGCCCCTCGCCGACGCCCACCCAGCCGGATCCGACCCCGGATCCAGCCCCCAACCTCCCGGCCACCCCACCGGCCGACGACGACCCGGGCCTGTTCGACATCCCCGGCCAGGTCCGCCACACGGTCTTCAGGTTCCTGCTGTGGGCCTTGTCGGGCATCACCGCCCCGGCGATGCGGTCGCTGGGATCGAGCGTGCTGTCCACCCCGGACCTGACCGGCCAGCCACAGGTCGCGGCGATCTGGACGGCCGACCTGGTGGTGGCCAACACCATCTTCGTGCTGTTCATCGTCGCCGCCGGCTACGTGATCGCCGCCCGGCACACCGTGGGGTCGCGGTACGGGATGCGGGAGATCCTGCCCCGCCTGACGGTCGCCGCCGTGGCCTGCAACCTGAGCCTCATCGTGTGTGACCGGCTCATCGACGCCACCAACGACCTGACCCACGCCGTGGCCGGGGACGCGGTCACCGGCGCCGCCCTCGCCCGGAGCACCACCGACCTGCTCAGCCAGGCCGAGGGCAACCTCGGATTCCTCGCGACGATCCTCGGCCTGGTCATCGGTGTCCTGGCGATCGTCGTCGTGATCACCTTCATCCTGCGGGTCATGGCCCTCGCCATCCTGATCATGATCGCGCCCCTGGCCCTGCTCTGCCACGCCCTGCCCCAGACCGAGGCCCTCGCGGCCACCTGGTGGCGAGCGTTCCTGGCCTGCCTGGGCATCCAGTTCGCCCAGGCCATCATCCTGCTCGCGGCGGTGAACCTCGTGCTGACCCCGGCCGGATCGACCATGCTCGGCGGCCCCACCTCCGGTGACGGGCTCACCGGCCTGCTGATCTGCATCGCCCTGCTGTGGCTGCTGGTCAAAGTGCCCGGCTGGATGAAACACGCCGTCCTCGGCCCCCTGGCCCGCAGCCACGGCCGGGGCCTGCTCGGCCAGGTCATCCACACCATCCTCATGATCAAAACCCTGGGTGCCGCCACCGGGCTCACCCGGGCCACCCGCACGGCGCGCACCACCCGCACGGCCAGAGCCGCCGCCGCACGCCGCACCGCCGCTCGGGGACACCCCCCGCGCGCCACGGGTGCTCGATCGAGACCGGCCCCCAGACTCCGACGCCCCGGACCCGCCGTCGCCAGCAGACGAGCCACCGCCGGGCCGGCGGCTCCCAACAGCGCCCCAGCGGCACGCAAGCCGCCCGTCCAGCCCACCGGCCCACCCGTCTTCAGCTCCAGATCATCCGCGCAGACGCCGGTTCCCGCCGAGGACGGACGGGTACCACCGGCACCGTTCTCCACCCCGGGCGGCGGCATTCCACCAGGCCCGGCGCCTTCCGCTCCGCCGACGCCGGTGGCCTTCAGCCCCGCCGCGGATCCGGCGGGCACCACGCCCCGGCCCCGGGGCGGGCGAACCGCCGGTGCGCCCGTGTTCTCCGGCGCACCGGCACCACAGGTCACGCCGAGCCGTCCACCGGCACCCGTGCCCCCGGTCTTCCGCGCCGCATCCCCCGCCGCGACGGCGAAGCGGCGAACCCCGGCCTCCAACACCCCACCAGCCCCGCCGGCCTCGCCGCGTCGGCGGCGGCCGACCACCAAGGGGTGACCTCCAATGACCCACGATGAGCAGTTTGTTGCCCGTGTCCCCGCCGACGTGGACCGCGAAGACCGCATCATGTTCGGCCTGAACGCCCGCCAGCTGGTGATCTGTACCGTGACCGGCCTCCTGCTGTATGCCCTATGGTCGGCGACCGCGACGGTGATCGCCCCCTGGGGCTTCGGCCTGGTCGCTCTGCCCACCGGCGCGGTGGCGTTCATCATCGCCGTCGGCCGCCGGGACGGCATCAGCCTCGATCGCTGGCTGATCGCCTGGTGGCGTCACCGCCGGGCACCCCATCACCTCGTACCCGCAGAGGGACCCATACCACCGGCGCCAACCTGGATTCGCACCACAGCAGGCCCGGGACATCGGCTCCCGTTGCCGGCACCGCTGAGCCTGCCGGCCCGGGGAATCACCGACGACGGGCTGATCGATCTTGGCCCCGATGGCACCACCGCGCTCGTCGCGGCGTCGACCGTCGCGTTCGGCCTGCGAACTCCAGCGGAGCAGACCGGCCTGATCAGCGGGTTCGGTAGCTGGCTGAATTCCCTGGATGCCACCGCGCAGATCCTGGTACGCGCCCAGCGCGTCGACCTGAGCGTTGTGGCTGATCAGATCGCCGAGCAGGCTCCTGGGCTGCCTGACCCGATGCTGGAGGCGGCCGCTGGCTCGCATGCCGCATTTCTTGACGACCTCGCTACCAGCCGTGAACTGCTGCACCGGCAGGTCACGGTTGCCATCCGCGACCGTCGAGGTCCTGGCCACGCCCTCCATCGCGCGACCGATGCCATCCGAGCCCTCGCCGGCTGTGAGGTCAGCGCTCAGGTCCTCGACGTCGCAGGCGCCGCGCGTGTTCTGAGCGTGTGCCTGGACCCCGCAGCTTCGGATCATGTTGGAGGCGATCGGCGATGAGGTTCCACAACCGGCGACCGCGTCCCGGAACCGAGATCCGCACCGTCCTGCCCGGCAGCCCTGATGCGGTGGAGGCGGGCGGCCGATCCGTCCGCGTCGGCGATGACCACGTTGCGACCCTGGTAGTGACCAGCTACCCCAGCGAGGTGGGCGCGGGGTGGCTGGAACCCCTGCTGGCCTACCCCGGGCGTCTCGACGCGGCGATCCACATCGACCCGATCCCGCCGGCCGTGGCAGCCGACCGGCTCCGCAAGCAGCGGGCGAGGATGGAATCCAGCCGCCGAGTCGACGCCGCCAGAGGGCGCCTGGACGATCCCGAACTGGACGCGGCGGCCGAGGACGCCGCCGACCTGGCCACCCGTCTGGCCCGGGGCGCGGGGCGGCTGTTCCGGGTCGGCCTCTACCTGACCGTGCACGCCGACACCCCAGATGAGCTGGCCGAACGCGTCACGGAGGTATGCGCGCTGGCTGCCTCCCTGCTTCTCGGGGCGGTGCCGGTGACCTGGCGACAGTTGCAGGGCTGGATCGCCAGCCTGCCTTTGGCCGTCGACCGCATCGGCTTGACCCGCACCTTCGACACCGAGGCCCTCGCCGCGAGTTTCCCCTTCGCTAGCCCCGACCTGCCGGTTCCCACCGGCGATACCGGGATGGGCGTGTTCTACGGGTTGAACCTCGCCTCCCCGGGCGTGGTGGTCTGGGACCGCTGGGCGCAGGACAACGCCAACGCCGTCATCCTCGCCAGATCCGGGGCCGGCAAGTCGTATCTGGCCAAACTCGACCTGCTGCGCAACCTCTACCTCGGCGTGGAAGCGTTCGTCATCGACCCCGAAGACGAGTACCTTCCCCTCGCCGAGGCCGTCGGCGGCACCGTCATCCGACCTGGTGCCCCCGGAGTGCGAATCAACCCGTTCGACCTGCCGACGACCGGGGAACCCGACACGCTGATACGCCGGGCGCTGTTCGCCCACACCTTCGTCACCGTCCTGCTGGGCGGCCGATCCGACGCTCAAGGGCCGCCTCCGCTTCCAGACGATCAGGCCACAGCGCTGGACTCGGCGGTTCTGGCCGCCTACCGGGCCAAGGGCATCACCAGCGATCCGCGTACCTGGCGGCGTCCCGCACCGCTGCTGGCCGATGTCGTCGCCGCGCTGGAGAAGACCGACCCGGCCGGCAAGGCGCTGGCCGCGAGGCTGGCCCCGTATGTCACCGGAAGCTTCAGCCAACTGTTCGATCGCCCGACCACGACCCGCCCGCAGGGGCACCTGGTGGTGTACGCGATCAAGGATCTGCCCGACGAGTTGCGGGGCGTGGGCACCCTGCTGACCCTCGATGCGATCTGGCACATCGTCTCCGCCACCGGCGCAGGTCCCCGACCCCGGCGCCTGGTGCTCGTCGATGAGGCATGGCTGCTGCTGCGGGCCGGCCTGGGCGCGAAGTTCCTGCTCTTCCTGGCCAAATCCGCCCGCAAGTACGGTGCGGGGCTGACCGCGGTCACCCAGGACGCCGCAGACGTCCTGTCGACCGATGTCGGCCGGGCGGTGGTCTCCAACGCCACCACCCAGATCCTGCTGCGCCAGGCCCCGCAGGCCATCGACGCCGTCACCCGGGCCTTCGGCCTCGCCCAGGGCGAACGCGCGTTCCTCCTATCGGCCGGACGCGGAGACGCCCTGCTGGCCTGCGGATCGTCCAGGGTCGCCTTCCACACCCTGGCATCCGAGACCGAACACGCCCTTGTCGCCAATTCCCCGGCGTTCGCGGGCGCCGGTCGACCGGACTCCGGAGAGGGGGACCGATGAACTCACCTGCTCCCGCTTCGACTGGAGACGGCTGCGAACCCGGTCAGGGCGGCGTCCCCGGCCCACCGCTGGGGAACCTGGTGTGCGGTCAGGATCTCGCCCGCATCCCGAGCTTGGTCTCCGACTGGGCCACCGATCACTGGTCGCTGCTCGCCATCACAGCGGCGGTGCTGGTGGTTCTCCGCCTGACCTGGGCGTACACGCGTCGCCGAAACTGGCGGACCCATGCGACCTCCGCGTGTTGGCTGGAAATCACCCCACCGGTGACCGCGACCCCGATCGCGACGATCGGCCTGTGGCGGCTGCTGGCCACGCTGCTACCCGCGCCGAGACGCTGCACGCTTCGCCCAGCTCGCCTGGTATGGGAGGTTGCCGCCACCCCGAACGGGACGCGCTGCGGCCTGTGGGCTCCGCCCGGGGTCAACCCCACCGCCGTCCGTCGAGTCCTGCAACGAGCCTGGCCCGGCGCCCGCATCGAACAGACAAGCCCACCTCAGCCATCGGCACCACGATCGATCGCCGGATTGGCACTGCGCCCGACCATCCCGGAGGCCATGCCCCTGCTGGACGACCACACTCCGGCGCGGCGGAACCAGCCCACATCCGACACCGCAGACCAGCTACGGGCCGTCTTCGACGCCCTGGCCGCCGCTGGCCGTACCGGCGGAGGGCTGCTGCAGATCATCGTCGGACGGGCGCCTCGTCACCGGGTCGCCGCCATGCGTCGCGCCAGCATCAATCCCCGCCGACCAAGGCGATCCCAGGGCTCAGCCCGAGCCGCCGGCTTACTGGCGGCCGGGCTACGCGGCATGCTGCTCGCCGTCCTGGACTTCGTCACGCCGGGACCAGGACGGAACACCACTCCTCACCTCCACAGCGGTGACTCCCACCTGGCCGATCTGGCCAGGCAGGCCCGCGTCAAAGCCTCCGGAGCCCCACACTTGCTCGTCGCCATCCACGCCACGGCCACCGGGCCCACCCCGGCTGCGGCGAAGGCGGCGGCAGCCGACATCACCAGCGGCTTCGGCCTGGTTTCCGCGCATCTCACCCGGCGGCGACTTCGTCGTCCGCGTCGCACCTGCGCCGACCGCTGGGCGCCGGAGCACCGCATGACGCTGATGACAGTGACGGAGACTGCGGCTCTTGCCGGTCTTCCCGCAGAGCCCGCTGCCTACGGCCTACCCCAGGCGGCCTCCCGGCGCAGGCCAGCGGGCCGGGACACCTGGTGTACCCCATGAACAACCCCAACCACCGGCCGCGACGTCTTCGCCTGGTCGACCCCGACCAGCGTCGTGGCCTCGGCGGGAAGGTCATCGGCGTGGCCAATGCCGGTCACCGGGTCAAGGTCGGCATCAGCCTGCCCGACACCCGCCACCACCTGCACCTGCTCGGCCCCACCGGAACCGGCAAGTCCTCCCTGCTCCTGCGGATGATCCTCGACGACGCCGCCAACGGCCGGGGCGTGGCGGTCTTCGACCCCAAGGGCGACCTGATCCGCGATCTCCTTGCCAGACTGCCCGCCGCATGCGGCGACCGTCTGGTCATCATCGATCCGGACGAGACGACCGCACCTCCGGCGCTGAACCTCCTCGACCCGGTCACCGGAGGCGGCAGCCCGCATAATGTCGCCGCGCACGTCACCGGAGTCATGGCGAAGGTCTGGTCGCGGTGGTGGGGCCACCGCACCGCCGACATCACCCACCACGCGCTGCTCACCCTCGCCCATACCCCCGGCGCGACCCTGGCTCACCTGCCCAGACTGCTCTCCGACTACCACTGGCGGCACCGCCGCGTCGCAGCCGCGACCAGGCGCATCGGAACCTGGCAGGCTGGCACCCTCGCCGAGTTCTGGGATGGTTTCGACGTCCTACCCCCCGGACACCGCGCCAGCCTTACCGCCCCGCTTTTGGCGAAGCTCCGCCTCGTGCTCACGCATCCGCTGGCCGCCGGCCTGTTCGGGGTACCGGCGACGACGTTCACCCTCGCCGACATCCTTGACGGCGGCATCCTGCTCGCCCGGCTGCCCAAGGGCAGCCTCGGCGAGGACGGCTGCCGTCTGGTCGGCTCGCTGCTGCTGGCCGGTCTCTGGCAGGCCACCGCCGCCCGATCCAGGTCGCCCGAGGACCAGCGCCTGGACTGTGCCGTTGTGGTCGACGAGTGCCACAACTTCCTGCACCTGCCCATCGGCATCGACGACGCCCTCGCTGAGGCCCGCGGGTTGCGGACCTCGTTCGTCCTGGCCCATCAGTACCTCGGACAGTTGTCGCACGAGATGGCCGAGGCCATCGACGCCAACGCCCGCAACAAGGTCTACTTCGCCCTCGCCCCGCGCGATGCCGCCGACCAGGCCCGCCACGTGCGCCCATGGCTGGACGATGGCGATCTGACCCGGCTGGGCGGTTTCGAGGTCGTGCTGCGCTCCGTCGCGGGCGGCCGGGTAATCCCACCGGTCACCGCCGACACCCTCCCACCCCCGAGACCGGTACCGGGGAGAGCCGAGCGACTGCGGCAGGCGGCCCGCGAGCGCACTGGCCTGGAAACCGAGCGCCGTCGGATCCTGCTCGGCGAGGCCACCATCGATCCGGGCGTCCCGGAACCGGAGCAGCCACGATCCGCTTCGATGCCCATGTCCACCGTCGGTCATAACACCTTTGTCCCAGATGCCGTGAACGCTGTGAATGTTGGACCCAACGAGTGTTCCAACGAGGAATCCAACGAGGAATCCAACGACGACGAACACTCGCCCCAGCAGTCGGAGTTGAACACCCCGCCTGCCTGGGCGAACGGACCCGAGGAGGACTGGTGGACCGGGAGCGACTCATAGTTCCTATGAACCCTGACGGGCCATCCGCTGGCTCCGGCCGTCGCCTGACGGCGACCGCCGTCGCCGCCGAACTGACCCGCCTGACACTTCGAGATCATCAACTGTTGATCTTCCTCGCCGATCACCGCACCTTCACCACCGAACAGCTGGCTGACCTGACGTTCGGCAGCATCGGCCGCGCCCGCAACCGGTTGAACACCCTCAGAAGCCGCAACATGCTCGATCGTTTCCGTCATTACCACCGTCCCGGATCGCAATCGTGGCGGTGGACGCTGGGACCGGTCGGCGCGGCGATCGTGGCCACCGGCCGGGACGAGCCTTGGCCCCGCCCGGCCACGGTCCGGGAAGCCACCGCCCGGTTGGCCCTGTCTCCGCGACTGGGACATCTGATTGGGGTCAACGGGTTCTTCGTCGCGCTGACCGCCCACAGCCGTACGCATCCTGGGACTGCACTGACGCGTTGGTGGCCCGAAGCGCGTGCCCGCAAAGCCACCGGTGATGCCGTCCGACCGGACGGCCACGGGGTATGGGCGGGGCCTGCCCGGCGGGTGGCCTTCTGGTTCGAACACGACACCGGCACCGAACGGCTGGCCATCGTTGCCTCGAAGCTGGCCGGCTATGCCCATCTGGCCGGCACGAGGCACGCGTACCCGGTGCTGATCTGGCTGCCAACGACCGTGCGCGAGACGAACCTCCATACGCACCTGGCACGGGCCGGGATACCGGCCGGTGTCACCGTCGCCACAGCCGCCGCCGACCATGCCGGGGCCAACAATGGCCCCGCCGGGCAGGTGTGGCGCGTGGCGGGCCGACCCGATCGGCTGACTTTGGCGGGCCTGCCACCGACGACCCTGGCCGGTCTCGACAATCCCGGCGGCCTGTCATGGGACGGGTAGGGCAGGTCGTCACCTGGGCTGGTGCGGGCCTCCTCACTGCGATCATCCTGATCACGGGGGTGATCACTGGTGTCGTGTCCGCGATCACCGGATCTGGCAACGAGATCTGTCTGGCCGCCGTCACCGACCCCGACGCGGTTCCCGCTGGCCTGACCGCCGGACAATCCCGCAACGCACTCGTGATCGCCACTGTCGGGCAGCGGTTGAAGATCCCAGCGTACGGGTGGGTGATCGCCGTCGCCACCGCGCTTCAGGAATCCGATTTGATCAACCGGACCGTCGCGACCGACCACGACTCGTTGGGGTTGTTTCAACAACGTCCGTCGCAGGGCTGGGGTACCCCGGAACAGATCATGAACCCGGACTACGCCGCCGGAAAGTTCTACGAGGTCCTGCTGCGGGTCGATGGCTGGCAGGCCATGACCGTCACCCAGGCGGCCCAAGCGGTGCAACGGTCGGCGTACCCGGACGCGTACGCACGGCACGAGGCCCGAGCACGATCCATCGTGGAAGCATTCGTTGGCGGCAGGCTGCCGGCCTGCGACCCCGTCACGATCAGCGCCGCTGGGTGGACCCGGCCGGTGCCCGGCGGGGTGATCTCCGGGTTCCGTACCGCCGCACGTCCCGATCACCAGGGCATTGATCTCGAAGCGAACCGGGGCATGATCATTCGCGCTGCCTCCGGCGGGGTCGTGGTCACGGCCGTGTGTAACGTCGCGGGGCGGTTCTACCCGGTCGGCCAGACGCCGTCACCGTGCGATGCCGACGGCTATCCCGGCCTCGGCGGGTGTGGCTGGTATCTGGAGATCCGGCACCGGGGCAATGTTGTGTCCCGCTCCTGCCACCTGCTGCGCGCACCGGCGGTCAGCGTCGGACAGACCGTGAGCGCCGGGCAGCCCGTCGGATCGGTGGGATCGTCCGGCAATTCGTCGGGGCCACACCTGCATTTCGAGATTCACGACGGCTATCCGGCGGCTCGTGGAAACGCCATCGAACCGATTGGATTTCTGGCGACCCGGGGTGTTTCCCTTTGACGCTATCTGTAAATACGAATGGTGAACGATGTGGGCCGAATAGCGTTACCACGATGAAGGCGGCAGGCCCGGCGGTGAGCCGGCGCCGCACGCTACCCAACACCGATACCCCGTGACGCACGTATCGCGCGTCAGGGGCGATGACAGCGTGCACAAAACCTATCGGAAATGTGGCGTGGTATAACCGAACACGCCGATCGAAGAATTGTTGAAAGAGTCTTGAGTGGGGCTATTGACAACCGATGTGGTATCGAGCGTCCATGGACGTGCGGGGCAATCAGATAGCCCCGATCACGCCGGAAGAACACGCTACCAGCGTATTCCGAAAAAGACGCTTCCGCGCCTATCTTTGAGAGGTAATCCGTCATGACCGAAAACATGACCCCATCAACTGTCGATACCATCATTCGCGTCTTGCACGGGCACCCCGAGGGGATTCCGGCCCGCGTCGTCGCCGAAACCGCCGGACTGTCGCCGTCGACCGCCGGAAAAGCCTTGACCGTGCTGGAAAAGGCCGGCACCGTGACGCGTACTCCCGGCTCCTACAACAACGGCCGCAGGGCCGCCGATATCTGGACCATGGCCATCAGCGAGTCTGATGACAGCGACGTCGATGACAGCGACGGCGGCGACGAAACCACCGATCAGCAGGCCACCGACGTTGACACCGATGCGCCAGCCGGCGAGGCGACCACCACCGCGTCGGTGCCCGGTGCGCCCGTTTCGGGAGCGCCGACCAATAGCGCCAATCGTTTCAAGATTGCCGTTGTTGCCGGGATCCTTGGTGATCACCCCACAGGCGTGAGCGCCGCTGACCTGGCCGACGAGTCGGGGCTGCGGTCGGCGATCGTGGCCCGAGTGCTGACCGCCATGGAGATCGTCGAGGCCGCCGTTCGACAGCCGGCTACCGATGACAACGGGGTTGACCTGTGGTTGCGTGGTGCGGCTGACCTAGCAACCGTGGACCTGTCACGCGCCACCGCCCGCGAGACCTGCCCGCATTGCCACCGGCCCATGCCCCGGCGGGCCAGCACCGTCAACGTCCGCCGTTCATCTGGCGGCCGTCCCAGCGAAAACAGCGACGGGCAGGCCAGACTTCACAAGGGCGAGTTGCGGGACATGGTCGTCGAGTTCATCAACGCCCACCCTGGCCACGATTTCAGTGCTGGTGACATTTCACGCGAGATCATCCGAAGTCCCGGTGCCATTCAGAACAACCTTGACTACTTGATCACCCAGGGCTTGATCAAGCATGCCGATGACGGCGACCCGAACACCCGCAAGGTCACCGCACTGGCCACCACCGACTGACCGACCGATTTCCACCGTGGGGTCGGGCCGCAAGGCCCGGCCCCACATGCGTGCGTGTGCGCATGGGTGATCCCAGCAACGCGCCGGTGCCGGGTATATCAGTATCGATGTCGGGGTGATTCTGATTGTTGGCGTGCCAGATTGGCCGCTGGCGCGCGATATCCCGCACCCCATAGGTCGGTGTGGGCCGGGATGTTGGCCTGTCACATTCGCGTCGGATGCCTTTATGGAATGGTGCGAGACGACTTGATCCCGTTATCGAAATCGTCATGATTGGGGTGTCGGATATCAACCGAAATGGTTGTGGCGATCCCGGCACCATACCCATCAGCGTCGGGCACGAAAGGACGGGAATTATGACATCCCGTGCTCCTGCGCTATTCGTCCTTTGACCATCCCGTACCGGGAATGCCCGGATACGAGATCCGGGCGGCCTCGGTCCCGTATGAATGGGAGCACCTGCCATGGGGTATATCGAAGTTACCGACCAGACCTACCGTGAGCTGCTGTCCATGGCCGCCGCCTGGCATACAACGGTGTGTGGGGCACTGGCCAAACTTGTCAGCGACTTCACGGGTGAACTCACCGGCGAGCAGATCGCCAAGACCGGCACCTCGGTCGCCAATATCTCGTCGCGGTGGTCCGGCGGAGCGATCTCGGTCAATACCTCCGTCGAGGCGGTGACGGTGGCGGTGTTCGCCCGCCACGCCGGCACGCTCACGCGGGGCACCTTCGACCCGGCTACCAACACGATCACCGTCACCAGCGGCCCGCTGACCGGGCACCGCTTCGCCTCGCCCAGTGGCGCCATGCGTGCGGTCATCCGCCACGCCAACCCCTCGGGACGAGCACAGGGCAACGGCTGGCATTTCTGGATTATCACTGCCACCGGCGAGAAGCTGCACACTTCGCGCTTCGGCGGCCAGACCCCGACGTCCCCGGAGAAGCCGCGATGATCAGCATCGAGCACAGCCACGCCAACCGCACCAGAGGCAGCCGTCTCGCGCAGACCCGGAGACAGTTGCACGCCGCCTTTACCACGGTCCTCGCGACGCTGCTTCCTGGGCGAGGCCGCATCACGCCGGAGGGCACCTGGGATTCGTCGACCGATTCGGTGTCGCCGGACCAGCCGCCCCCGGACCCGAGATGACCACCATCGTGCCCACCGTGCACCGAATCGAGATCGCCATGCTCGCCGACAAACTTATCGAACAGGCCAATCAGCTTGCCGAGGCGTACGCCACAGCCGAGACCTGCCGCGCTATGGCCCGCCTGACCGGCAACGACACCGAACGGGCCAACCTCAACGCCCGCGCCGACTTCTGGGACGCGACCGTCTGCGACCAGCACGCCAAGCTCAATTTTTTTTTTAATTATTCGGTTACGACCTAGATCTACACCGTCCCGGACGTCACCGCACCGGTCCGCATGATCACCGGAAGCGAGATCGAGGTCCGGGGCCACCTCGACCACGGCGCCCGCGCCGTCTCGATCAGATTCACCGGAGCGCAGGCCGTCACCATCGGTGCTGCGATGATCGCCTGCGCCGGGGCCCAGGTCGAGCACGCCGGAGCCCGGCTGGCGGAGATTCTGCCTTCGATCCCTCGAACCTGACCATTGCTCGTCCGCGTCACATTCTCGCGGGGCACGGCCACCAGGTGCCGTGCCCCGCGCTCTGCGTCTGGGACCGGCCGAGAACCCCGAACTGTCGCGGGGTGGACAGACGCACAAGGGCGGTACCCCGAGGCGTCGTAGCGGCGATGGCTCAATCTCGACCTGACTCGATCCGTCTGCTGATCGAGTCGGCGCTTCGGTGATCCGGGCACCCGTGCGGAGTGCATATGACCGTTGGTGGGAGCCGGTGTGCTCGTGTGATTGAGCCAGCGTGCTCGGGGTGGCGGAGCCACCGTTCTCGCGTCGCCTGAGCCGCTGGGTGGTTCCGTCGGATCACCTGCCCCTGTTC
>JABDRL010000360.1 GCA_013041765.1 Dactylosporangium sp. | reverse complement strand
GTCCCCGACCGCCGGAGGGGGACCATCACCGAGTTGGGGCCGGTGCTCGACCCGTCCCGCGTAGACGTTGGTGCCGCCGAGCCGGACGTCGAGCGCGCCGGCGGCTGCCGACTCACACTGCCCCGCGTTCGGGCTGGGATGGCGTGCGCGGTCACGTCGCCAGGCACCGAACGCGCGTCGGGAACTTCCCCCGACGATTGGGGCCACCGCGATCGTCAATGCCGCGGTGAGCCGAGAGGGTGCGAGATTCGCGATGTCATCGAGCCGGGCACAGGGCGTCCCGAACCTCGCGTACCGGGGCGATCGACACCCGACCATCGCGTCGAGTGTGTTGACCGCGCGGTAGCCGACGAGCCCAGGAAGGCCGGCGACCGCGCCCCACAGCAGCGGGGCGACCACCGCATCGGAGGTGTTCTCCGCGACCGACTCAACCGTGGCTCTGGTCAGTCCCTTCTCGTTGAGCTGTACCGGATCCCGGCCGCAGAGGTGCGGCAGGCGAGCACGGCCGGCGGCGAGGTCGCCGCCGGCCAGCGCTCCGGCCATGGTCGCGGCTTCCCCTCGCAGGCTCGCGCCCCCCAGCACGGTCCACGTGGTCACGGCGACCAGGGCCGCCCGCAGTGCCGGCCGACGCCGAACGACCAGTTCCGCAGCAACGGCCATCGCGACGGGCGCGCCCACGGCCACTGCGGCGAACCGCGCACCAGCGGCCCGGCTGTCGGAGTGGAGACGGCGTTCGATCGCCGCTGCGGCCTGGCCGAACCCGGCGACCGGGTGCAATCGCCGTGGATCTCCGAAGGCGGCGTCCAGCGCCGCACCGGCCACCAGGCCACCGGCCAGCGCCACCCCGTGCGCCGACCACCGAGCACCGTTCCGCGTTCGCCGTGCCGTTGCCATGACCGTCCCCATTCCGTCCTTGCCCGCCTGAGCGGCCCCGATGAGCCTAGGAGACTTCCGCCCCGCCGGATTGGGCGCCCACCAACTCCGATCCGCCAGGCAGCGGTGGCCAGGGGTCGGCGGGTGTGGTGCTGCGGGACTCGTCCGGCTCAGCCCCCGTCTGCGGACCTTCGCCCTGATCGAACGGCTTCCCCGCCAGCCCTGCGGCTTGCAGAATCTCCAAGGCCTCGACGGACACGGGGGAAGACTTGGTGGCGGCTCCGGCCGCCGCATCAGGTGATGCCTGGTCAGCGGTCCCACTGCGGCGGCCAGGTCGGTGTCGCTCGCCGACGCGGTCCGTCGCCTCGCCCCGGACACGCCTCTCGGCCTGGTCATCCTCAACCGCCGTGGTGCCCAGCGCACGCTGGTTCCGAACGAACTGGCTTCGCCCCCGTGACAGGTCATGGCCAACGGCGACGGCGTCCAGTTCAAAGGAGACCCGCCGCTGGCCCCCCTCCCCGATCCAGTCCCTGGTGTACATCCGGCCCGTCACGATCACCGGATCGCCGCTGAGCACCGAGGCCGCGACGTTCTCCGCAAGGTGACGCCAGCAGTTGACCCTGACCCGCAGGCTCGAACCGTCGACCCAACGGCCGTGTTCCTTGTCGAAGCGCCGCGAGGTGGAGGCCACCTTGAATTTCGCGACCAGCACCTGGCTGTGCTCCAAGCGCCGCCATTCTGGAGTGTTCAGCGCATTCCCCACGATCGTCACCACGGTGTCATTCATGCGATGGCTCCTCTGATCTCAGCGTTTTCGGCTCCGGTACTCCGACCGCTGCGGCTGCCCGCTCCCCCTGGGCGCTGTCCCCCAACGGTGACTGTGGCCGCCGCCGGGGTGGTGCCGCGGGACCCATCCTGCGGTGGAGGTTCGTCTCTTCGCTGAGCGCGCCGGGAAACCTGTGGACAGTGGAGCCGTTGTGGACAAACTTGCGACGACGAAGACGATCTGTTACAGGTACTGTCCCCGGGGTGAAGACCGATGTGCTCGGCCCCCCGTACACCTCTCGGGTCATTGACCTGGGCTGTGACCGGGAGGGACCGGTCAGGGCGACGCTCGTGCGGCGCCTCGCGGGAACCACGACGCCGGCAGACGCGGCCGTGCTCTACCTCCACGGTTTTGTCGACTATTTCTTCCAGCGGCATCTGGGCGACTTCTACTGCGGGCAGGGCATCGATTTCTACGCCCTTGACCTACGCAAGTACGGGCGCAGCCTGATGCGGCACCAGACGCCCTGCCACTGTGACGACCTTGGCGAGTACTACCCGGAGATCGACGAGGCGATCCGCCTGCTCCGGCAAGCGGACGGGCACACCCGGGTGCTGCTCAACGGCCATTCGATGGGGGGTCTCCTCTCGGTACTCTGGGCCGACGACCGTCGCCAGGCGAATCTGGTCGACGCGATCGTCCTCAACAGCCCGTTCCTCGACCTGGACGGACCATGGATCGCCCGTCGACTGGTTGCCGGGCTGGCCGCGGGGATTGGCCGCGTCGCGCCGACCGCGCGGGTGGCGGCGGGCCTCAACGCGGTGTACGGACGATCGATTTCCCGCGAGCACGATGGCGACTGGGCCTACGATCTCGGTTGGAAGCCACTCGCGGGATTCCCGGTGCGCGCGGGGTGGATCCGGGCGATTCGCGCCGGGCAGCGCCGGGTCCGGTCCGGGCTGCCCATCGAGATCCCCATCCTGGTCGCGACCTCGACCAGCAGCCGGCTCAGTAGCAGGTGGAGCGACGCCGCCCGGTCTGCGGACACCGTCCTGGACGTGGCGACCATGGCACGCTGGGCGCCGTCGCTGGGACGGCAGGTCACTCTTGCCCGCGTTGAAGGAGGTATGCACGATCTGACGTTGTCGGAGGCCTCCGCGCGGCGACAGTTCTTTGATCTGCTCACAAAATGGATATCTGTCCACTTCGCCTAATATGTCACGCTGGCCGAGGTCGTCGTCCCGCCCAGCGCGGCCCAGGTTCTGCCCCGACGAATCAGCAGCCGGCCACTGAGCGGATGGCGCTGATGCGCGAAGAACATGCGGTCCACGGCGCGGTACACCCGTTCAAGGCCTGACGGGGAACGAGAACCAGTCACGATCACGACGTCGCGGGCGGGAACGCCGACGACGATGTCGCCGGGCACGGACTCCTCCAGGTCATCCCAAATCCGACCGGCAAGCAGCAGACTCGACTCGACCCCGTCGAACGACAGCATCAGCGCTGGCGGCTGCCCGTAGATCCGCACCGCATCGCGTCGCCGATCGAGCGTCTCGATCGCCTTGCGGCGCAGCATCGACCTCGGCCACGCGAGACGGGCAAGGTCGGACAGGGACAGCAGGCGCGTGCCGTACGGCGGACCGACCGAGTACACCACGCCCAGCCCCGCAACAAAGTCGTCCAAGACCGGCTCGGTCGGCCCAGCGTTTCGGTAGACGCGGGCCGAGACGAGCAGCGGCAGCGGGTGCAAGTCGGTGACCTGCATAGGAGCAACATAGGTCCGGACGAGGGCGGTGACTATCATCCATCCGTCGGTCCCCGGCCGGCCACACGTCGGGGCCGAGGCCGGGCGCGCCGGGACGGCGCCATGGACCAGGAACCGGGCGAGGGGGCACGGCGAAGCCCCAGATGGCCGGCGACCGCGGCACAAGGTCGGGCGAGGCGGGGATATGCAAAGCCGATCTTCACAGGCAAGCGGTAGCCTGTGTCCACGGCGCTTGGGGGGCGCTAATCCGCGCTCGTAGCTCAGTGGATAGAGCAGAGGACTTCTAATCCTAAGGTCGCAGGTTCGAATCCTGCCGGGCGCACCGAACAAGTCGGGGGTCGAACGTTACCCTGTGAAGTCACTTCTGCTGCTTCTTTGCCCCGTTGACCTGCCAGTTGGCTGATGCTGTCGGTGGGGATTCTGAAGGTCGGTTTGACCTGGTGGCG
>JABDRL010000352.1 GCA_013041765.1 Dactylosporangium sp. | reverse complement strand
GCTCCCCGGGCCGCGGCACCGCCCACCGCCCGGAGCCGCATCAAGGTCCAGGACGCTACGACCCTGGCGCCCCGTATCGATACGCATGGATTATCGTCTGTTCGATGGTGCTGCCGCCGCTGTCGGTTGCCCTGGCCCGGAGCGACACGAATCCGTCCCCGTCAGGGTGCCGCACCATGATCGACCGGTTGCTGGGGGGACCCAGAACCCTGGTCTTCTGCCAGGTGACACCATCGTCGTAGGAAACCTCGATGTCGACTCGTTCGATCCGGCCGACCGTGGCTCCGGACTGCGCTGTGATCTGGACCGGGATGGCCAGCATCCCGCCCGCCGGGGCGCTGTTGTCCGGGCGCAGTTCCGGCGCGAATCGCACCGCCCAGACCGGCAGCGAGATGAACGCATCGGCGGACACCTCCCCCGACCGGAACGTCCACGCCGCCTCGACCCCGGTCGACAGGGTGAACGGGACGCCACTCTCGGCCTTCACCTCCAGCCGGTACGTGCCCTTCTCCGCTGGAACCTCGAAGGCTCCCCAGCCGGCCAACGGAATTTCGTCGACCTTCGTCCCGTTCCGGTACAGCGTCGTGGTGCCCTGGACATCCCGGGAATATCCCGGGTGACCATCGCCGTCGCCGAACAGCGGGACATTGGCGTAGATGGTGTTCCCCGTGCGGAACACCTGCCCGTCCGGGGTCGTCGGATCCTGGTCCTGCCCCGGCAGGACCGGCCCGAACACGCTGGCGTTCCAGGTCTCGCGATACTCCTGCCCGGCCTGGTAGACCGCCGTCCCGGTCAGCGAGCTGACCCTGGCGTACGCGTTGGGCGGGATGAACTCCCGCAGCCACATGTCCCACCGCACCCCGGGATCGGCGTTGTAGTACTCGGTCCGGGAGAACGGGAGCGGGATCGCGTACCCCCTGGACGAGGTGTTGAGGCCCGGGACCGAGGGGAACACCACCGCCTCCGCCGCGCCTCCCGTCGCCCCGGCCGCGTAGTCGGCCCGCACGGTGGCCAGGTCCTTCGTGGCCACCTCGCGCTGGAACCCGGTGACGAACTGTCCCGGCTTCGCCCAGGCCAGCCGGTAGGCGACCGGGCTGTCGGTCCACTGGCCGTCCGCCGACGGCCGCAGCCAGGATCCGCTGACCGCTGAGGTGAGATCGGGGACGGTCCCGGTGTCGCCGATCTGCGCCGTGTAGAGGTTCTCGAAACCAGCCGCGCCGAACGCCGAGACGCCGAGGCCGACGCCGTAGTTGTCGAGATTCCAGGTGCAGTCGACCGTGAGTTCCGCCAGCGTGACCGACGGATCCGGCACCGTGACCGAGATCGGCTGTCCGAGCCGGGCGTCCATGGTGATGGTCTGCGTGCTGGTGGCCTCCAGCCGGGGATGGAGCAGCACGCTGGTCGTCTGCCCCGCGCCCTCCCCCTCGTTCAGGATCGCCTGGAGGACATACCGGTTCCGGGGCAACCGGATCGTCACCGTTCCGTCCCCGCCGGGCTCCCGCAGCCGCTGGTAGCTGGTGTCGGAGCCGTACAGATACAGCAGCTGGATCGCGGCCGGCTCGCCGTCCCTGCCGATCTGATTGATCGTGATGTCGTAGCTTTCGACTTCCTTGTTCACCGCCAGGGGGGCGGAGACCGACTGGCTGTCGCCGGCCGTGGAGGTGGCAACCAGGTGCCCGCTCACGATCCCGTCCGGGCTGGAAACCCTGGTGTCGGCGGTCACGGTCACCTCGGCCTGGCCTTCCGCCGGCACGGTCAGCGTCGGGGCGCTGAGGGTGAACATGCCCGGTGCGGCGGAGTTGCCCTCAGCATCGACCGCTTCCACGGCCAGGGCCAGGTCCACCTCGGTCTTCCCGGTGTTGCGGTAGACCACGGTCTCGGTCCGGACCGGGTCATCGGCGTGCGGCCAGAGCTGGCGGCCGAAGCTGAGGCTCGGCGGGTCCGCGGTGACCGTCTGGTCGATCGCTCGGGAGACGTCCACCCGCCCGGCCCCCTGGCCGTACACGCCGATCGCCGGGTTGGGCTTCGCCGACGCCATCAGCGTCGCCTTCAGCTGCTGCGGGGTCCAGTCCGGGTGAATCTGGGCGAGGATCGCCGCGGCCCCCGCCACGTGCGGAGCCGCCATCGAGGTACCAGACGCGGTCAGATACTGGCCGGTGGCGTCGCCGCCGTCCTTGACGTTGCTGAAGTCGCCGCTCCGGGCCGCGGTGATGTCGACGCCCGGCGCGGTGAGGTCCGGTTTGATGCCGTCGTCGCCGATCCGGGGGCCGCGACTGGAGAACCCGGCGAGGGCCTCGGCGTCGTCCACCGCTCCGACGGTCAGGGCGGCATCGGCGCTTCCCGGGGTCGCGACGGTGTAGCCCCGCCCGTCGTCTCCGGAGCCGCTGTTGCCGGAGGAGACCACGAACAGCGTCCCGTACGTGTCGGTCAGGGTCTCCACGGCCTGCTCGACCACGTCGATCTCTGGAGTGTCGGTGTCGCCAAGGCTCAGATTGACCACGTTGGCGTGTTGCTCACCGGCCGCCCATTGCATGCCGGCGAGGATCCACGATTCCTGGCAGTCGACCAGGTCGCAGACCTTGCCGTCCAGCAGCCTGGCTCCGGGGGCAACCCCCTGGTACGTGCCGTCCGAGGCCGCACCGCTACCGGCGATGATGGAGGCAACGTGGGTACCGTGCCCCTTGTAGTCCAGATCGTCCTCCGCGCCCTCGGTGAAGTTCCGCTGCGCGGCGACGCGCCCGGCGAGGTCCGGGTGGCCGGCGTCGATACCACTGTCCAGCACGGCGACGGTGACCCCCGTTCCGGTGTAGCCGGCCTGCCCCGCCGCTGGAACCCCGATCTGAGCGGTGCTGCTGTCCAGGGC
>JABDRL010000433.1 GCA_013041765.1 Dactylosporangium sp. | reverse complement strand
GCATGACTCGGGCCGACTGTTACTTTTGATCCCTATTCTCGACAGGCGATGTAGAGGGCGAAGTTGTACCAACGGAACACCTCGTCGACCGGACCGAATCCAGCCTCGGCCAGCAGCTTCCGGTTTTCGGTCGGACGGTAGGGGACCAGCACGTTTTCGAGGGCTTCGCGTTTTCGGGCGATCTCGGTGGTGCTGTACCCGCTGCGACGTTTGAAATCGTAGTAGAGATCGATGTAGGTCCGGTTCAGCGCGCCGTCGTCCGCGACGATCTTCTCGCCGAGGAGGAGCACCCCTCCCGGGGACAGGGAGTCGTGCAGCATCCGGACTACTGCCGGGCGTTGGATCGGCCGGACGAACTGAAGTGTGAACAGCATGATGATCACGCGGGCGTCCGGTAGTTCGGGGATGTCCTCGATCGGTTCGGCGCGAAGCTCCACTGACTGGGTGATGCCCGTTTCCCCGAGTTTGCTGGTGAATCTCTCCCTCATCGCGTCTGAGGGCTCGATGCCACAGAACCTCACGGGACTGGTCGGATCGACTGCCTGCATCAGCTGGATGAGGGTGGTGCCGGTCGAGCAGCCGATGTCGTAGACGGCTCCGGGCTGGTTCCCGATCGTCTTGGAACTCAGTTCGACGACCATCCGCTGGATTTCCTCGTAGAACGGGACGCTCCGCACGAGCATGTCGTCGAAGACCGTGGCGACCTGGTTGTCGAACAGGAAGTCCTTGACGGTCGCGTCGCGGGAGAACAGATCATCCTTCATGGACGTGACCTCTCGGCTACGACGACCAGGAAGTATGGGATCTTGCTCGCCTTCTGGTAGATCACGGGCTCTGTCTCGGCGTGTCGAGGATCGGGCGAGGGCTCCTCGACCCGCAATACCGTCATGCCCGCGCTGATGATCTCGTTGAGGTATCGGGAGGCGGTCCGGTGGTGACTCTGGACGCTCCGGACCCGGACGTTGCCGAATCGGTCCTCGCGGGCCTTCACACACAGCCCCTCGTCGAAGTAGCCGTGAATCTCGTAGTGGAGGTAGTCCCATCCGTTCGAGCTGGGGGCCTTCTGCCAGCCTCCCCGGTCCTTGACCGGGTGCGGGATCGACAGCACGAGCCGGCCGCCTGGCACCAAGGCGTCGTGGAGCAGCCGGACGGCGCCGGACAGGTCCTCGATGTGGTCGAGGACGTTCAGGCAGCACACGGCCTCGTACTGCCCGGTCCGGTCGGCGAGGGCGTCGAGCCCCCCGTCGATGATCTGGACCTGGACACCGGTGTGGTCGACCCTCCTCCGCAGGAGTTCCCGCATCGGGGCGGAGGGCTCGAAGGCGTCGACCTTCGCCCCGATGCCGGCGAGCCTGGTCGCGACGTGCCCCGCACCGGCCCCCACGTCGGCGATTCTCATCCCAGGCCCGACGTCGACCAGTCGCGGGACGAGATCATCGAGCAGGACCGAGTTGAATGAGTGCTCGGTACGTTCCTCGTCGTACTGCTGGGCGATCTCCGCCCACTGATCTGGCTTCGGGGTAGAACGGCCACAGGCCGGGCATTCTGGGGCTGGTTCGAAGTCCTCCCAGGTGATCCCGTAGGTACGGGAGTCGATCAGCATCCGGCGGGCGATGGTGGAGGCCGGCAGACCGAGGAGCCAGCGGATCGCCTCGTTGGCCTGGACCGCGGCCACGAGTGCGTTGAGCGGGCCGTAGCTGGGCGCCTGCCAGGCTGGGTTGAGTTCGCGGGTCGACAGTCCCACCTGCCGCTCGTCGAGGTCCTGTTCGGGTAGGGCCTGTGCCGAGAGGCGAATGCACTCGAAGCAGGGGGTGGCCGGTGCGTGCAATAGCGGTCCGATGCTGCCGTGTCCTTCGATGTAGCCGGAGGCGCTGAAGGGGATTCCGGCTGCGAGGCAGGCGTGACCGGTCCAGGAGTGGACGTCGGCCGGGCGGTCCGCCGACAGGAGGATGACGCCCGATTCGGCCGCGACGAGGCGGGCGAGGTCAGGATCCGTGAACGACCGGGCGATGGCGGTGATGGTCAGGTCGGAGCGCAGGCGGCGCAGGTGGTCGGCGGCGGCCTCGACTTTCAGGCGACCCACGTCGGACTCGTCGAACAGGGTCTGGCGGGTGAGGTTCGACAGTTCGACGGTGTCGCCGTCGGTGATGACGAGCCGGCCGACTCCGGCGGCGGCGAGATGGGTCGCGAGGTGGGTACCGATGCCTCCCATGCCCATCAGCCCGACCGTCGCACCGGCCAGACGCTGTTGCGCGTCGGCGTCAATGCCCATGAGCTGGTAGTAGAGCCGGTGGCGGTCGTAGCGGTCCCCGAGCACCGGAACGGGAACGAGAACCCGAGCGTCCTGGAGATCTTGGAGGAGTGCGTCGGCCTCCTCGGGGGTCCAGCCCGCGCCGACGACCAGGTTTGCCAGGTCAGATCGGTATGTTGGGGTGGATGCGGAGGTCAGCAGGTCGGTGAGGAAACCGGGCGGGTCCGGGACCTCGAACGCCAGCGGCGGCAAGGTCCCGATCCGAATGCCGTTGACGACCTGCCGGATCGACAGGTACGGCGGTAGCCAGAGCTTCATGTGTGTTTGGGATGCTCCCTTGGTCGTGCCACCCGGATGTGGACGTCCGTCAGTTGTTTGGTGGACACCTCACTGGGGGCGCCCATCATGAGATCCTGGGCGTTCTGGTTGAGGGGGAAGGCGATCGTCTCGCGGATGTTGGGCTCGTCGGCCAGCAGCATGACGATGCGGTCGATGCCCGGGGCGATCCCGCCGTGGGGCGGAGCCCCCAGGCTGAGGGCCTTGAGCATGCCCCCGAACTTCTCCTCGACGTCCGTCCGGGAGTAGCCGGCGAGCTCGAACGCCCGGTACATGATTTCCGGACGGTGGTTGCGGATCGCCCGGAGGACAGTTCCAGGCCGTTGCAGACGATGTCGTACTGCCAGGCGAGGATGTCCAGCGGGTCCTGGTTGTTGAGGGCGTCAAGGCCACCCTGCGGCATGGAGAACGGGTTGTGGCTGAACTCGATGCCGCCTTCGTCGTTGCGCTCGTACATCGGGAAGTCCACGATCCAGCAGAACTGGTAGCCCGTCTCGTCGAAGAGCCCGGCCTGCCGTCCGAGTTCTACCCGCACCGGTGCCATGACCCGGTTCACCGCGTCGGCTGTGTCCGCCGCGTAGAGGAACAGGGCGCTGCCTGGCTCGCACTTCGTCTCGGCCAGCAGCCGGTCGCGCACGTCGCCGACGAACTTCGCGACCGGTCCGGTGAACGTCAGGTTCTCGTCGACCTTCAGCCAGGCCAGGCCCTTCGCGCCCTGAGCCACGGCGAACTGCTCGATCTTGTCGAAGAACGACCGGGGACGGTCGGCCAGACCGGGAACGGCGATCGCCCGGACCAGCTTGTCGGAGAACGCCTTGAACGGGCTGGCGACGAACGCCTCGGACACGTCCACCATTTGGAGCGGAACGCGCAGGTCGGGCTTGTCCGTACCGTAGTGCAGGATCGCGTCGCGGTAGGCGATGTGCGGGAACGGCGAGTTGACCCGACGGTCCGGTGCGAAATCGTGGAAGAGCTCGGTCAGGACCCGCTCGACCACGGCGAAGACCTCGTCCTGCTCGACGAAACTCATCTCCAGGTCGAGCTGGTAGAACTCACCGGGTGACCGGTCGGCGCGGCTGTCCTCGTCCCGGAAACACGGCGCGATCTGGAAATACCGATCGAATCCGGAGACCATGAGAAGCTGCTTGAACTGCTGGGGCGCCTGGGGTAGCGCGAAGAACTGCCCGGGATGCAGCCGGGAGGGAACGAGGAAGTCCCGGGCGCCCTCCGGACTGGAATTGGTGAGGATCGGGGTCTGGAACTCGGCGAATCCCAGATCGGTCATCTTCTTCCGGATCGCGGCGACGACCCTGGCGCGCAGCATCACATTGGCGTGCATACGCTGCCTGCGCAGGTCCAGGAACCGGTAGGTCAGTCGTCGTTCCTCGGACACCGCCTCCTCCGGGAAGACCGTGAACGGCAGTTCCCCGCAGGTGCCGAGGACTTCGGCCTCGGCCACCTCGACCTCGATCTCCCCGGTGGGAAGGTTGGGGTTGACGTTCTCGCCCTGCCGGGCGACCACTCGACCGTCGACCCTGATGACGGTTTCCTTCGGTGTCTTCGCCAACTGCTCCAACACCGGCGATCCGGGGCGGGCGACCAGCTGCACCAGGCCGTAGTGATCACGCAGATCGACGAAGAGCAGCCCGCCAAGATTGCGGCGATTGTGCAGCCACCCGGACAGGCGCACCTCCTGTCCAACGTTCTGCCTGGTCAACTGGCCACACGTGTGCGTGCGATAGCGATGCATCTGTTCACCATCAGTAGTCGAGTTTCGGACGGCCCCGGGTCACCGAAGCCCTGTCAGTGGTCTGATCCGCGTGCGACTGGCGCTCGCACCGACCGTGCGCGGTTGCTGACCACAGGCACTCAAGCCTAGGCCACGGCGATGTGGAGGGCTCCGGTGACGGCCACCGGAGCCCTCCACATGAGAGTGCTAGTTGGCGACCACTGACGTGGTGCCCTTGGACTGGGTGATGCGAACCAACGTGATGCGACGCATGGTTACCTCTTGCTGCTATATGGGTAGTAATTGCTCGATCAGCCTGCCGGCGGATGTCCGGGATGTCAACGTCTTTAGTTAGATCATCGTGTTTGGGCTGGTTGGGGCTCTCGCCACATTGGCCACATCGAGGCGCCACACGAGGCTGGGGCGAACGGTGCGGCGATGTGGTGGTAGCCGTGGCGCTGGTAGAGGCGGGCGCTACGCATGGTGCTGGCCTCCAGGTAGGCGGGGCGCTGGTGCTGGTCGAGGAGGCGGTGGCGGTGGTCGAGGAGGCGGCTGCCCAGCCCGGTGCCCTGGCGGCGGGGGTCGACCGCCAGCAGGGCCAGGTGCTCGTGGGGTGGACTGCCCGGGTGGGTGTCGTGCATGACCTGGTCCAGTTGCCGGAACCGGTCGGCGTTGGCCCGGCAGGCGTCCGCCAAGCGCTGGTCGTAGTCGGTGATGGCTGCCAGGCTGGGGTCGCCGGCGGGCAGCCACACCGCGACGGCCGACCGGTCGGGCATCATGTCGACCCACCCGTGGTGCAGGGCGTGGTCGACGAGGATCCGGAAGTAGCGGGGCAGGACTTCGGGTCGTTCGGCGCGCAGCGGGACCAGCCAGGACACCACGGGCAGGTCGGCGAAGGCGGTGGCCACCAGGCGGGCGAGGACTCGGGCCTGGTCGTGTCCGGCGCGGCGGGGTTCGCCACCGGCGAGGCGTACGGCGATCATCGCAGTCCTCCCAGCAGGGGAGCGGGTTCGGCGGCGTTGGCCCCACGCCCGATCCGGCGCAGGGCGTGCGGGCGGCGACGTGCGCCAGACAGGCTCCAGGCCCAGGCCAGCCCCGCCACCACCAGATAGGAGGCGGGCAGTGCCCACCGGGCGGGGCTGGTGGGGGCCACCCCGAGCAGGCCGGCGTAGTTGTCAACGACGAGGACGACGCAGGCGGTCAGGGCGAGCCCGGCGAGGCTGGGGGCGATCCGGGTCGCCCAGGGGCTCTCCCCGCGCCGGTCGCGGGCGAAGTACCCGACGACGGCGAGGGACGCGCCGGTCATCAGGACCAGCACACCGAGGGCTCCGGTGGTGCCCAGCCAGAAGAACAGCCTGGTGGTCGGGTCCCAGCCGGTCATGGCGTACACGAGAATCACCGCGAGGCCGGTGGCGCTCTGGGCCAGCGAGGCGGCCACGGGGGCTCCGCTGCGCGGGCTGGTCCGGGCGAGGGCTCGCGGGAGGACCCGGTCCCGGGCCAGGGAGAACGTCGTGCGGGCCACCGCGTTGTGATAGGCCATCAGCCCGGCGCTGATACTGGTCAGCAGGAGTATATGTCCAATGTCGACCAGGGCGGTGCCGCCGAGGTGGGTCGAGGCGGGCACCAGCAGCATGTCCGGGCCGAGTTCGGCGGCGGTGGCGATGACCTGGTCGGGGCCGACGGCCACACTCATGGCCCAGGAGCCGGCGACGTAGACGACGACCATGAGGATCAGGGCGAGGTAGGTCGCTACCATGATCGTCTTTTTCGGCTGGCGAGCCTCCTCTGAATACACGGGGGCCGCCTCGATGCCGACGAACGCGGTGACCGAGATCGCGATCAGCGCGCCGAGGCTGCCAGAAGTGATCCGCGTCGGGTCGAGGGCCGCGAAGGACACCCCACCGGGGGCGGGGTGGGCCAGATCCACGACGATGATCAGGCCGACGAGCAGGGTCTCGACGATGATCGCCCCGGTCAGCAGGCGGGAGCCGAGCACGACGCCCCGGGTGCCCAGCCACGCCACCACCGTCCAGGCCAGCAGCGCCCAGGCCCACCAGGGCAGATGAACGTCGAGGTGGTCGGCGGCGAGGGCCGACGCTTGGACGCCGACGATGCCGTACAGGCCCCACTGCAACATCGAATAGGCCAGCAGTTGCACGGCGGCCCCGGTTGTGGCGGTCCGCGGGCCGAGGCCGTGGGCCAGGAAGGTGTAGAGGCTGCCGGCATTGACCACGTGCCGGGCCATCGACAGGTATCCGACCGCCCAGATTGCGAGGATGGCGCCCATGCCGAGCAGGGCCAGGCTGACCGGGACGGCTCCGGTGACCGCCCAGGCGGTGGTGACGTAGGCGCCGACGACCATGATCGGGGCGGCGGCGTTCAGGGCGAAGGACGCCACCGACGACGCGCCGAGCCGATCGGCGGCCAGGGTGGTACCAACGGTGGAGACGGGCATACGAAATCAACCTCCAGAAGGTGAGGGGAAACGCGGAGGACTCTGGTGGTGGGCTGTGCTGGGATAGCGGTTGTGGTCAGCGGCGGGGCGCGGTGGCCACCCGGTCGGTCAGGGCGCGCACCACGCCAGCCAGGTCGGCGACGTCGGGGTACACCTGCCCGAGCCGGTCGACGACCGCCGTCAGGCGTTCCCGGGTGGGTGGGGACGCCGAGTCGACCAGCAGCGCCGGGGTGAACCCGGCGGCGTCGACCAGGACGAACAGGAACACATCCGACCAGGTGGGGCCGTTGGCCAGGGCGGAGGTCAGACGGCCGGTCCGCCAGAACACCCGGTTACGGTCGATCGGCTCGTAGACCACCGCCTGGCCAGTAAGCCGGCGCCGCTCGACCAGCCGGATCCACCCGCCCGCCTCCAGATGGCGGGCCATCCGGTCGACGGCGGTGGCGGCCAGTGCCTCGACCCACGGCCGGCACTCGGCCTGGTCCGGGTCGGTCAGCAGCCAGCCCAGCGTGCCCCGCAGTAGGGCGTCCTCGGGCAGGGGACGCCCGCCCACGACGCTCACCCGGCCCCGGGCCAGAACGAGGTGCCCACCCATCCACAACTCGACGAGCAGAGCTGCGACCAGGCAGAACCCGACGATCCGGGGATGGACCCGCAGACGCCCCGAGGCGTCGTCCAGCATGATCAGGAACAGGTCGGCGGCCAGGGACGAGGGTTCCTCACCCAGCGGGGAGTCCTGCGGACGCCGATGGTGCGCCCCGGCGCCTTGGTCGTCGTCGTGATGGAAGGGATCACCGGTCATCGTCAGTCTCCCGTGGTCGGGCCAGCGGGCGGGCGGTAGAGGGTCGGATGTGCCGTGGTCCGGGTGTGGCGGGCCGCCGCGAGTTCGTCTGCGGTGGTGTCGCACCACATGCAGCGCAGGCAGATCGCGACGCCGTCGGGAAGCGGCTGGGGTAACAGGCCCTCCGGACGTAGCGCATGTGGGGTGCGCGCGTCACGAGCCTGGCGGGAGGGGACCCGGTCGCCGGGATCGGTCCGCGACGCGCGCACCCCGTCGCCCGACGACGCGGAGGCATCGTCACGCATCGCCGGGGAGCTGGCGAGGAATCGGTCACGCCGCTGCTCAGCACTCATTACAGTGCTCGCGGTGGATGTCAGGCGCGGCTACGCCGTACCTGGTCAAGGTAGGGAATCTCATCGTGTCCACGCCCTTGTTGAAGCTCGATGCCGTCGCCCCAGTTCGGGAACGCCGTGGCACCGGCGTGCCCGACCCTCGGTTGCCGGAGTTTGTGCTGGCGGCGTTCCGTCAGGCCGATACGCCCGTATCGGCAGGTCAGAGGCGAGACGTCACTCGCGTCAGCTCGACAGGCGACGCTTGATCGTCGGATGCGCCGTCGATCCCACCAGGGCGGGTGTGGTACACAAATGGACATCCGAGGTCAGGTTGATGGTCCATGCGGCCACGTTCCTTCCGGCTTCGGGGCCGGAGTGGGCCAATGGTTTACGAGGCCCGGCCCACTCCGGCGGTCTTTGTGCTGCGGCGTCCCACCGTGTCGGGTCTGGCCCGCCGCGTCCGTGTTCACAGAATGACACAGCGTCCCGCACACTTCAATATTGAGAATCTAGCTTTTTTGCTAACATGGCTTCCTGATAAGTTGGGTTCGTTGTTGTGCCGTGCGTGGTGCAACAAGATCTTCGAGGAGGCCAGGTTGCCCGCGAAGAAGAAAGGGCCGACGCTGCGAGCGCAGTGGCTCGGCCAACAGTTGCGCGAGCTGCGGGAGGACGCCGGGTTCAACCTTCGGCAGGCTTCGGAGTACATCCAGCGCGATCCCTCCATGCTCAGCCGGTTCGAGGCCGCCGAGTACCCCATCCGGCGGCCGGAGGTGCTGGCGCTGCTCGATTTCTACGGCGTGTCCGACTCCGAGCGCCGCAAGGGGCTGCTCACGCTGGCGGAGGACGTGTGGCAGAAGGGCTGGTGGGACGGGTACGCCCGGGACCTTCAGGATCGAAGCTTCGTCGACTTCGTCTGGTTGGAGACGCGGGCCAGGCAGATCCGCTCGTTCGACAACACCGTGTTTCCCGGACTGTTCCAGACCCGAGCCTTCGCCGAGGCCGTCATCAGCGCAGCCGACCCCGACGCCTCGGCCTCCGAGATCGACCAGTGGGTGGAGCTGCGGATGGCCAGGCAGCGAACCGCGCTGACGAGTGCGACGCCACCCCAACTCGCGGCGATTCTCGACGAGTCGCTGCTGCGCCGGTTGGTCGGCGGCAACGAGGTGATGCGCGGGCAGCTGCGGGCGCTGCTGGAGTTGGCCGAACGGCCTCACATCGAGATCAGGGTGCTGCCGTTCAGCGCCGGCACGCCAGCGCCCCCGTACGGAGCCTTCAAGGTGTTCTCGATGGTGGAGCCGTATCCGGACGTCGCCTACACCGAGACCTTGGCCGGTGCGATCTACGTTGAGGAGCCAGGCGTTGACCGATTCGCTGCGGCGTACGATCGGTTGTACGAGGCCACGCTGGATGCCAGCACATCGGCCGAGCTGATATCAGCTGCGGCGAAGGAGTTGTCGTGAACTTCCCCAAGACTCCCCAAGAGCTCGCTCCCGACGAGGTGGCGGGAATCGCCTGGCGGGTTAGCACCAGGACCGACGGCGGCGGCGGTAGCTGCGTCGAGGCTGGTCCGTTGAGGGATGGCAGCGGTCGTGTCGCCGTTCGTCACAGCCATCATCCCGAGGGGGCGTTGATCGTCTACACCCGTGCGGAGTGGGACGCCTTTCTCGCGGGGGCCAAAAACGGAGAGTTCGACTTCGCCGATTGAGCAGGTCATGGGTGTGGGCGGTTCTCAAACGGGGCCGCCCACACCCATGTCTCAGCGTTGGTGTCGAGGTCTTGGGCGACGGTACCGCAGGGCCAGTCGCGACATCCGCCGAAGGGTGCGAGGCTATCCGGGTGGCACGCGACGACGATCACGACCCGACGGACGGGGCATACGACGGTTCCGGGGCAGGACCGAACGTCGATATGGCGCCCGCGACGGGTAGTGGCACCGCGCGACGGATGACGCTCGCGACCGCGCTGGCTACGGAGTTGTGTGATCTGGCGCCTGCGGTATGGAAGCGGCGCGCTTCCGGGGCGACGTGCTCGCATGTCGCGTTCGTCGGAGACGATCCGGAGTTGGCCGACGTCGTCGCCGAGGCTTGGGACGCCGCGCGGCTGGAACCCCCGGAGTACCAGGTGCTCACCCGCGCGGGGGTCGCGGGGATGGTCGTGGTGGTCCATGGACCGACGTGGAGCCTGGTGGCCCGCTCCGGTGGGCCGGTTCTGGTGATGTCCGACCGGATCGCCGGGGTGCTGCGGATCGACGCGGATCCCGACTGCGAGGTCGAGCTGACGGAACTCGTGGCCGAACTGGTCAACGTGGGTCAGGGGCTGCCGGCGTTCGACGAGTCGGGGCTTCCGCCGATGCCTCGTCTGCCCTGGCATGACCGGCGTCGATAGCGTCACTGTCCATGACGCCTTCGCTCCGCACGTTCGCTGTCGGCCGGGTTGGGAGGAATCGCCGCAGCCGGGCCTCGGCCCGCTTGCGGCGCTTGTAGGCCCCGGGGAGGGGCAGCCCGAGTTCGGCGGCGGCTTGCTCCAGGCTCTGCCGGTCGAGCCGGGTACGGACGATCAGGTCGATGGTGCGCGGGTCGAGTGGTTCGCCGGCCCGAGCCGCCGCTGCCAGCAGCGCGTCGAAACTGGCTTGCAGACTGCCGGTGGTGGGCTGGGCACGGGTGTCGGGGTCCACGAGGCTGGGGGTAGGGCGGTTGAGGTGCAGCCGCCATCGGCCTTTGGCGTGGCCGATGGCACTATCGATCAGCCGTCCGCCGACCCGGGGGGCGGCGAGGTCGATCGTGGTCACGCGACGTAGCAGGCCGTAGGCGAGGTCGGCGTCGATGTCGCAAACCTCGTCGCGGTTACGGGCCGGCAGGCGGTTGCGGAACCCGCGCAGACCTTTCGCGGCAAGGGTCAGCGCGACGGTGCGGTAGTCGGCGGCGGTGTCCGGGGTGCGGGCGAGGGTGACGATCCCGGCCCAGATCCGGTCCCGTTCGGGGTAGCTGGCCTCTTCGAGCAGGTGGCGTTCCAGGACGCGCAGGGGCGTGTCGCGGCTGGGTACCCCGGGTCCGAGGCTGCCGGCGGGCACCGCCCACGGCCAGGTGAGGATCCGATCCGACAGCCAGTCCAGCAGTGGCCCGTCGGCCGCGAGTACCGGCAGCGCGGGCAGTGGCATGGGTGCATCGTCTCGCCGATCGGCGGCGGGCGCGGGGCGGGCGTATGCCGCCAGGCGGGGACGTACCAGCCGAATCTTCCACACCCAGTGAGGTGACGTTGGTCATATTCGTGCCTGGTGGTGTCCAAAACGGCGGAGGTCACCCCCTTCAGGGGGTGACTGGCTCGTGCGGTTGCCCGCACAGCGTCCAGACCGGCTGACGGCCGAGAGGCTCCGGCCAGCCTGACCCGTTTCCACGAATGGAGTAATGCGATGACCAGCATCAACCAGATCATGCCCTCTGACAGAAAGGAGCACGAACATACCGTCCACCGTTGAACTCCCCCGGTCCGGCGTCCCCCGCCCGCCGACGGGACCCGACGACCGCGTTGACGCTCCGGCCGGTGGGGTCGACCGGAGCGCCCGCGTCGAGGGCGTCGCCCAAATCATGATCATGCTGACGATCGGCTCGGCGGCCGGGGCGGCGTCGTTCACCCATGTGCACAACCTGGCCGCCGCGCACGGCCAAGGCGGTTGGCTGGCCTGGGCCGACGCGATCGTCCTGGAGCTGATGTCGATCGCCTCCGGGTTGGAGTTGCGCCGTCGTAAGCGCGAGGCCCAGCATGTGGCGTTTCCCGCGCTCGTCCTGGTCGCGGCGGTCGGGCTGTCGCTCTCGGCGCAGGTGGTGGAGGCCGAGTACTCGGTGATCGGGTGGATCGCGGCGGCGTTGCCCGCCGCCGCGTTCCTGGCCATGGTCAAGATCGCCCTGGGCAGGGCTGGGACCGCCCACCGTCCGGTCGCCCAGGCCGGGGACGAGACCTTGCCCGCCGTCCGGGACGGCGGACCGTGGTCCGGGACGATCGTCCCCGCTGGGAACGACACCTCGGACGGCGGGTCACTTCCTTCCCCGGCCACCGACGGCGGTGAACAGCCGTCCGAGGCGGACGGACTGGTCCCGGCGGCCATCGCGGCGGCTGCCGCGATGGCC
>JABDRL010000337.1 GCA_013041765.1 Dactylosporangium sp. | reverse complement strand
CCCCGCCCCCGGCGAGACGCCTCGGCGACGGCGCACCGACCGGGACCCCCCGGCCGATCGGCCCCCACCGGCGGAAGACGACGGGCCGTCGCTGCTGGACGGGCTGGACACCTTCGGCACCGGCCTGCCGGACGAGGCCGAGGACGACGAGGGCTACACCCCGCCCCCGCCCCCGCCGCTGCCCCGCATCTCGTCAACGGCCACGGTGGCCATCGCGGCCATCATCGGTGGGCTGGCGCTGTTCTTCTGGCCGATGCTGCTGCCGCTGAGTCCCAACATGACGCTGCTGCTGGGCTTCGGCGGGGTGCTCGTCGGCTTCATCATGCTGGTCTGGCGGCTGCGTCCGACCGAAGACGACGACTCCGACGACGGCGCCCGGATCTGACGGTCCCGCCGCCGGGCGGCGCGGCCGGAACGATCAGGGCAGCTTCAGCAGCCAGTCGCAGATCGCGTCGGCCGGCTCCCGCCAGCGCGCATCGAGCACCAGGTCATGGCCCATCCCGGGAAACAGCAGGGGCGCGATGCCGTAGCGCTCCGCGACCTGTTCCAGCGCCGTTCTGGCCACCATCCGGTCGTCGGGGCTGCCGAGGACCAGCACCGGCGGATCGCCGACGGGCCGCTCCGGTTCCTGCCGCCGGACCAGCGCCCGCTGGGCGCGCCGGGACGGGCCCGCCAACCGGTCGGCGTATTCCCTGGCGGACGCCGTGGACAGGGCCCGGCTGAACAGCTGCCGTGGCCCCAGCCGAACCGTCCCACCGAACAGCCCGGGGAACGCCCCGACCGGGTTCCGCCGCAGCAGGGACAGGGCGGTCCCGAACCCGCCGAAGACCGGTGAGACCAGCACCCCGGCCCGTGCCGGATACCGGGAGAGGGCCATCGCGACCACCAGCGCCCCCGCGCCGTGGCCGACGAGCACCGCCTGCCGGGGCAGGCCGGCCGCGATCTGGATGACGTCGTGGACGTAGGCCCGCAGGTCGGCGTCTGGCGCGGCATCGCTGCGGCCGTGGCCCCGCAGGCTCATGGCGTGGGCGGCGAATCCCCGCTCCGCGATGTGGTCGAGCCAGTGCTCGGCGTACGCCCACGCCCCGTACCCGAAACCGGGAACCAGCAGCACCGGGGGCGATGCCGGGTTCTCCACCTCCGGGCGGGCCGCCAGCACCTCCCGCCGGACGGAGGCCGGCGGCTGGGTGCACTCGATCGGACGGACCACCCTGGTCCGCTGGACGCCACGGGTCGTCACTTGACCGCCTCCAGATCGTTGAGCGCCTGTTCCAGCGCCCGCAGGTACACCAGGTGGCTGACCTCGAACCGGTGCCGGGGCGAGTCGGAGACCTTGGCGAAGTGGTATCGCCGCTCGTCGGCCCCCGCGTGGCGGTCCCAGAACTCCCGGGCCCGTTCCGGAGCCGTGTCCAGCACCCGCAGCCAGTTCGCGAAGAGCACGCTCTGCCAGTGGGCACAGGCGAGCGGCGCGGTGTCCGGCTGGAGCAGCCCGACGACGGCCAGCGTCGGGCGGTCGGGGGCCGCCAGGTGCCAGCGCAGCCTCGGCCGGGCGCCACCGCCGGTCTTCAGGATGTCCGGCTCCAGGAACTCGAAGGTCGGGACGTACCCCGTGGCGAAGATGACGAGGTCCGGCTCGATCACCCGGCCGTCGGCCAGGGTCACGTCGGTCCTGCCGAAGCGGGCGATGTCCGGCACCGGTACGACGCCGCCGTGCCCGATCTGGTAGATCAGCTGGCTGTTGACGATCGGGTGGCTCTCGGCGAAGTGGTGGTCCGGCGCCCGCAGGCCGAACCGGGTCAGATCGCCGACGGCCAGCCGCAGCGCGCGCTGGGTCAGGGCCCGCCGCAGCCGCTGGGGCAGCCGCATCGTCTGCACCCGGATCGCCAGCTGGTCCACCGGACGGCCCAGGACGTACTTCGGCGCGTACCAGTAGCCCCGCCGGCTGGAGTGCCAGCACGTCGTGACGACCTGGCCGGCGTCCACCGCGATGTCGCAGCCGGTGTTGCCCGCGCCGACGACCAGCACCCGCTTGCCCCGCAGTTGGCTGCGTCCCTGGTACTCGCTGGCGTGGATGGTCTGGCCGCGGTAGCCGGCCAGCCCCTCGTAGCTGGGGCGGTTGGGCAGGAAGGCATGGCCGTTGGCGACGACGACGGCGGCGTACCGCATGATCCGCGACGATCCGCCCCGCTGCCCGGAGATGGACACGTCCCATCGCGAGGACGGTTCCCCGGCCGGCCTGACCCCGGACGGTTCCGGGCCCGCCGGCTCCACCCGCACCACGTCGGTGCCGAACCAGATGTGCTCCCGCAACCCGAAATGGTCGGCGTAACGCTCCAGATAGGCCAGCATCTGGGTGTGTCTGGGGAAATCCGGCCAGTCGTCCGGCATGGGAAAGTCCGGGAACTGGGCACAGGGTCTGGAGGTGATCAGGTGCGTCGACGCCGGGGCCGGCCCCCGGCCGGAACGCGCATTCCAGGCCCCGCCGACGGCGGTCTCCCGTTCGTAGCAGTCAACGGCAAAGCCCTGCTCCCGGAGGTTCTTGACGGCGGCCAGGCCGCTGGCTCCCGCACCGATGACGCAGACCGTCTCACCCCGGTCGTAGACGGGTTCGCCACCACGCCAGATCGCCGCCACGGGGGCGGTCGCATTGTCGTTTGTCACGTGGGTCTCCCTGTACACCGGTTCTGGCGTCGAATCCTCTCGGGGTCGAGCACCGTTGGCAACCCCTGTGGACCTTGCTGTCACGAAGACCTTCGGTCTACCGCGGCAGCACCAGATCGACGACCACCGGAAGATGATCACTGGCCGCCCGGGCCAGCTCGCTGTCAACCACCTGGTAGCCGAGGATCACACAGCGCGGATCGACGAACACCGCGTCGATCCGTTCGCCGGGATCCGCGGAGGGGTAGGTGCCGAGGTGCGCCATGTCGCCGGGGAGGGCCGCATCGGCCAGCCCGTCCGACAGGGTTCGCCAGGCCGCCCCGCCGGAGTTCTCGTTGAAGTCGCCCGCGACGATCATCGGGGCGCCCATCGTCCCCAGCCGCTCCTTGAGCATCGTCGCCTGCGCGACCCGCTCGGTGGCGTCCACGGACAGGTGGGTGCCGGCCACGACGAACCGGGTCCGCGCCGCCGAGCAGGTCACCAGGGCTGCCCCGCGCAGATGCCGGCCCGGGGTGAGCGGAAACCGCAGATCGGCGATGTCCCGCACGCCCACCCGCATGTTGGTGAGCACGAGGTTGCCCAGCGCGGGCAGGCCGCCCGCGGCGAAGTACATGCCGGTCCGCCGCGCCAGGTTGACGCACTGCTGCCGCCAGCGCAGCCGCCTGGGTCCCTCCTGAATGATCGCCACATCGGGTGCGAGATCCCGCACGACGGTGACGAGCGAGGGAACGTCATCGCGCCGCGAACGCACGTTGTAGGTCATGATCCGCAGTCGGACACCGTCTGCCATGGCCGGCACTCCTTTCCTGTCCTGGCTCACAGCCCGCGGACCAGGTCTGCGGCACCGATCAGCCCAGCCCGGTTTCCCAGACGCGCGGATCGCAGCTGGGCGACCGGCATCCGTCCACGATGAGACAGCGCCTCGTGGTAGGCGCGGCGGGCCGGCCCGAGCAGCAACTCCCCCGCCTCGGCGACGCCGCCGCCCAGGACGAGTGCCCGGGGATCGAACGCCTGGACGATGTCGGCCAGCAACGGGCCGAGCCACTGGCCCGCCTCCTCGAAGGCCGCGATCGAGGCGGGGCAGCCGGCCCGGGCGGCCTGGGTGACCAGCGGACCGGTGATCGCCTCGGGGTTCCCCCCGACCAGATCGAGCAGGCCGCGCGCGCGGTCGGCGTCGGAGGTCGCGGTCGCTCTGGCGTACCGCACCAGGGCGCTCCCGCTGGCGTACTGCTCATAGCAGCCGGACCGGCCGCACCGGCACCGCAGCCCGCCGGCCACGGCCCGGGTGTGGCCCAGTTCCCCGGCGACCCCGTGCGCGCCCCGCAGCAGCCGCCCGTTGACGATCACCCCGGCGCCGATGCCGGTGCCGACGGTGACCAGCACCATGGAGTCCTCGGAGTCCTGGCCCGCCCCGAACACGAACTCGGCCCACGCCGCGGTGTTGCCGTCGTTCTCCAGCAGCACCGGCAGGCCGACGGCCTCGGAGACCTCCCGGGCCAGTGGCTCGTCCCGCCAGCTGATGTTCGGCGCGAACATGATCGTCGAGCGGGTGGCATCGATCCACCCGGCGGCACCGATGCCGACGGCCGTGACCTCGTGCAGCCCGCGCAGTTCCTTGATGACCCCGATGATCCGATCGCGCGCCTGGGCGGCGTCGTGCGCCGGGGTCATCTTCCTGATCTGTGTCAGCACCTCGCCGGAGTCATCGACGACTCCGGCCGCCAGCTTGGTCCCACCGACATCAACGCCGAGCGTCCGCACGGTCATGCACCGATCGGCGTCTCAACGCGACGCTTCAGCTCCCGCAGCGCCGTATCCATGATCATTCTTTCCGCCTTACGTTTCAACATCCCGGGCATGCCGATCGCCAGATCGACCGAGAGGGTGTACCGCACAACCGAGCCACCATCCGGGCCAGGAACGATGTCGTACGAACCGTGCTGGTCCCGCTGCACCCGCGAGGGAGCCGTCAGGCTCCACTCGATGCGGCTGATGTCCTCGGCGTACTCGTAACGCAGCGTGTACTCATCGGTGAGCATGGTAGCGTCGAGTACGAATCGGACCTGGCTGGCGTAGCCGTCCTCGTACTCCTCGACAATCTCGGCCGACCTCACGGCGGCGGCCCATTCCGGATAGCACCCGAAGTCGCAGATTACCTCGGCCACCCGCTCCGGTGGTGCGGCGATCACGATTGACTGGGTCGAGACGTCGGTCATGCGACGCAGGCTACCTCCGGATCGGAGCACGATTCCCGACGACCCGGCACGACGACCGGGGCTTGATGGTTGGGTTCGACGACGACCTGCTGTGCCAGCGGATCGACGCAGGGTAGGTTTCCGGCAAGGTATGTCCCGGGTTGTGGTCAGAGATTCCCGGGAAGGGATCAGACGAGGAGTCTCGACGTGCGCGAGTCCAGCGTGCCGCCGGTTGCGACCATCGCGGAAACCGTGACCTTGATCGACGCCGTGTGGGCCAACGCGGAGCAGGCCGCCGCCGCCCCGGTCTTCGCCCGGCTGACCGAGAACGGCTGGGACCAGGTCTCCTGCGCCCAGTTCCGCGACGACGTCATGGCCCTGGCCAGAGGCCTGCTCGCGGCCGGCCTCGGCCCGGGGCAGCGGGTCGGGTTGATGAGCAAGACTCGGTACGAGTGGACGCTGATCGACTACGCCGCCTGGGCCTGCGGGGCGGTCACCGTACCGATCTACGAAACGTCCAGTGCCGAGCAGATCGCGTGGATCCTGGCTGATTCCGGAGCCGTCGCCTGTTTCGTGGAGACCGACCGGCACGCGGAACTCGTCGGCGAAGTACGCGGGCAGCTGCCGATGCTCGACCACGTCTGGGGGATCGAGCGGGCCAGCGGCGAGGACGCCGACCTCGGCGCGCTCGTCGACGGCGGTGCGGACACGCCGGCGGACGCCGTCGAGCGGGCCTGGCGGTCCAGGTCCGCCAGCGATCTCGCGACGATCATCTACACCAGCGGGACGACCGGCAACCCCAAGGGCTGCATGCTGACGCATCGCAACATCGGATTCAACGCCAGCAACGCGCTGCCGGTCCTGCACGCGCTGATCAGCGAGGGCGAGAGCACCCTGCTGTTCCTGCCCCTGGCCCACTCGTTCGCCAGGCTGATCCAGGTCGCGGCCTTCCAGGTCCGGGCGATCGTCGCGCACACCTCCGACATCCCCCGCCTCGCCACCCACCTCCAGTCGTTCCGGCCCACGTTCCTGCTGGCGGCGCCGAGGGTGTTCGAGAAGGTGTACAACACGGCCCGCCAGCGCTCCCACGCCGAGGGCAAGGGCGTCATCTTCGACCGCGCCGAGCGGGTCGCCATCGGCTACAGCCGCGCCCTGGACACCGACCGCGGACCAGGCCCGCTGCTGCGGTTGCAGCACCGGGTGTTCGACAAGCTCGTCTACAGCCGGCTCCGCGAGGCGATCGGCGGACGCTGCCGCGGCGCCATCTCCGGCAGTGCCCCGCTGGGCGTCAAGCTCGGGCATTTCTTCCGCGGCATCGGCATCCCCATCCTGGAGGGGTACGGCCTGACCGAGACCTCCCCGGCGGTGTCGACCAACCTCGGCCACGCCCTGCGTATCGGCAGTGTCGGGCGCCCGTTGCCGGGGGTGAGTGTCCGGATCGCCGAGGACGGCGAGATCATGGTCAGGGGCGACATCGTGTTCCCGGGATACTGGCGCGACGAGGCCGCCACCAGGGAAGCCGTCGAAGCCGACGGCTGGTTCCACACCGGGGACCTCGGTCGGCTCGATGACGACGGATACCTGACCATCACCGATCGGAAGAAGGACATCATCATCACCGCGGCCGGCAAGAACGTCGCCCCAGCGATGCTGGAGGACCGCCTGCGGTCGCATCCCCTGGTCAGCCAGTGCATGGTCATCGGGGACCGGAGACCGTTCATCTCCCTGCTGGTCACGCTCGACGAGGAGGCCCTCGCCCTGTGGAAGAAGCGCCACGACCGCCCGGTGGACCTCCCCACCACCGATCTCGTGGACGACGCGGACCTGCGCGCCGAGATCCAGGAAGCCATCGCCGAGGCCAACCAGTCCGTCTCCCGGGCGGAGTCGATCCGGGAGTTCCGGATCCTGCCGGAGGACTTCACCGAGGCGACCGGCGAGATCACCCCGTCGATGAAGGTCAGGCGGGCGGTCGTCCTCCAGCGGTACGCCCGCGAGATCGCGTCCATCTACGGCGGCTAGCCCAGTGATCAACTCCATCGTCCGCGCCGTTCCCCCAGTGGCAGTCATCGGCAGGGTCGTCGCCTTCCTGGTCGTCTCGGGGCTGAGCCTGGCCGTGGCCGGCCGCTCCGCCCTGGGCTGGATCGGGCTGCTGGTACTCGCCATGGTGGGGGCGACGATCTGGACGGCCCACCGCGTCCTCGGCCCGGTCGCCCGGATGGTCGAGGTCGTGATCACCGTCCTGGCCGCCGCGGGACTCGCGCTCTCCACCGCCGGCCCCGACGCCGGGCAGGCCAGCGCGGCCATGTTGCCGTACCTACCGGTCCCGGTGCTCACGGCCACCTTCCGGCGGCGGCGGAAGGAGGTCATCGGGCTGCTGGCGCTGGCGGGGGTGCTGCTGGCCGCGGCCGGTCTCGCCGACGCCCGGCTGCGCACCCTGGAGTACGCCGTGACCTGCCTGGAGTGGCTGGTGCTCACCTCGCTGGTGGCCAGCATCGCGGGCCTGCAACGGCAGAGCCTGCTGGCCCGGGGCAACCAGCCCCAGCCGTACGCCGAGGCCACCCGGCTGCTGACCCAGCTGCGCGGAGTGGCCCGGCAACTGCCCGGGGCGACCCTCGACCCGGGTGGGCTGGCCGAGCACCTGATCGAGGACCTCAAGGCCATCGCGCCGGTGATGCGCACCGCGGTGCTGTCGGCCAGCGGCGGCGGTCGTCTCGTCGTCCTCGCCCAGCACGGAGCCGACCGGGTGGCGTGGGAGACGGCGCTGGACACCGAGAGCGCGGTCGCGGACGCCTGGGCCAGCCAGCAGGCCCACACCAGCACCCGGTCCCAGACCCACTCGATGACCGGCGATCCGGGCGAGATGTCGGCTCTGGTGGTCCCCCTTGTCGCGGGAGTTCGTACAGTCGGGCTTGTCGTGGTGGAAACTGACACGCCGGGGGCGTATCCTCCGCACATTGTCGCCAAGGTCGTCGCAATTGCGGCGCCTGCCGCGCTGCGCTTGGAAGCCGCGCTGCTCTTTGACGAGGTCCGGTCGCTCGCGACCACCGAGGAACGTCAGCGGCTGGCCCGTGAGATTCACGATGGTGTCGCCCAGGAGTTGGTCATGGTCGGGTACGGGATCGACAACGCCATCGCGGTGCTGCCCGATGCCGACGCGGCCGCCGACGACCTGCGAGCGTTGCGGGGCGAGGTCACCAGGGTCATCACCGAACTCCGGCTGTCCCTGTTCGAACTCCGCAGCGAGGTCGACCGCTACGGGGGGCTGACCGCGGCGATCGCCGACTATGCCCGAACCGTCGGCGCGTCCGCCGGGCTTCGGGTACACCTGTCCTTGGACGAGTCGACCGCCCGGCTTCCCGCCGCGGTGGAGGCGGAGCTGTTACGCATCGCGCAGGAGGCCATCACCAACGCACGCAAGCACGCCGGGGCGGAGAACCTCTGGGTCACCTGCGCCGTCGACCCGCCGTTCGCACAGGTTGAGGTCTCCGATGACGGGAGGGGCATCACCGACCCCCAGCCAGGCGGACGGTACGGACTTGCGATCATGGCAGAGAGAGCGGAACGCATCCGAGGGCGCCTGGAGATCACACCACGGGTGCCAAACGGCACGACTGTGGCCGTTGTGCTCGGATCCGCGCCCCGGCGCGGTAGCGTGTGAGGCACCAGAGGGAGAGAGCACCGCGTTATGTCCACTACCGCGACAATGCCCACGACGCGCACCAAGGTTCTGCTGGTTGACGACCACGACCTGATCCGCCGGGGCTTGCGCCACGCATTCGAGCGCGACCGTCAGTTCGAGGTGGTCGGCGAGGCGGCCACGGCCGCAGAGGCCATCCGTCAGGCCGGCGCGCTCCAACCTGACGTGGTCATCATGGATCTCCGATTGCCTGACGGCAGCGGGCTTGAGGCGACCAGAGCGCTCCGCAAGACCAGCGCGACGATGGGGATCGTCGTGCTCACCATGTACGCGGGCGACGACCAGCTGTTCGGTGCGCTCGAAGCGGGAGCCAGCGCGTTCGTCCCGAAGACCGCTCCGGCGGACGAGGTCGTGGCGGCCGCGAGGCACGCGGCGTCGGCCCCCGGGGCGTTCACCGCCGCCGATCTCGCGGAGGCGATGAAACGCCGGCTCGCCCCGAGCGGGCCGCAGCTCTCGCCGAGAGAGGGCCAGGTGCTCCGGCTGCTGGCCGACGGCATGAGCGTCGCCGGTATCGCCAAGCAACTGTTCGTTTCCGAGTCCACGGCCAAGACCCACATCTCCAAGCTCTACGAGAAGCTGGGCGCCGCCAACCGGGCCCAGGCGCTGATGACCGCGCTGCGGCTGGGGTTGCTGGAGGCGCCCGACGCCCCCAAGTTCTAGCCGGGGGATTCCAGCCGTCACCTGTCGGGCAGGGAACCGTAATTTAGAAATAACAACACACCCCCTACAACCCCCCCCCCCCTACACCCCCCCCCCCCACCCCCCCACACCCCCCCCCCCCCGCCCC
>JABDRL010000320.1 GCA_013041765.1 Dactylosporangium sp. | reverse complement strand
GGCGGTCACCTTCCGCAGCGTCGATGAGTCCGGCGAGCCGATCGGCCGCGCCAGCCGCCGTGGTCGTCTCGTAGTCTGTCATGCTTCGCCCCAGATCGTGACAGTTGTCGATGACGCTTCAGGCCATACGTTGCCATGCCATGCTTGGGCGGTCTCGACCGACCCGCCGGGCGTTGACGTCGAATCCGGGAATCTGGCGGCCTCGCGGTGCCTGGAGCGGGCTCAGCGCCGGGGAGGAATCCTGGGTCGCACCCGGTGCGGAGGTCCCGATCATCCGTATCCCGATGGTCGATGATCTGTGATGTGGGTCGCGTGAATTCATGACTTTCCGGCGAACCTCAGGTGAAGATGTGGGCCACTTCAAAAGCCTTTTTGGAATGCCGCTGAGGGTGTGTGTTGCGGCATAGTGACCCGGGTCTCGAAGCGTCGATTGTGGGCTGGCTTACCCCTTGTGAGCTGCCTCTCTCGTGTCGGGCAACGCATTCGTTCTAGCTGCGAAGATGGAAAAAGACATCGATGAGTACCGCGTTGGAAATGAAACCGACTTGGCAAAGCAAACACGAACCTGCACTCTTGGAATCGGCCGTTAGTGAACCCACCGGCGGTCGGGATAGCCAGAGAACCTGGAGTGCGCCGTGTACGTAGAACCTCTCGCCCTTCTGATGACGCAGCAGATGGTCCGTGCGGAAGCCGAGTCGGCATTGCCGAACGCGCCCGTCCGGGACGACCGCAGCCGGACCGGCGTGGCGGTCGAGCGGACCCGTCTTCGGCTCGCGACCTCCCTGCGCGTGGCCGCCGCCTATGTCGAGCCACCGGCAGTGACCGGACGCCCTCGCACAGCCTGACCAAGACGCCGACCATGTTGGATACACCGGCCGACACGGGGCGTGCTCCAACCGGGGCACGCCCCGGTCTCAGCTTTCGCGCTCAGCCGGTGATGGGCAGGAACAGCACCACGGAGATGACGGTCACAATCCCCGGGACGACCACGACCGGAATGACCGCAGACCCGAAATGGACCGCCCGGCGATCGAGCAGCCATCTGATGCCCAGCAGTCCGACCAGCGGCGACAGGATGGCGAACAGCCGCCCGGCGACGAGCAGGACCACACCGATCGGGCCGTCCACCAGGCTTCCCAGTTCGAGCAGGATCCGTGCGGCCACGACGCCGAGGGCGGCACCGATCACGCCGAGTACGGCGAATCCGACATAATCGGCTGGGGACGCCCGCTTCCCCGTGCGAACCCGCTCCAGCATGGTGTATGCCTCGGACAGCAGCACCGCGACGCCGGTCGCCGGCCCGCCGTGCCGGGACAGATCCAGATCGGGGTCGAGGGACTCCGGCTCCGGCAGCGTCCTGGCCCGCCCCACGCCCCGAGGCGCGGCGAGTAGCACCTCGTGCCAGAGCATGTCGACATCAATGTCGATCTGGTCGACGAGCGCCCTCGCGGACCGGGCCCTCTCCGCCGACGAGGAGGCCAACGCCACGGACTGGCTGATCTCAACGCCGGTCATCCGGACCCGCTCGGTGTGGCTCTGCCGCATCTCCTGGCACTCCCGCTCGTACGCGGTCTGGGCCGCGGCCACCTGTGCCATCGCGGCGAAGTACGCCTGCCCGTGATCGAGCGTCATCGGAACTCCCGGTACGGAATCATGACCTCGCTGGTGCGATGCGTCCTGCGATCGAAGAACAGCGCTCTCCACGGGCGGGGATACCAGCGCGGGGCGCCGGTGGGTGACAACGCGGAGAGTTCGTTGCCGTGCACGTCGAGGGCCACCCATGCGCCGATCGGATCGAACCTCGCGGTGATCCCTCCGAGATCGTCCCGCAGGCGGGCGACCGCTCTCCACCATCCGATCAGGTGGGTGTGCCGTTCCGGCCCCAGGTGCAGCAGCTGCCGGAGCAGGTCGTGGCCGGTGCCGTGGGGGCCGCGGGCCGCCAGCTGCCGCGCCGCGGCGTCCACCGCGTACAGCAACAGGAAATGCGGTGTGTCCGGCTGCTCGTCTATCGACAGGACCGTCCGGCTGAGGAGGTCCGGAACGCTGTCCCGGTCGAACCACTCGGTATCCGGGGGCAGCGCCGTCCGTAGCGTGCCGATCGCGGGATGGGTGTCGCCATCGAGCAGCGCCACGGAGAACCGGGCCTCGCCCTGGTCATACTGGCGGGCCAGCGAGCGGGCCGAGGCGTCGAGGACCGATCTGGCCTCTGCGGCAGAGGTCCCGAGCACCGCGATGTTCCTGCCTGGCGATCGGCCGAGGGCCACGGACGCCGACCGCGCCGCGACGTCCACGGCCTCGCCGAGGATGGCGATCGGCGTGCCGGCCCGGCCCCCGGCCCGGGGACTTCGCGCTCTGGCCCGGGCCGTGGGTCGCAGCGCCAGGAAGTCGGGCGCCTCGTCCAGGGAGGGAACGGCGTCGCCGTCGAACACCCGGGGGCGACGCTGGCCGCTCGGCGTCGCCAGGGATCTGGCGGTCAGATCGAGGAGCAACTCGTGCCAGGCGGCCCGATCACCAGCGTTCGGTATCCGGACGATCTGGTTCGCCGAAGTGACACCCGAATCGGTGTTGACCACGGCGTGGTACCTCGGCACCTCGTCGGCGGCCGGGTTGGTCTCGATCAGGACCCGACGGGCCTTCGGGAGGGCGACGCGCAGGGTGAGCTGGGCGAGAAGGGCCGACCGGCCCCACAGCGCCTCGATACCCGATACGTCCTGACTCGCCAGCACCAGGTGGATGCCCTGCGAGCGTCCTCGCCTGGCCAGGTCTTCGAGCAGCTCGACCGCCTGGTTGGTCAGGGCGTCTCTGGCGCCGAACAGGACCTGGAACTCGTCGATGACGGCGATGATGCGGGGCCACCGGCCATCCGGGTCTTCCTGGCGCAGCTCGGCCAGCTTGGTGACGCCCCAGCTCTTGGCCGCCTCGGCCCGGCGGCGCAGCTCTTCGCCGAGGTAGCGCAGCAGGGCCACACCGAACTCCCGGTCGGTGTTGACGTTCAACCCGACCAGACGTACGTGGGGCAGCCAGGTCGAGTCCCGGGCGGTGGGTGCAAAGCGGGCGAATGACACCCCCTCCTTGAAGTCCAGGAGGTACAGCTCCAGCTCGTCCGGGGAGTACCTGCTCGCCAGCCCGGCGAGCCAGGCGTAGATGAAGTTGGTCTTGCCGCTTCCCGTCGGGCCCCCGATCAGCGCGTGCGGTGGATGGTCCGAAAGGGACAGCTGGACCGGCCGGCCGCTGGCATCCTCGCCGATGGGCGTGGTGATGCCCTCGGTGGAGTCGGAGGTCCAGATCTTGTCGCGATCGGGTAGCAACCTGGCAAGCGTCGTCGGGGGAGGACCGATGATCGCGTGATCGGCGATGCTTCGCGACAGGTCGGTGACGGTCGGCAGGGCCGGCGGATCATCCAGGACAACATGAAACAGGGGATACACGTCCACGATCGCCCGGACGGCGTCGATATTGATGGTTGTGACATCGACGGTGGCGATGCTGCGCCCGGGGCCGCGGTCGGGAGCCTCGAACGGCAGATCACAGATGATGACATGGATGCCACAGGCGACCCCGGTGCGCAGCAGCCGGCGGATCTGGGCCCGCTCGTGCACGGTCGGCTCGGTCCCGTCCCCGAGCAGCACCGCCACCCGCCACGGCTCGGGGCGCCCGTGGCCCCGCGCCGCGCGTTCCCGGAGGCTGGCGTGTTCCCCGGCCAGGACCTTCTGGCTGATCCGGTGGGCCTCATCGACCAGCCCGTCCAGCATGCTCGTCAGCCCCCGGGGGCCCGCGAACGACAGCAGCCGCGCCCCGGCGAGGGGGGCGAAGGCCGCCAGCCGTCCGCCCAGATGCTCGGGGTCGTAGCCGAACAGGTGCACGCTGCCAAACGGCACGGTCCCGAGACTCCGCATGAGCAGGGTGAGGAGGACGCCGTCGATCGCTGATCTGCTGGAGCCGGTCAGCAGGATGTGGCCGCGGTCGAGCAGGGAAACGAGCGCGGGCACCTCGATGCCCCGGAGCAGCACGTGACCGATCCGGACTGGCGGCGCGACCTGGCCCACCTCGATCGCCGTGGGACTCCACCGATCCCAGGCCAGGCCCGCGGCTCCGGGAGCCGTCCCGTCGGCTGGGGCTTCCGGATTCGGTTCGTCGGGGGTGTCCGTCGCTGCCAGGGTCGCCTGGAGCGCTGCGGTATCGGCATGCCGGGCCACGTTGATGATGACCGTCGCGTGCCGGGCTGCGGCCTCCGCCAGCTTCCGGTCGCGTTCGGCGGCCGACGCCGCCACGGTGTCGACAGCCGAGTGTCGGATCTTCTCCACCTGCTGCTTGGCCGACAGCGAACGCTGCTCCGCCCGCTCGCGTTCGGCCTGGGCGATACCTCGGGCTCTCGCGATCCGCTGCCGCACGGCGGCAACAAGGTTTGCCCGGATATCAGGCATGGAGGTGCTCCCGGTCTGCCAGATCCCGGCCGATGGTGTCTGGCCCCTTACCGAGGCGGTGCAGCAGCAGACCAACGAGGACCGCGCCAGCGACCGCCGAGTCGGCGGGGTGGTCGACCGCCTCGTTCCACTGCTGGGTGTCCCCGTCGCGCTCCCCGGCCCGTTCGCGTTGGCGTTCCCGTTCGCGTTGGCGTTCCCGTTCCCGTTCCCGCTCTGGCTGATCCTGGGGTACCCGGCAGACTCTGGCCAGCAGGGTCTGCGGAACCCTCGGCACGAGACCCGGCAGCAGCGTCCGGAGCCGGTCATCGGTAGTGGCCCGCAGCTTCTTGAGGTCATCCGGACCCGGAGCATGCCCGAGGTACTCCGTCGCAAGCCGTCGCAGCGCCGTGGGCGAGACCGCGGCGAGGCCGAGTCCCACCGGCGGATCGGCCTGTCGCAGGTGGGTGTGCAACTGGCCCCGGTCGTCGTTGCGAACCAGCTCTGCCACGGTACGCAGCAGCTCGACGGGATCGCGGGTCGTCGAGGTCCGGTCGCTGCTTCCGCCGGAGTCGGCCTTGCCCCCGGCCGGAGGCGGACCATCCGGTGCCGCCAGGTGGTCGATTCTGGCGACCCACCACGCGGTCAGCGGAGGCACGCGGTCGCGCTCTGCCGGTGTGGGCTCCGGCTCGTCCGGGACAGCGGCCCGTCGGGTCAGTTCGCCCGTCGAAGCATCCAGCGGAACGGTCGCCACCCCCAGGGACGCCAGGTAGGTCTCGACCGCCTCCCTGGCGGCGTGGAGTGCCCGCAACGCCTGTTCCAGGTGCTCCACAGCGCCCGTGAGCTGCGGAATTCCGACGGGATGCGGTGAGCCTCGGCGTACCCACGCCAGCAACTCAGTCGCCACCGTCAACCGGTCCGCGGCGGTGACGACGGTATTGGTCGGCAACTGTTCCGCGTCGGCTCTCAGCCTGGCCACGAGCTCTTGGAGGACGGACATGGTTCCTCACAGCTGAGCCGAATAGGTCTGGGCCTGCTCGACCGCGGCCATGGTCGCGGTCAGGCATTCTTCGAGTTCCTGCGCGGCTTGCCCCAGGGCGGCCTGTGCCGCGGCCACCGTGTCGTGGCCGCTGCCCTCCAGGGC
>JABDRL010000300.1 GCA_013041765.1 Dactylosporangium sp. | reverse complement strand
TCCTCGATCTCCGCGCCGGGCAGCGGCATGGCCGCCACCACGGCCAGTTCCCGGCGCAGGGTCGAAAGCTCGCCACCGCCCAGATCGACGTCCAGCAGGGCGGCCAGCGCGTCGAGCACGCGGGCGTCCGGCATCGTCACCGGAGCGTCGGCCGAGGCGGCCTGGTGCATGGCCGCAGCGAACGGGCGGACCCGTCCCTCCCAGTTGACGTAGGAACCCGCCCGCTCCACCGCCGGGGCCACGGGGAAGACCACGTCGGCCCGCGCGGTGACGGCGCTGGGCCGCAACTCGCAGCTCACCAGGAAGCCGACCCGGTCCAGCGCGGCCTCCGTGGCCTGCGGATCGGCAAGATCATCGGGATCGACCCCGGCGACGAGCAGGCCGCCCAACTCCCCGGCCGCGGCCGCCGCGATGATCCCGGCGGTGTCCCGGCCGGGCGTGCTGGGGATGGTCCCCGCTTCGAGATTCCACACCTGGGCCATCTCGGCGCGGGCCGCCGCGTCGGTGACCGGTCGCCCTCCTGGCAGCAGGTTCGGCAGGCACCCGGCCTCGACGGCACCCCGGTCGCCCGCCCGCCTCGGCACCCACGCCAGCCTGGCGCCCGTGCTCTCGGCCAGCGCGATCGCCCCGGACAGCCCGCCCGGCACCGCCGCCAGTCGTTCCCCGACCAGGCAGATCGCCCCCGGTTCCGCCAGCGTCGCCCGAACGTCGCGGGAGCCGTCCAGGACGGCCGGTTCCCGCCCGGGAACGGTCGGCACCACCGTCGCATCCAGCTTCGCCAGCCCCTCGCTGGTGAAGGGCGCGACCGCCAGCACCCGCTGCCGGTGGTGGTGGCGGGCCTTGCGCAGGCGCAGGAAGAGGATCGGACATTCCTCCTCCGGTTCCAGGCCGACGAGCACCACCGCTGGGGCGCGCTCGATCTCGTCGTAGGTCACATCGGTACGCCCGACCACCGCGGCGGCGAGGAACTCGGTCTCTTCCACCGAGGTCGCACGGGCCCGGAAGTCGATGTCGTTGGTGCCCAGCACGACCCGGGCGAACTTGGCGTAGGCGTATGCGTCCTCGACGGTCAGCCGACCACCGGTCAGGACCCCGACGCCTCCGGCCGTCGCCGCCGTACGCAGCCCGGCGGCGGCCGCGTCGAACGCCTCCGGCCAGCTTGCCCGCCGCAGCTCGCCGCTGTCGGCGTCGCGCACCATCGGCTCGGTGATCCGGTCGTTCGCCGTCACATACTGGAAGGCCCAGCGACCCTTGTCGCAGTTCCACTCCTCGTTGACCGCCGGGTCGTCGCCCGCCAGGCGCCGCAGCACCGTGCCCCGGCGGTGATCGGTGCGCTGGGCGCACCCCGCCGCGCAGTGCTCGCAGACACCGGGCGAGGAGACCAGATCGAACGGGCGGGAGCGGAAGCGGTACTGCACGCTGGTCAGCGCCCCGACCGGACAGATCTGAATGGTGTTGCCGGAGAAGTAGCTGTGGAACGGCTCGCCGTCGGCGATGCCGATCTGCTCGTCGGAAGAACGCTCCAGCAGGTCGATGAAGCGGTCGCCGGCAATCTCGTCGGAGAACCTGGTGCAGCGCTGGCACAGCACGCAGCGCTCGCGGTCGAGCAGCACCTGCGAGGAGATCGCCAGGGGCTTGGGGTAGGTCCGTTTCTGCTCGATGAAACGCGATTCGGCGCGACCGGCGGACATCGCCTGGTTCTGCAGGGGACATTCGCCGCCCTTGTCGCAGACCGGGCAGTCCAGGGGGTGATTGATCAGGAGGAACTCCATGATCCCCCGCTGGGCGTCGCGAGCGACCTTCGAGGTGAGCTGGGTGGACACCACCATGCCTGGGCTGACGGTCAGCGTGCACGCCGTCAGCGGCTTGCGCTGGCCGGCGACCTCGACCAGGCACTGGCGGCACGCGCCCGCCGGGTCGAGAAGGGGATGGTCGCAGAACCGGGGAATCTCGATGCCCAGCTCTTCCGCCACCCGGATGACCAGGGCACCCCTCGGCGCCTCGATCTCAACCCCGTCGATGGTGAGCTTCACGGTCCCAGTCATCAGCGTGCCCCTGCCAGCTCGGCCTCGGCGTCGGTGGCTTCGCTGGAGCTGCCGCTGGCGGCGGCGTCCTGGAAGATCGGCTCCCGGCGCCCTTCGATGTAGTCGAGGTAGTCCTGCCTGAAGTACTTGATCGACGAGGTGACCGGGCTGGTGGCGCCGTCCCCCAGCGCGCAGAACGACCGGCCGAGCAGGTTGCCGCAGGTATCGAGCAGCAGATCGAGGTCCTCCGGCCGGCCGGCGCCGGAGAGAATCCGCCGCAGTATCCGCACCATCCAGTAGTTGCCCTCCCGGCACGGGGTGCACTTGCCGCAGGACTCGTGGTGGTAGAACTTGATCCACCGGTAGGTGGCGTACACGACGTCGTCCGCATCGGAGAAGACCTGCACGGCGGTCGTTCCCAGCATGGTCCCGACGCTGGCCATCCCCTCGAAGTCGAGGGGAACGTGGATATGCTCCGCGGTGAGCATCGGGGTCGAGGAACCGCCCGGTGTCCAGAACTTCAGCTGGTGGCCCTCGGCCATGCCGCCGGCCAGCTCGATCAGTTCCCCCAGAGTGACGCCGAGGGAGCATTCGTACTGACCGGGCCGGTGCACCCGGCCGGAAACCGAGTAGATCTTCGGCCCCGGGGACTTCTCCGTACCCATGCTGCGGAACCATGCGGCACCGCCCAGCACGATGTACGGCACGCTCGCGATCGTCTCGACGTTGTTGACGACGGTCGGGCTGGCGTAGAGGCCGTGGGTGGCGGGGAACGGCGGGCGCAGCCTCGGCTGTCCCCGGCGGCCCTCCAGCGACTCCAGCAGCGCCGTTTCCTCGCCGCAGATGTAGGCGCCGGCGCCGCTGTGCACCACCACGTCCAGGTCGAATCCGGATCCGAGGATGTCGGTGCCGAGGTAGCCCAGCGACGTGGCCTCCGAGACGGCGTTGCGCAGCCGGCGTGCGGCGTGCACGGCCTCGCCCCTGATGTAGATGAAGGCCCGGTTGGCCCGGATGGCGTACGAGGCGATGATGATGCCCTCGATCAGCGAGTGCGGGTCTGCCATCATCAGGGGCAGGTCCTTGCAGGTGCCCGGCTCCCCCTCGTCGGCGTTGACCACCAGGTAGTGCGGCTTGCCGTCGTTCTGTGGAATGAACTGCCACTTCAGGCCGGCCGGAAAGCCGGCCCCGCCCCGCCCGCGCAGGCCGGCCGCCTTGACCAGCGCAATGAGATCATCCGGGTCGGCGGTCAGCGCCTTGCGCAGCGCCATGTAGCCGTCGAGCTGCTCGTAGACATCAATACGCCAGGCGTCGGGAGACAGCCACCGCTTCGTGAGCACCGGGGCGAGTTTCCGGAGCGCCGCCGGACTTGGATCTGGCATGTTCACGGCTTGGCCTCTTCCTTGCCGGCCCCGCCCGCATCGCCGGCCGGTCGAGTGGCGGGAATCGGCGTGTCCGGATCGAAACCGGCCACCGAGATGCCGTGCCGCTCGGCCAGCCGGTTACCCGCCAGGGTCGGCTCTCCGGGCAGTCCGTCGGTGATGGCACCCCTGCGCTCGTCGGGGAACCCCGCCAGCTGGAGCGATATCTCTTTGAAGCCACACAACCGGGCTCCCCGCCCCGATACTGGGCGTTCCCCCGCCTGCAACTGCTTGGCAAGTTCGACGGCCATATCGGGGGTAACCTCGTCAAAGTACTCATGGTTGACGGTCATCACCGGCGCATAATCGCAGGCCGCCAGGCATTCGGCGTGCTCAAGCGTGATCTTGCCGTCCGGCGTCGTGCCGTCGTGCTCCACCCCGAGGTACTCCACGAGCGCCTGGTAGGCGGCTTCGCCGCCCTTGGAGGCACACATGGTGTTGGTACAGACGCTGATCAACCACTCGCCGGTGGGCGTTCGCTTGTACATGGTGTAGAACGTTGCGACGGCCGAGACCTCGGCCTTGGTCACCCCGAGCACGGACGCGCAGAAGGCGATGCCGTCCGGGGAAATGTATCCCTCCTCCGACTGCACCAGGTGCAGCAGGGGCAGTAACGCGGAGCGCTGCCGGCCTTCCGGGTACCGCGCCACGATCTCCCGGGCGCGCTCCCGTGTGGACTCGCTGAACGTCATCGATCACACCCACCCATGACGGGGTCGAGAGAGGCTCCGCCGACGATGACGTCCGCGAGCAGCCCGCCCTCGGCTATCGCCGGCAACGCCTGGAGGTTGACAAAGCTCGGATCCCGGAAGTGCACCCGGCCAGGCCGGGTGCCGCCGTCGGAGACAAGATGCGCCCCCAACTCGCCCCTGGGGGATTCCAGGCCGACGTAGACCTGGCCGGCCGGCACCCGGAATCCCTCAGTGACCAGCTTGAAGTGATGGATCAGCGATTCCATGGACTGACCCATGATCTTGGCAATGTGAGCCGGCGCGTTCCCCAGGCCGTCGCGTCCGATGGACAGCTGCGCCGGCCAGGCGATCTTCTTGTCCTCGACCATGACCGGGCCCGGCTCCAGCCGGTCCAGGGCCTGCTCGATGATCCGCAGGCTCTCCCGCATCTCGGCCAGGCGCACCTCGTACCGCCCCCACGCGTCGGCGTCGGTGTGTGTCGGCACGTCGAACTCGTAGGTCTCGTAGCCGCAGTACGGCATCGTCTTGCGCAGGTCCCAGGCCAGTCCCGCGGAGCGCAGCACCGGTCCGGTGACCCCCAGCGCGAGGCACCCGGCCACATCGAGCACGGCGACGCCCTGCGTGCGCTCGCGCCAGATCGGGTTGCCCGACAGCAGCTTCTCGTAGGAGTCGATCCGCCGCGGCAGGAAGGCGATCAGCTCGCGGATCTTGGTGATGGCCTCATCGGGCAGGTCCTGTGCCAGCCCTCCGGGACGGATGTAGGCGCTGTTCATCCGCAGCCCGCTGGCCAGCTCGAAGATGTCGAGGATGTACTCCCGTTCCCGGAAGCCGTAGATCATGACCGAGAGGGCGCCCAGTTCCAGGCCGGTGGTCGCCAGCCAGACGAGATGCGAGGCGATCCGGGTCAGTTCCATCATCAGCACCCGCACGGTCGTCGCCCGGTCCGGGACCTGGTCGGCGATGCCCAGCAGTCGCTCGACGCCCACGCAGTAGGCGGTCTCGTTGAACATCGGGGAGAGGTAGTCCATGCGGGTCACGAACGTCGTGCCCTGGGTCCACGTCCGGTATTCGAGGCTCTTCTCGATCCCCGTGTGCAGGTAGCCGACCACCGCCCGGGCCTCGGTGACCGTCTCGCCCTCCAGTTCCAGGACGAGACGCAGCACGCCGTGGGTCGACGGGTGCTGCGGGCCCATGTTGACGACCAGGCGCTCGTCGGTCTCCGCGCGCTCGGCGGTCACCGCGTCCCAGTCGCCGCCGACGACGGTGACGACCCGGGACACGCGCTCCTGAGGGTCCTCTGTGGTCACTGGTATGACCTCCTCATGTCCGGTGGGGGAATCTCGGCACCCCGGTACTCCACCGGCACACCACCCAGCGGATAGTCCTTGCGCTGGGGATGGCCCTCCCAGTCGTCCGGCATCAGAATGCGCGTCAGGTTCGGGTGCCCGTCGAAAAGGATCCCGAACATGTCGTATACCTCACGTTCCTGCCAGTCCGCCGTCGGATAGATCGCGGTGATACTGGGCAGTCGCGGATCCTCGGTGGAAACGGCGGCTTCCAGCCGCACCCGCCGGCGGAACGTCATCGAGGTCAGCTGGTAGATCACATGCAGCCGCCGGCCGTCGGGCTGTTCCGGGTAGTCCGCGCCGGACACCGAAGAGCACAGCTCGAACCGCAGGGCCGCGTCGTCGCGCAGGGCCTGACAGATCTCGGCGATGTGCCGCGGGGCGACATGGATCGTCAACTCCCCCCGATCGACCACGATCCTCTCGACGGCGGTGTCGAAGGCCTCGCAGGCCTCGACCAGCGCATCGACGATCTCGTCGAAGTAGTCCCCATACGGGCGGGTGGCCTGTTCCTGGGCCGGTTCCCGCCGGGCGAGCCCGCCGAACCCCGAGGTGTCCCCCGCGCCGGAAACGCCGAACATGCCCCGGCTCACCGCGCGCCCCCGCTCCAGGACCCGCGCGTCTGCTCGGTCTCCCGGTCCGCCGCCCAGTTCTCGATCCGCAACTGCTCCTCGCGCCCCTGCTGGGCTGCCTCGATCCACTGCGCCCGGCGCTCCTTGTCGAAGCGGTAGCTCGACGGCATCGACCCGGGCGGGACCGCCGGGGCGCCCTCTCGGGCCAGTTGCTCCTCCGCGGCGATGCGGCGGCGGTCGCCCAGCGGCTCAGCCATGATTTTCTCGTGCAGCTTGAGAATGGCGTCGATCAACATCTCCGGCCGCGGCGGGCAGCCGGGAAGATACATGTCGACCGGTACGATATGGTCCACGCCCTGCACGATGGCGTAGTTGTTGAACATGCCGCCGCTGGAGGCGCACACCCCCATCGAGAGCACCCACTTGGGCTCCGGCATCTGGTCGTAGATCTGCCGAAGCACGGGCGCCATCTTCTGGCTGACCCGGCCAGCGACAATCATCAGATCGGCCTGTCGGGGGCTGGCGCGGAAGACCTCCATCCCGAACCGACCCAGGTCGTAGCGGGCGGCCCCTGTGGACATCATTTCGATGGCACAGCAGGCCAGGCCGAAGGTCGCCGGCCAGAACGACGCCTTGCGGGTCCAGTTCACCAGCTTCTCGACGGTGGTGAGAAGGATCTCGCTCGGGACCTTTTCCTCGATACCCATCGTGGATTTACCTCACTCCCAGTCCAGGCCGCCACGGCGCCAGACGTAGGCGTACGCGATGAAGACGGTCGTGATGAACAGCACCATCTCCACGAATCCGAACAGGCCGAGCGCCTCGAAGGACACCGCCCAGGGATACAGGAAGACGATCTCTATATCGAAAATGATGAACAGCATGGCGGTCAGGTAGAACTTCACCGGGAAACGCCCGCCGCCGATCGGCTGGGGTGTCGGCTCGATACCGCACTCGTAGGGATCGAGCTTGGCCCGGTTCAGCCGGCGAGGACCCACGAACGGGGCGATAGTAACTGAAATCAGTGAAAAAACCGCACCGAGGGCGAGTAACCCAACGATTGGCATGTACGGCGCAAGCGACATAACTCTGCTGCCCCGCCCTTCCTTGTCTCCGCCTAGTGCCTTGACCCTATTGCCCGCTGTCCCACTTCGTCGGTCAGACCTTCGCGATCCGTCCCATCAGCATCGACGATCAGGCAGCTGGTGCCATTTTGGACATCACGTTTATGATCCGGTCCGTCGCATCGCCATCCCGAGGATCTGTCAGGTTTGCCATCAACTTCAGCACGAATCGCATCAGCGTCGGACGCGGCATGCCATGCCGGGCGGCGAACTGCATGAGCTGCGGGCGACCGATGACCTTGACGAACCAGCCGCCCAGCCGGTAGTACCCGCCATACCTCGCTCTGAGTTCCGTCGAGTAGTGCGCGAGCGCCCGTTCCCGCGCCGCTCCCTCCGGCCGGGCGAGCGCCTGCACCGCGATCTCGGCGGCCAGCTCTCCGGACTCCATCGCGTAGGCGATGCCCTCCCCGTTGAAGGGATTGACCATGCCGCCGCAGTCACCGACCAGCAGCACGCCCCGGCTGTAGTGCGGCACGCGGTTGAACCCCATCGGCAGCGCCGCGCCCTGGACCGGCCCCTCGACGCTGGCCGGATCCGACAGCCCCCATTCCTTGGGCGTGCCAGCACACCAGTCGGTGAGCATGGCCCTGAAGTTGGTCCGGCCGAAGGCGACCGAACTGTTCAGGACGCCGAGGCCGACGTTGACGCGACCATCCCCCAGCCCGAAGATCCAGCCGTATCCGGGAAGCATCCGGCCGGTCTTGCTGTAGAGCTCGATCCACGACTCGAGGTAGTCGTCGTCGGTACGAACCTCGCTGCGGTAGTACTGGCGCACCGCGACGCCCATCGGCCGGTCATCGCGCTTGGTGATGCCCAGGGACAGGGCGAATCGACCGGCGACGCCATCGGCCGCGATCGTCACCGGGGCCCGGTACTCCACCGGCTCGCCGCCGGGTGCGATCGCCCGCACCCCGACCACGCTCCCGGAGCGGTCCAGGATCGGGCCGGTGACCTGGGTACCGGTCTTGAGCGTCGCCCCGGTCCGCACCGCCCGGTCGGCCAGGATCGCGTCCAGGTCCCGCCGGGTTCGGGTGAGTCCATAGTCGGGATAGCTGGCCAGATCCGGCCAGTCCAGAGCCAACCGCACGCCCCCGCCGATGACCCGCAGGCCACGGTTCCGGTGCCAGCCACGCTCCGGCGAGGTATCGATCCCCATGGTGATGAGCTGCTTGACCGCCCGGGGCGTCAGACCGTCGCCGCAGACCTTGTCCCGGGGAAACTGGTTCTTTTCCAGCAGCAGCACCGTTCGACCGTGCCGGGCAAGGTGGAATGCGGCACTGGAGCCGCCAGGCCCCGCGCCAACGACTATCGCGTCCGCATCACTCACAGCGCCACCAGGTTCGCTCGCTTCCGCACGGTCCTGTCAAGCCCGGGTCCCTCGTGGAAACGTTCACAAGCGACTCCAGCGGTCAGTCTAGGTCCGTATGAAGATCATCCGACCGCAGGGGTCCGCAACGGTGGCACGAGGTGCGCGCTAGGGACGGATGGCCCGGTGCATCGCGACGACGCCGCCGGTGAGGTTGCGCCAGGCCACCTTGCCCCAGCCAGCGGCCATCATCAGGTCGGCCAGTGCCTGCTGGTCCGGCCAGGTACGGATCGACTCGACGAGATACGCGTACGCCTCCGTGCTGCCCGCCACCTGTTTGGCGAGACCGGGCAGGGCCCACATGACGCACCGCTGGTAGACGGTGCGGACGGGGGCCAGGGTCGGCTGGCTGAATTCGCAGATCAGCAACCGTCCACCGGGTTTCGTGACCCGCAGCATCTCCCGCAGTGCCGCATCCGTGTCGGCGACGTTGCGCAGCCCGAAGGACATCGTGACCGCGTCGAAGGTCTCCTCGGCGAACGGCAGCGCCAGCGCGTCCCCGGCGACGAACGTCACGTCGGGACGTTCCCGTCGACCAACCTCGATCATGCCCAGCGACAGGTCGACGGCGACCGCCCGGACTCCCGCCCGGTCCAGTTCGCTGGTCGAGACGCCGGTCCCGGCGGCTAGGTCGAGGACGACCTCACCGGGGCGCAGCCCCAGGGCCGCCATCGTCTCGCGCCGCCAGGCACGGTCGCGGCCGAGTGCCAGCACCGCGTTGGTCCGGTCGTACCGCTCGGCGACGCTGTCGAACATCGCCGCGATCTCGGCGGGCTGCTTGTCCATCCCCGCGCGGCTCATTGGACCTCCACAACAGGCAGTGCGATTGACGAGAAGTGGGAGACCACACGCTCGTCGCGCGGATCGTCGTGCGGCGTTCTGTGCACCCTGAGGTGGTTGTAGCGGGTGTCGCGCTGCGCCGGAATCCGGTCAGCGGCCCGGATCATCCTGACCAGCTCGACCAGCCCTGACCGGTGCCGCGCCCCGGCAGAGGAGATCACATTCTCCTCCAACATGATCGACCCCAGATCGTCGGCCCCCAGATGCAGGGACAGCTGGCCGGCGTCCTTGCCCGTGGTCAACCAGGACGATTGCAGGTGCGCGATGTTGTCCAGGAACAACCGCGCAAGTGCCACCATCCGAAGGTACTCCAGGGTCGTGCACTGTGTGCGGCCTTTGAGATGGTTGTTCGCTGGCTGGTACGTCCATGGGATGAAAGCCCGAAATCCCCCAGTACGCTGCTGAAGGTCGCGGATCATCCGAAGATGTGTGATTCGCTCGTCGTGGGTCTCCCCGGTTCCGATCATCATGGTCGCCGTCGACTCCATCCCCAGCCGATGTGCGATCTCCATCACCTCCAGCCACCGCTCGCCGGATTCCTTGAGGGGGGCGATGGCGCGCCGGGGCCGGGCCGGCAGCATCTCGGCGCCGGCTCCGGCGATGGAGTCCAGACCGGCCGCCCGGATCCGGCGGATGGCCTCGGCGATGTCCAGCCCGGAGACCTTCGCCATGTGCAGGATCTCGCTCGGTCCCAGGGAATGGATCACAAGCTCGGGGAAGGCCCGCCGGACCTCGGCGAACAGGGTCTCGTAGTACTCGACGCCGCATTCCGGATGGTGCCCGCCCTGGAGCATCACCTGCGTCGCGCCGAGGTCGACCGCCTCCGCACAGCGCCGCAGGATCTCGTCCGTCGGGAGCACCCAGCCTTCCGCGTGGTTGGGAGCCCGGTGAAACGCACAGAACCGGCAGGCGGTCACGCAGATGTTGGTGTAGTTGATATTGCGATCAATGAGATAGGTCACGATGCCGTCCGGATAGCGTCGGCGCCGCACCACGTCGGCGGCCTCGCCGAGCGCATGGAACGGCGCCTCGGTGTAGAGCAGCAGCGCCTCGTCCGGGCTGATGCGTCCCCCGTCTGCGGCACGTTGAAGAATCTCGCTGATCACCTGGGTCCCCACGACCCGAGCCTACGCGGACCAGCGCCCGATCCGGCCTGGCCACCGCGTCCCGCGCCCCGGGGCCCGGCCGTGCGGTCGGATGTGCCAGAGCACTTGATCTCTCGCTTCCGCCCGTGGAGGGTAGCCTGTGGCGGATCCGGGCGCCTGGTGCTGCCAGCCGCCGGGGAGGAGACTGCGACGTGGCCGGCTCCAGCCGATCGGCGACCGACGAACCTTAGGTATCCACAGTTGCGAATTGTCAACACACTCGTCATGGTCGTTCGTGGCGGCTTCCACCGGGGAGTGGGCTGATCGACCGATCCACGACCCAGGGAGATTCCAGCAGACTTCCAGGCAACACCCACGTCAGGCACACCCGAACCACAGACCGCGCGGGCAACGTGGGCAGGGCAATGCAGACCACAGGTTATTAAGCCGAAAAGCCCCACATGTCCGCAGCCAGAACGCAACACACTCGTGTGATATACCACGTATGTAATTTATGGCCTATTTGTCGAAATTATTGGCCTCTGGGAGATGGACCGATCAGATGCGAACGAAGCTGATGGTCACCTACGGAGCGACGGCCGCCGTTGTCCTGGTCGCCGCGGCCTTCGGGCTGGCCCTCAGGCTGTATTCGGACGGCTCCGGATCCCCGTGGGCACCGGAGGCCGCCAAGGCGGGCAGCCAGTTGATGATGGCGACGCAGCCCGCGCCGCCCAAGCCGGCCAGCCTGCTGGACCCGCTGCGGGCCGACACCGTCACCGTCACGTCGTCGGGGTTCTGGTCATGGTCGCTGCTGGAGCGAGGCACCGGTTCCATCGTCGGCTCGGAGAACCTCAGCACGACCCAGCGCACCGCATCGATGATCAAAGCGTGGCTCGCCGCCGACTACCTGCGACTGGCCGCCGCCAAGGGGCAGACGCCGTCCTCCGCCACACTCAAGCAGCTCAGCATCATGATCCGCGATAGTGACAACAACGCGGCCAGCACGACCTACACCACGCTCGGCCAGACCGAGTCCATCACCCGGCTCATCAGCATCTGCGGCCTCACCGACAGCGAGCCCGGGAGGACCTGGTCACACACGATGATCTCCGCGCGGGACGCCGTGCGGATGGGCGAGTGCATCGCCGACGGCCGAGGAGCCGGACCGGCGTGGACGGACTGGCTGCTCAACGAGATGCGTAGCGTCCGGGGATCCGGACGGTTCGGCCCGATCGAGGTACTTCCGACCGCCGAGGCCAAGCAGACCGCCATCAAGAATGGCTGGGTCTCGCTGAGCGACGGCAAGTGGCACATCAACTGCCTCGCGGTCGCCCCGACGTGGGTGCTCGCCGTCGAGGCCGTCTATCCGACGGCCAGCGGCATGGCACACGGCACCAGCATCTGTCGCAGTGTCACCCAGCAGCTGATCACGCCGACGTGAGGCGCTCGCGGCGCCTAGGTTTCGAAGACGAAGGCCGGCCCGCCAGCGGGCAACGGCGGCGCCTTCCCGAGTTCCGCCGCCCTGCGGGCGAACTCGCACAGCCCCGCCACCTGCCGGGGCCCCAGCGAGAAGTCCAAGATCCGGAAGTACCTGGCGAGGGTCGAAGCCTCGAACGGCTCCCACCGCGCCGCGGCCACCGCCAGGTCGTCCAACTCGGCCAGACTGACCTCCCTGGACCGGACAAACGCCTCGTGAACGTCCTTCACCTGCCCGGGGTACGCCATCGCGAACTCGCGACGGACCGCCCAGACCGCGAACACCATGGGCATCCCGGTCCAGGACTTCCAGGCATCGCCGAGATCGGTGACATGCAGGCCGGCCAGTGGAGCCTCGGACAGCGCCCGCAGGGCGACATCGCCGATCAGCACCGCACCGTCCGCCACCCGCAGCATGGCGCCCAGGTCCGCCGGACACGTGAGGTACTGGGGTGTCACCCCGTACCGGTCGGCCAGCAGCATCCGGGCCAGCAGCACCCCGGTACGCGACGTGGAGCCCAGGGCGACCCTCCGCCCGTCCAGGTCCGTCGGCGGTACGGTGGACACCAGGTTGACGGAATGGACCGGGCCATCGCTGCCGACGGCAAGATCGGGCAACAGAAGCAGGTCCTCGGCCGATCGCAGATACTCCACCAACGAGATCGGCCCGATGTCCAGCTCCCCGGCCACGAGCGCCGTGCTCAGCCGGTCCGGGCTGTCCTTGCGCAGATCGATGTCGAGCAGCGCGCCCGACCGCATCAGGCCCCAGTACAGGGGAAGGCAGTTCAGGAACTGGATGTGCCCGACTCTTGGCCGCTGAAGCCGGAGCAGGCCACCATTCGTCACCAGGCTATCTTCTCTCGCGGTCACGCCCAGTTGCCCGGGGGGCGTCGGAGATCACAGAAAGACGGGAACACCCATGGGTCGTCGTCGCCGGGTCAGGGTCGCACTGGCATGCCTCGTCGGGAGTGCCATGCTACTGACCGTTGCTCCCTATCTTCCGGATTCGCCCGTTTCGAACCTGCGGCTGGACAGGGTGTTCCACGGGCAGAGCGACAGCGACCCGTCGCCGCCCCCGGCCGAGGCCCTCGCCCCCAGCGCCCCGGCGCCCGTGGCCTCGCCGCTGGATTCCCCGAGTCCCAGCCCGCAGCCGGCCCGCAACCCGCTGCTCCAGGCCGCCAGGGTCACGCTCTCGGCGTCGGGGTACTGGTCCTGGGCACTCCTGGACCTTGGGACGGGGCAGATCGTCGGCTCCGCGGATCCCTCGACCACCAGCGACACCGCATCGATGGTCAAGACCTGGATCGCCGCCGACTACCTGCGCCGGGCGGCCGAGCGTGGCAGAACCCCGAGTGCGACGACACTGTCGCAGCTCAGCACGATGATCCGGGACAGTGACAACACCAATGCGTATACGTTCCACGTCGCCAACGGCAACCTCGCCTCGATTACCCGCATGATCTCCATCTGCGAGCTGGCCGACACCCGGGGCACCCAGAATTCCTGGAGCCTCACCCAGATGTCCACACGCGACATCACTCGGCTGGCGGCGTGCCTCGCCGACGGCCGGGCCGCCGGCCCCAGCTGGACAGCATGGTTGCTGACCGAGATGCGCCAGGTACGCGGCGCCGGCCGGTTCGGGGTCATCCAGGCGCTACCGGACGAGGTCGCGGCCCGAACCGCCATCAAGAACGGCTGGATCCTGCGGGACGCCGATCGCCTGTGGCACATCAGCTGCCTGGCCGTCGGCGACGGCTGGGCGCTCGGGGTACATGCCCGGTACCGGAACACCCTGGGCAAGGACTACGGGGCGACGATCTGCCGCAGCGTCGGCGAGCAGCTCATGGCGGGCTGACCGGCGGGGCGGGCCGCCGGGGTCGCCGACCGCTCGCCACCGAGACCGCTCGTCACCGAGAGCGGCCGCGGCGCGTCCGGACAGGCAGCACAAGCGGGCCGTGCTCGCCGGGAACGATCCGCACCCGGGCACCGTAGTGCTCCCTCAGCAGGTCCGCCGTCAGCACCTCAGCCGGACCGCCGGCCGCCGCTACCCGTCCCCCGGCGAGCAGCACCAGGCGGTCGGCGTACTCGCCGGCGATCGACAGCTCGTGGGTGGTCGCGAGCACGGTCAGACCCTCACCGGCACGCAACTCGTCGACCAGTTCGAGTATTTCCTGCTGGTGACCGATGTCCAGGGCCGTGGTCGGCTCGTCGAGCAGCAGCAGCCGCGCCCCCTGGGCCAGGGCTCTCGCCAGGAACACCCGCTGCCGCTCGCCGCCCGACAGGGTTTCCAGGGTCCGGCCGACGAATGGCATCAGGTTGAGCCGTTCCAGGGCACCGGAGACGGCCGCCAGGTCGGTCGCGGATTCCCGGCCGAGGGGCGAAAGGTAGGGCGTCCGCCCGAGCAGCACGTAGTCCAGGACGCAGCTGCCCGGGGGGACGACCGGGTTCTGCGCGACGGTCGCGACCCGCCTCGCCCGCTCCCTGCGGGTCAGGCCCGACAGCGGCGTGCCGAACAGGGCGATCGTGCCCGTGGCCGGCAGCAGCCCACCGATCGCGTGCAGCAGGGTGGACTTGCCAGCACCGTTCGGACCGATCACCGTCACCCAGGAACCCCGGGGAACATCAAGATCAACACCCCGAAGGATCTCCACCCCGCCACGGGCGACCGCGAGACCGGCGACGCTGACGGCACTCACCTCGGCACTCACATCGACACCCGCCTCGTCGTCCGCAGGACCAGGACGAAGAACGGCGCCCCGGCGAGCGCGGTCACCACCCCGATCGGGATCTCCGCGGGACTGAGTACCGTCCGGGCCGCGAGATCGGCCGTGGCCAGGAACGCCGCTCCGAGCAGGGCGGACAGGGGCAGGATCACGCGGTATGCCGTCCCGAACAGCAGCCGGACCAGGTGCGGAACGATAATGCCGACGAATCCGATCAGGCCCGAGACGGACACCGCCGCCGCCGTACCGAGTGACGCCGTCACCAGCAGCAGGTAGCGCACCCGCCGCGGGTTCATCCCGAGGCTCGTGGCCTCGGTGTCCCCGACGGCGAGCACGTCCAGGGTGCGCCGGGCGAGGAGCATCGCCCCGATACTGACCACGCTGTACGGCAGGAGCAGCAGCACATCGTGCCACCCCGCAGTGGCCAGGCGTCCGAGCAGCCAGGAATACACCTCCCGGATGGCGTGGATGTGATGCTGCTGCAGGAAGGTCTGCGCGGCCGTGAGGAAGGCCGTGACGGCGATCCCGGCGAGCAGCAGCGTCGCCGGAGAGCGGGACCGGGCGCCGACGGCCCCCAGCGCGTAGGTCAGCGCGACGGCACCCAGCGCCCCGACGAACGCCGCCGGCGGCACGGTGATCGATGTCCCGCCGCTCCCGGAGGCTTCCGAGGCGCTGGAAATGATCGCCACGGTGGCGCCGAGGCCCGCGCCGGCGGAAACCCCCAGGAAGTAGGGATCGGCCAGAGGATTGCGGAAGACTCCCTGGTAGCAGCCCCCGGCCACGGCGAGGGTCGCGCCGACCAGCAGCCCGAGCACGACCCGCGGCAGGCGCAGCTGCGTGACGATCGCGGTTTCCCTGGCGGTGAGGCCGCTGTCCCACTGGACGTAGGGCAGCTGGTTGAGCAGCTCGACGGCGACGGCGCCCGGAGGCAGCCGGACCGGCCCGAGGGCCAGTCC
>JABDRL010000295.1 GCA_013041765.1 Dactylosporangium sp. | reverse complement strand
CCCCTGGATGGAGGCCATCAGCCGGGCCAGGTTGGGCGGGCAGCAGAAGCAGGAGTACGACGGCAGCCGGACGGACGGAGCGTCCTCATCGGACCCGTCGTGGCCGGTGCGCAGCTGGAGCGGGTTGGAGTAGAAGAAGTGCCGGCCGTCGGTCGCGGTCGCCCCGGCGATGCCGTTGTACAGCACCCGCTCCATCTCGTCGGCATGCCGGTGCTCGCCGGTGGCCAGCAGCATCCGCCAGTTCCACTGGAAGCTGGCGATCGCGGCGCAGGTCTCGGCGTAGGCGCGGTCCGGAGGCAGCTCGTAGGGGTCGCCGAAGGCCTCGTCGCGGTGGCGGGAGCCGTGCGCCCCGGTGATGTAGGTCTTGGTCTGGAACGCGCTGTCCCACAGCCGCCGCGAAGCGTCCAGCAGCTCGGCGTCTTCGGTCTCCACGGCGACGTCGACCAGGCCGGCCAGCAGGTACAGCTGCCGAACGGCGTGCCCGGTGACCTCGGGGGCGGCGCTCACCGGCAGATGGTCCTGGTAGTACCGCAGGCCGAACCGGGGTCCGTCGGGCAGTCCCGCGGCCAGCAGCCCCGTGCCGCGCAGCTTCACGAATCGCGTGGCCAGGTCCAGGTACGGGCGGTGGCCGGTGACCCGGTACAGCTCCGCCAGCGCGGTCTCGATCTCCGGGTGGCCGCACACCCCCTCGACCCCGTCCGGGCCGAACCGCCGCACCAGCAGGTCGGCGCACCGGCGGGCGACCGCGACGAGGTCGTCGGCCACCCCGGCCCGCGCCGCCGCCACCGCGGCCTGGATGAGATGGCCCGCGCAGTACAGCTCGTGGCTGGACAGCAACTCCCGCCAGCGCCGGTCGGCCCGCTGGCCGGTGTAGTACGAGTTGAGGTAGCCGTCGTCCTCCTGCACGCTCGCCAGCAGGGCCGTGGTCTCGGTGAGGAAGTCGACCAGCGCGTCCACATCGGATGCGGTGCCCCGGCCCAGCTCCCAGGCCACGGCCTCCAGCGTCTTGTAGACGTCGGAGTCGGAGAACCACATGCCACGGTGCTCACCGTCGTCACCCGCCGAGGCCCGGCGCAGGTTGTCCAGGGCTCCGCCCCGTTCGAGGTGGGACACGCAGTGCGGCAGGGTGGCCGTGGCGTTACGCCGCTGCCAGGCCCCCAGCAGCCCGTCGCCGTCGAGGGTGACCTGCCCGAGGCCGAGGGGCCGCTGCGCGCTGATCGCGTGCGGGGTGGGATTGGCCGGGCCGGCGGGGGTGGTCTCCGGTTCGGTCGTCATGCTCGCTCCTTGTCGCGTCGACGTGGGGTGGTGGGATGGGCTTCGCGGTCAGCCCTTGAGCGCTCCCGAGGTGAAACCACGGACGTAGTAGCGCTGGAGCAGCAGGAACAGCAGGACGCACGGCACGGCCGCCGTCACCACCCCGGCTTGCAGCGCGCCGAAGTCGACCGAGCCGAGGCTGCCCGACTGGAGGTTGAACAGCGCGACCGGGAGGGTGAACTTGTCGCCGTCGGTCAGGAAGATCAGGGGAGCGACGAACTCGTTCCACGCGCTGAGGAAGGAGAACAGCGCGACGGTGACCATGCCGGGTACCACCCCCGGCAGCAGCACCCGGCGCAGTGCGCCGCCGGGGGTGCAGCCGTCGATCAGCGCGGCCTCCTCCAGCTCGACCGGCAGCGCCTCGAACGAGTTGCGCATCATGAACAGCCCGAACGGCAGCTGGAACATGGCGAGCACCAGGCCGAGACCGATCAGCGAGTTCTGCAGGCCGATCCAGCCGAGGAAGACGTACAGCGGGATCAGGATCGTCGTGTAGGGCACCATCAGGATCGACAGGGTCACCATGAACAGCACGTTCTTGCCGGGAAACGACAGCCGGGCGATGGCGTAGCCACCGAGGGTCGTCACCGTCACCGTCACGGTCACCGTCACCAGCGCCGCCGCCGAGGTGTTGAACAGGTACGCCCCGATGCCGCTGCCGTAGTCGAACAGCCGCCGGTAGTTGGCCAGGCCCCAACCGTGGCCGCCCTCGGTGGCCTGGCGACCGTGGGCGGAGGAGTACAGGGTCCAGACCGTCGGGACGAAGAACAGCACCACCAGCGGCAGCGTGGTGGAGTAGAAGCCAACGGTGCGGGCGGTGGCCCGGCGGCCAGACGACATGGGGCTGCTCCCGGGGCGGTCGGATGAGCTGGAATCGATAGGTCAGTGGTGGTCGGTGCGGCGGAGGGCCATGAGCTGGCCGCCGTTGATGGCGATGAGCACCAGCAGCGTCACCACCGAGACCGCCGCCGCGCGGCCGAGGTTCTGGGAGAGGAACGCCTCCCGGTAGATGTCGATGACGACCGTCGCGGTCTCGTGCCGGCCGCCGGTCAGGATGAAGAACTGGTCGAAGGCCAGCAGCGACCCGGTCACCGACAGCACCATCATCAGGGCGATGGTCGGCCGCAGCAGCGGGATGGTCACCCGGCGCATGATCTGCCACCGGTTGGCGCCGTCGGTGCGCGCGGCCTCGTACAGCGTCGGATCGATGGCGTGCAGGCCGGTCAGCAGGATCAGCATGTAGAAGCCGGCGAACCGCCAAGTGATCATGCCGACGGTCGACCAGAGCGCGCTGTCGCTGGTGCCCAGCCAGTCGACCGGGCCGAGTCCCAGCCCCCGCACGACGGCGTTCAGCAGCGAGGCATCGGTGTTGAACAGGCCGTAGAACAGCAGGCTGGTCGAGGCCAGGCCGACCGCCGCCGGGAGGAAGAACGCCGTCCGGAACAGCCCGACCCCCGGGCGGGCGTCCTGCACCAGCAGGGCCAGCCCGAAGGCGATCAGGCTCAGCACGACCGTCGTCACCAGGGTGTATTTGAGGGTGAAGACGACCGCCCGGCGGAACAGCGGGTCGGTCAGCGCCTGGTAGTTGTCGACCCCGTTGGGCGCCGAGGCGCCCAGCAGCGGCCAGTGGTTGAACGACATCCAGAACATCAGTCCGAGTGGAATGAGGAACAGGGTGCCGACGATGGCCGCCATCGGCGTGGCATACAGCATGCC
>JABDRL010000291.1 GCA_013041765.1 Dactylosporangium sp. | reverse complement strand
GCCAACCGCCGTTTCGATGAGGTATCGCTGATCGCGGTGACCAAGACCTACCCGGCCGACGACGTCCTCCGGCTGGCCGGCCTCGGCGTCCGGGACCTGGGCGAGAACCGGGACCAGGAGGCCTCGGCCAAGGCCGCCGCCGTTGCGGCCGCCGGTGCCGGGGTCACCTGGCACTTTCTCGGGCGGCTGCAACGCAACAAGTGCCGATCGGTGGTGCGGTACGCCGACCTCGTCCACTCGGTGGACCGGATCGTCCTGGCCTCGGCCCTCAGCGACATGGCCGTGCGGCACCGCACCTCGGCCCTGGGGGCGCTGGTCCAGGTCAGTCTCGACGGCGATCCCGGGCGGGGCGGAACGGTCGTGGGGGGTACCGATCCGGACACGGCGCTGGCGAGCGTGCTCGCGGCGGTGGACGCGGCACCGGGGCTGGCGCTGCGCGGAATTATGGCGGTCGCGCCACGTGATTGGTCCCCGGACGAGGCATTTGAGCAATTACAATCTGTTGCGGGGTTTGTGCGTGCCGAGTATCCGCATGCGTCCTGGCTGTCCGCCGGGATGAGCGGCGATCTGGAGTCGGCGGTTGCACATGGCTCGACACACGTACGTGTCGGCAGCGCGGTGCTCGGGAAACGCTCCGCGCTCCGGTAACCTGGTCGATGGACACTGAACTACACCATTGTGTTTCCGCATGGTGGTGGGGCTGGGTCCAAGCGCGTGAGGCGACGCGTCATGGGGGGAGTGCCGCATGGTGGACGACGGAGGGGCGCGCATGGGTGCTCTGCGAAGGGCCGGGGTATGGCTCGGCCTGGTTGAAGACGAAGACGATCGTGGATATGACGAGCGGGGCTACCGCGGCTACGGCGACGACTATGCCGAGGATGACGACGTCGAGGAGACGCCGGTGCCTCCGCGTGCCAGGACCGCCGATCGTAGCGAGACTCCGCGGCCGACGGTGCGCCCGATCACCCGGTCGGGTACCTCGACGACCTTCAGCTACCCGACGAGGGACAACCTGGCCCTGGCGACCCAGGTCCAGGTGAGGGAGCGGTCGTCCCCGCCGGCGGAGGAGGAGGCGGCGGACGACCGCCGCTACCAGATCACAACGTTGCACCCGACGACGTACAACGAGGCGCGTACCATCGGTGAGCACTTCCGTGACGGCGTGCCCGTGATCATGAATCTGACAGAGATGGACGAGGCCGACGCCAAGCGTCTGGTGGACTTCGCCGCGGGGCTTGTTTTCGGCCTGCGTGGTAACTTCGAGCGGGTGACGAACCGAGTCTTCCTGCTTTCCCCGGCAAATGTGCAGGTCACTGCGGAAGACAAGGCTAAGATCGCCGAGGGTGGGTTCTTCAACCAGAGCTGAGACGAGGCAGCGACGTATCGTGGTTTCGGTCCTCTTGCAGGTGACGTACATTCTGCTGCGCGTCTACCTTCTGGTGATTATTTCCCGGTTCGTGATGAGTTATGTGATGCAGTTCGGGCGGCGCTGGAAACCCGGTCGTGGCGCTCGCGCCGCACTGGAAATGCTCTGGAGCGTGACGGATCCGCCGCTCAAAGCGTTGGGGCGAGTGATTCCCCCGCTGCGCATTGGTACCGTGGCCGTGGACCTGTCTTCCCTTGTGCTGCTGGTTATTCTGTTCGTGCTGATGAACGTCGTGGTTGGGCCACTGATCGAACAGGTATCCTGACCGGTCACCAAGAGTGACCACGCGGCCGCAACTGAACCCGAGGAGTTTCGATGCCGCTGACCCCGGCCGACGTCCATAACGTCGCCTTCAAGAAGCCTCCAATCGGCAAACGGGGGTACGACGAGGAGGAAGTCGACGCCTTCCTCGATGAGGTGGAGCGGGAACTTGCCCGGCTCATCGAGGAGAACAACGAGCTGCGCGCCCAGCTGGAGCGCGGCGGCGGACGCGCTGCCGGTCCGGTGGGGCCAGGCGCCGACCCGCGACTGGCCGCGGAACTGGCCGAGCTGAAGGGCCAGCTTGACCGCATCCAGCGGGAGAAGTCCGCGGCCGAGCAGGCGGCCCGGGGCATGCAGTCGGAGCTGGAGCAGATTCGCGGCCAGGGCGGCGGGGTGAGCGGTGCCGACGGCGAGCAGCAGGCACTGCGGGTGCTCATGATGGCCCAGCGCACCGCTGACGATCACGTCAACGACGCCCGCCGGGAGGCGGACACCCTGCTGACCGAGGCACGGGCGAAGTCCGAGGAAGTGACGCGGGACGCGCGGGCCAAGGCGGACGCGTTGGAGCGCGACGCCCGCCAGCGTCACCAGGAGGCCATGGGCGGCCTGGACGCCAAGCGGACGGCGCTGCAGAAGCACATCGAGGAACTCAAGCAGTTCGAGCGCGAGTACCGCACCCGGCTCAAGGCGTACCTGGAAAGCCAGCTGCGTGACCTGGTCGGTCGCGAGCAGGGCCTGGACGCCGAGATGGGCCGGACCGAAGGATCAGGACGGGTCGGCGGCAACACCGGCGGCCTCGCGACGGTTGGTCTCGCCGGTTCCTACGGTGGAGCGCGCGAGGGCGCCGGTCGCTAGCGCGGGGGACCAGCCTCGGCGCCTCGGTGGGAACCCCTGACCCGAGGCGCCGTTTGGCATGCCCGTGCGGCCCCGTCTGGGCGACGTCAGCGTTGATCCCCACGCACGACGAACCTCCGACGGCGTCCGCTCGTTAGGCACCAGAAGAGAGCCGGAACGGACGGTGCGGAGGGTTCGGCTGTGATCGTGGCTAGTCTGCTCCTGATCGTCGTTGCCGTGGCGCTGCTGATCATCGGCCTGGCCGACGGGTCGGACGGGTACCTGGTCGGCTCCATCGTCGCAAGCCTGCTGGCCTCGGTCGCCTTGGTCCTCGGCGGCCGGCAGTACGCGGCGAGGCGGGCGCTGGAACACCCCGTCGCCGGCCCATCCGGGCCGGGCCCGGGGTTCGCCGCCGGTGCGGTCCGCCGGCTGCGACGGGCGGGCCTGGTG
>JABDRL010000281.1 GCA_013041765.1 Dactylosporangium sp. | reverse complement strand
CAGATTCCGACATGCGATGGCCTCTCCGAAGAACGCCCTTGACGTGGCGTTGTGGCCGTGGAGACCAGGGTGCCGTTCCCCAGACCGGACGGTGACGGTTCAGGAGCATAGGCGACCAAGAGCCGATCGTGAATCAGGGAAGTCCCGGACTGTGATCGGTCACACCGCGTCGATGCTGCGCCGCCGGAACCCGACCAGGCCGATGGCCAGCAGCCCCGATGCGATCACCGTGAGCATGATCAGCGGAAGGGCTGCGAAGTCGCTGGCCGGCATGCGCGGAATGTGGGTGTACGGGGACAGGTCGAGCAGCCCGTTCGGCAGATCGAGCAACCCGCCGAAGTAGACGATGAAGACGGCGTAGCCCAGCAGCACCCAGACCAGGCCGATCGCCCGGGGGGCGAGCCCGAACAGGGCCACGGCGAGGCTGGCGGTGAACCACAGGGCCGGGGCGTAGGCCAGCGCCGCGGCGAGCACGGTCCACACATAGTCGCCGTCGCCGGAGGCGATGGCGGCGCCGCCGCCGAGGCCGAGACCGACGACCAGCAGCAGGCCGGCCCCGCCGGCCAGCGCGATGAGCACGTGGGTGGCGACCCAGCGGGTCCGGGACACGGCCGTTGCCAGCACCGCCTCGGCCCGCCCCGAGGTCTCCTCCCGGCGGGGACGCAGCGCCGCGATGATCGCGAACACGGTGCAGACGATCGCCAGCAGGGCGATGATCATCGACAGCCACGACTCGGTCAGGGTCGCGCCGCCGAGGCCCTCGACCATCTGCTGGATGACCTCGTTGTCGGCGTACTCCTCCATCACGTCAACGGCCGAGCCGTAGGCCAGCCCGGACAGGAGCATCGCGAAGCTCCACCACAGCACGCTCGCCCGTTGCAGCCGCCAGGCGAAGCCCTGGGGCGTGCCCAGGAGTCCCGACGCCGCCGCGGCACCACCACGCCCGGCCCGTAGACCGGCGGCGATGTCACGCCGGCCGCTGAGCGCGAAGGCCACGGCCACCAGGACCCCGGTCACGACCAGGGCAAGCCCCAGTGGCCACCAGCGGTCGTACACGTAGGGCGCCGAGGCCTGCGCCCAGCCGATCGGGGAGAGCCAGGACAGCCCGTTGTCGGCGGTGTCACCGACGGCCCGCACGGCGTATGCGACGCCGATCAGCGCTCCCGCCAGACCGGAAGCCGCGCGGGCGTACTCGCTGAGCTGGGCCACGACCGCGGCGATTCCGGCGAAGACGAGGCCGACAGAGGCGTACGCCGCGCCGAACATCAGCGAGCCCGACCAGTCGATGGTCTCGATGCCGAGACCGCCCATCCCGACGGCGATCAGCGTCCCCAGCGTGACGTTGGCGAGGGCAACGGTCGCCATCGCCGCCGTCAGCTGGGCGTACCGGCCCACCACGCTGGCCCGCACGAGCTCGGCGCGGCCGGTCTCCTCCTCGGTCCTGGTATGCCGGACCATCAGGAAGACGCTCATGAGCGCCACGATGACCACCATGATGCCGAGATACTCGTTGGTCATCATGGCGCCGAACGTGTAGTCGTCGAGTCCGTAGCCAGGGCCCGTCATGGCCCTCATGGCCGGGTTGTCGGCCATGATCGTGGCCTGGGTCTGCCGATCGGCCTGGGTGGGGTACAGGTCCGGATAGCTGGAGGTCCCCGCCACCTGGATGGCGGTGATCACCCCGAGCCAGGCCGGGATGCGGATACGGTCCCGGCGCAGGTTGAACCGGAGCAGGGCACCGGTCCCGGTGAGGACGTTGCTGGCGGGGGGACGGGCGACCGGCGGGGCAGACCTGGTCTCGGTGGCGGCGGTCATCGGGTCTCCGCCTCGCCCACCGCCACGCCGTTGGCCGCGAGCTCATCGCCGTAGTGGCGCAGCATCAGCTCTTCGAGGGTGGGCGGCTGGCTGGTCAGGCTGCGCAGGCCGAACTCGCTCAGGGCCCGGACGGCCCCGTCGAGGTGCTCACCGTCGACGGCGAAGCGGACCCGGCAGCCGGAGGTTTCGAGGTGGTGCACCCCGGGAAGATCTCCGAGGCCGGTGACCGGTCGGGCGGTGTCGGCCTCGATGGTGGTTCGGGTCAGGTGCCGCAGCTCGGCCAGGGTCCCGGTCTGCACGACCTTGCCGAGCCGGATGATGCTGACCTTGTCGCAGAGTTTCTCCACCTGGGCCAGGATGTGGCTGGACAGGAGCACCGTCCGACCATCGGCCTTCAGCTGTTTGATGAGGTCCTGGAAGACCACCTCCATGAGCGGGTCCAGGCCGGCGGTGGGCTCGTCCAGCAGCAGCAGTTCCACGTCCGAGGCCATGGCGGCGATCAGGGCGACCTTCTGCCGGTTGCCCTTGGAGTAGGTGCGGCCCTTCTTGGTGGGGTCCAGGTCGAAGCGTTCCAGCAACTCGGCACGGCGCCGCTGGTTCAGCCCCCCGCGAAGCCGGCCGAGCAGGTCGATCGCTTCCCCGCCGGTGAGGTTGGGCCACAGATTCACGTCGCCCGGGACGTACGCCAGCCTCCGGTGCAGGGCGACGGCGTCCCGCCACGGATCACCGCCCAGCACTGTGGTGTGACCGCCGCCGGCCCGCAGCAGGCCGAGCAGGATACGGATGGTTGTGGTCTTCCCCGCGCCGTTGGGTCCGAGGTATCCGTGCACCTCGCCCACGTCGACCCGCAGATCGAGCCCGTCGAGCGCGGTGGTGCGGCCGAAGGTCTTCACCAACCCGGATACCGAGATAGCGGTCGTCATGGATGGCAAACTATCACTAATTTCACGATTGTGTGAAGTTATTGAATCTTCTGTTTCCTGTAGCCTGGCCGGCAGAAGGAGGGAATCGTGACCGTCCCGGACGACGATACGGCAACCCGTGACCAGGAGAAGCTGCTGCGCTTCGTGGAACGGTTCGCGATGGTGCTGGCCAATTCGGGGATTCCGAGGATGCCGGCACGGGTGTTCGCCTACGTGCTCGCGGAGGACGCGGAAAGCTACACCGCCGCCGAGTTGGCCAGCGGCCTGCGGGTCAGCCTCGCGGCCATTTCCGGCGCCGCACGCTACCTGGTGGCGGTGGGGATGCTGACCAGGCAGCGCGAGCCCGGCTCCCGCAGCGACCACTACCGGATCTTCGACGACAATGTCTGGGGAGTGATCGTCGGCCAGCAGCTCCCCCTGGTCCAGGCATACCAGGACGCCGCCGCCGAGGGAGTCCAGATCCTGCGGCCGGGTTCCTCCGGCGCCCGGCGCCTACGAGAGACCCAGGAGTTCTTTGCCTTCCTGCACGCCGAGCAGACCGGGCTCATCGAGCGGTGGGCCCAGCACCGGCAGGACCTGGCGACCGCATCCGCGGATCGCCACGGCGGGATGGCCCAGCGCGCATAGCCCCGGCGCCGTCCCCGACGGATCTGCCGCGGGAAGGCTGTGCCATAGACTGCGATGATGAAAAATCTGTCCGGCACGGTGGTGGCGTTGACGGGCGCGGCATCCGGGATCGGCCGGGCACTGGCGATCCGATTGGCCGAGCAGGGCGCAGAACTCGCCCTGTGCGATGTTGACGAGCCGGAGCTGCTGCGCACCGCCGGGCTCGCCGACCAGTCCCCCCGGGTGACGACGCGGGTGGTCGATGTCAGCGACCGGACCGCCGTCGAGGACTTCGCGGCGGCGGTGCTCCGAGACCACGGCCGGGTCGACATCTTGATCAACAATGCGGGTGTCGCCTGCGTCGCATCCGTCGAGGACGCCAGCTACGACGACTTCACCTGGGTGCTCGGTGTGAACCTGTGGGGTGTCATCCACGGGGTGAAGGCGTTCCTGCCCCTGCTCCGCCAGCGGCCCGAAGCCCAGATCGTCAATGTGGCCAGCATCAACACGTTTGTGCCGTTCCCAACCAACGGACCGTACAACATCGCCAAGGGGGGCGTCGGTGCCCTGTCCGAGACGCTGATGGCGGAGCTGTCCGGCACCACGGTCGCGGTCAGCTGCGTGTACCCGGGTGGGGTCAGCACCGGCATCGCGCGGCGGGCCCGGTACACGAGCCCGGCCGATGCCGAGGGATTCGAGCGCCGGGCGATGACCACGCCCGACACCGCGGCCCGGACCATCATCCGGGGGATGCGGCGCGGACGCCAGCGCATCCTGGTCGGAGCCGATGCGCGGGTGTTGCTGATCGCCCGGCGCTGCCTGCCGATGACGACCTTCCGCCTGATCGCCCGGGGCTGGCGACGCCAGCAGGCCCGCGACGCGGCGGCGCGCTGAACTCCCGGCTCTGGCGGCGCCGGGGCCAAGAGCGACGTCGCCGGCGGGGCTCAGCGCCCGCTGGTGCCGTCCAGGTCCCGCGCCGCGTGCAGGTCGGCCACGACCACCGTGTCGACGTCCCCGAGATCCTCCGCGGCGGCGTCCCGCGGCGGCGTCGGCCCGGGGTCCGCCTGCGGTGGCTCCTCCTCGAGCAGGTTCGGCGCGTAGTACAGGATATTGATTATGATGATCACGAACCAGCCGATCACCGTGAGAATGAATCCCAGCGCATGGCCGAAGCCCTGGGCCACCTGCACCAGCAACACGGCCAGCGCGATCGAGCCGAGCGCCAGCACCAGGGCCAGCACCAGGGCCAGACTCCGGCTGCGCCAGTCCCGGCGGGCGTTGGAACGGTCGGACGATGTCACCCGAATCACCACACTTCTATCGTCGTCAACGGTAGCGCGATCCGTCTGCCATGTGCACTGGCCGATCCGCACCGGGCTGGCCGATCGGCTGAGGGGATCCTGGCCGTACCAAGCCAGGTGCCACGGTTGTCCGCTCGCGACACTGTGATGCTACCGACCTTCACCGATATCCAGCACGCCTGCCCCGGCCTCACCGGGCTGCCGTCGAACGCCCACGATTCACCCGCCAGAGTGGAACACCACGTCATCGATATCGCTGCGGGGCCAGGAGGGGGACCATGGGGGCCTCCCCGGGCAGGCGGCACTCCGTCCACCCGCGACAGCCACGAGTCTCTGTGTGAGAGGAACCCAGCCGATGGCGCGCCCCTCCAGGCTTCATGCACAGCCGCCGCCTGATGCACCGGTGTGCTTCGGCTACCGCAACGATTCGCGCACCACGTCGCTGCGGTCGCGGTTCGCCGTGCGAAACCGGGTGTTGACGAACCCCGTGTTCACGACCACGGCCCGCAGGGCCGTGGTCAATGAACGCCCGGTGCCGGGCCGGCGCCGGTCTCGGGGCTGACCGGGATATCCGGGTTCCGTTCCGGACCCCGGCGGGCCCCTATGACGCGGTGCAGCCGATCACGTCCGGTCCGGTACTGGCGCCGCTGCCGACAAACCCGAACGTCGTGGTGGCGTCTACCGGCACGGCGCCGTTGTGGCTGTCGTTCTGCACCGTGATCGTCGACCCGGACACGGTCATCGTGCCGTTCCACAGCGAATCGATCGTGGTTCCCGCCGGCGAGACCCAGGTGACCGTCCAGCCGTTGAGCGCCGCGGTGCTGGTGTTGGCGACGATGACTTCCCCCATGAACCCGCCCGACCAGGAATTCGTCACCTTGTAGGTCGCCAGGCAGCCATCGTTGCCGCCGCCGGCCAGCGTGGTGAGGGTGACCGCCGGTGAGGGCTCCGAGACGTTGCCGGCCGCGTCCCGGGCACGAACGCTGAAGGCGTAGGTCGTGTCTCCGGTCAGGCCCGTCGCCGTGAAGCTGGTGCCGGAGACGGTTGCCACGACGGTCGCGGCGGCGGTGCCGGTGGCCTGGAGGACGTCGTAGGCGCTCACCCCGACGTTGTCGGTCGCGGCGGTCCAGGTCAGCGTCGCGCTGGCGGCGGTGACGTCGCTGGCGGTCGGCTGGCCGGGCGCGGTCGGTGCGGTCAGGTCGCCCTCCTCGCCCCCGCCGCTGTAGCGGCCGGCGAGGCTGATCCCGGTGGTGGAACCGACACCGCCGAGCGGGACCTGGTGGTCCAGGCCGACGAACATGCCGTCGTACTGCCAGAGGGCGCCCTTGAGCAGTTCGTACTTCTCCTCGTCCCAGGTGACCCAGTCGTCCAGCAGCAGTCCCCCGGTGTCGCCGGAGTTGGGGTTGAGACACCAGAAGGTCTGGTGCAGCCCGTACTCGGCGATCAGGTCACGCAGGGCGGTCATCCACTGGTCCTGCCGGTCGTCCTGGCCCAGCCGCCCACCCCACTCGCCGATCAGCAGCGGTGCGGTGCCGCCCTCGTGGATGTACAACCAGTTGGGCCGCCACACGTCGTCGGTCAGCGTGGTCTTGTCGAAGCTCCCGGCGAACCACGGCTGCTCCCACACCAGCGGACCGTAGTCGTGCGGGGAGTAGACCAGCTGGTCGGCATTGGCGCCCAGGTCGATCGGGTGGTCGGCGACGCCGCGGAGGTTGCCGCCCCACCAGTTGAAGTGGTAGTCGCTCTCGACCGTCGAGGACCAGGAGGCACCGCTGCGGGGGTAGATCTCGATTCCCTCGACGAGCACGAGCACGTTCGGGTTGATCGCCAGAATCCGCTGGGCCGCGGTCTGGGCCGCGTGCTTCCAGTTGTCGACATCGGTGGAGGCGTCCCATTTGGCGCGCGGATTCTCGGCCACCTTGCCGTGCGGCTCGTTCTCCAGGTCGAAGGCGACGATGGTGTCATTGTCCTGGTACCGGGCCGCGATCCATTCCCAGCCCTGGTAGAACAGCTCTGGCGTGATCGAGTCTCGGTACCACATCGGAGCGACATGCCCGGAGTTGTCGGCCTCGGCGCTGTGGACGTCCAGCAGCACCTTGAGGCCGTACTGCTCGCAGAGTTCCAGCCAGTAATCGAAAATCTCCAGGCTGTTCATGCCGGTCAGTTCCGGGTTGACGTAGGTGTTGACGTTCACCGTGGCGAAGGTGCCGGCCTTCCACTCCAGCAGCAGTTCCGTGGAGATCGGCACCCGGACGATGTTGATACCCCGATCGGCCATGCCCATGGTGATCTCATTGATGTTGCCAGACCACAGGCCGTGGAAGACGCGTTCCGAGGCGTTGAACCCGAACCAGTTGGCCCCGGTGAGCCACACCGGGTTGCCGGCCCCATCAACGATCTTGTTGCCCTCGGTGTGCAGCCAGTCGGTTGCCGGGACCTCGGTGGTCGCCAGGGTGCTCGCCGTGGTCTCGGCCTCGGCGAGACGCGCGGCGGCGACCGCGGTCGCCGCCGTGGCAACGGCGATGGCGGCCAGCACGGCGACCCGGGTGCGTCGGGCGCCGCGTCGCCCGGGGGTGTCCGGTCTCTGGGAGGTTGTCACTGGAGTGGTCTCCTTCGGTCTCGGGTGGCCGCGTCCGGGAAGCCCGCCGCCAGCCGGATGCGCCCGCGACGCTGTCCGCTGTCGCGAACTGTAGGGCCGACCAACCGCCAGC
>JABDRL010000276.1 GCA_013041765.1 Dactylosporangium sp. | reverse complement strand
CCGCGACGCGGCGGGCGCGGCGAGCATCGGCTACCGCCGGATCTGCGAGGCGACCGGGGGCAGCCGCCGGGGACCGCTGCCGAGAACACCGCCCACGGTCTTCACCGACCAGCCCACCGCCGCGAGGTACGCCTTGGCGAACTCGGCAGAGGAGACCTGGGAGCCGTGCAACGCGTTCGGGTCGCTGGCCTCGTATGCCCTGACCATCGCGAGTACCCGCCCGAGGCGGCCTGTGCGGTGGACCAGTGCCTCGGTGATGTCCGTGGTCAGCGGCAGCCGCGTGGCGAGTTCCTCGACCGGTTCTCCGACGAGGTCCGCGATGCCGGCCAGCAGCCCGATCGTGAACGCGGTGTCGCCGCGCAGGTCCAGCCGATCGGCGACGATCTGGCAGAGTCTGGCCCTCGCCATAGTCACCTCCAGCTGGTCGTCCGTCGCCGACTCCGCGACGTCGGTGACCAGCATCAGCGCGACCCACTGCCGGATCCGGGTCAGGCCGAGCATGACCACGGCGTCGTGCACGGAGGAGACCTTGCGGGGCAGACCGGCCGAGGCCGAGTTCGTCGCCCGCAGGACCCGGAACGACAGGCCCGGGTCGCCGGTCACGATCTCCACGACCGATCCAAGATCGACATCCTCGGCGTTGAGCGCCGCCAGCAGCTCCAGCCGCCGCAGCTTGGAGGGAGAAATCGACTGGGACGACAGCACCTGGGGCTGGCCGATCGCCTGCCCCTGGTAGAAATCAACCTTGACGAAGGAGGCCAGGGCGCTGAGCTCGTCCGTCTCGATCCCGGTCGCGACCAGCTGCATCTTCGAGAACTCCCGCAGCTCGGCCACGCTCTTCTCCAGCGAGGCCCGGTCCCGTCCCAAAATGTTGATCTTCGCGTAGGCCGCGAGGCTCCGCAGCTCGTAGTATCCGTCACCGCCGACGGTGTCCTGGATGGCGATCTGGTATCCGAGGTCGGTCAGCCGGCTGACCCCGGAGAGCACATCATCATCGATCTCGACGTCGTCGAGAATCTCCAGCACGGCCTGCCCCGGCTCAAACGGCACAGGCAGGTCCCCGACGAGAAAGTCCCTCGTCAGATTGAGAAAGCACCTGCGGCTACCAACGATCTGTTCGAGCCCGAACTCGGTGAAGGCGTTCACAATGATCTGACTGGTGGCGTAGAGCCCGGTTTTCGGAGCGTCCTCCCCACCGGTGCCGCGAAACAGCAGCTCATAGGCCACGACGTCATAGAAACGGTCATAGATGGGCTGTCTGCCGATATGGACCACTTGAGTCGAGGCGCTTGTCGCAGGCACGACACGCCGATCGGCAGCGGTGCCGCCGAACAAAGAAAAACCGGGCCTGCCTCAGCCACGTTCCGCACGCGCCGATAGGTGACATGCCAGGACGGCGAGCAGGCGGCCAAGGAACCGGCCACCACGGGCTGTTGATCCTGGGAGGCCGAGTGTCATCACGACGGCTCAGCCAGTATGTCGTTCCCCTTGGCATCGTCATGATCATCATCATGATGGTCGTTCCACTGCCGTCGATGCTCCTCGACCTGCTGATCGCGGCCAACATCACCGCAGCCCTGCTCATCGTCCTGATCAGCATGTACGTGACCCGCCCGCTGGATTTCTCCGCGTTTCCCTCCCTGCTGCTCATCGCGACCCTGTTCCGGCTGGCCCTGAACGTCAGCGCGACCCGACTCGTGCTGCTCGACGGCTTCGCCGGCAACGTCATCGAGGCCTTCGGGCACTTCGTCGTCGGCGGTTCGATCGTCGTCGGACTCGTCATCTTCCTGATCCTCATCGTGATCCAGTTTGTCGTGATCACGAAAGGCGCCGAACGGGTCGCCGAGGTCGGCGCCCGGTTCACCCTAGACGCGATGCCCGGCAAGCAGATGGCCATTGACGCCGACCTGAACGCCGGGCTCATCGACGACGTCGAGGCCCGGAAACGCCGGCTGGAGGTCACGGCCGAGGCCGACTTCTACGGCGCGATGGACGGCGCCTCGAAGTTCGTCAAGGGCGACGCCATCGCCGCCATCATCATCACCATCATCAATCTGGGCGGTGGGTTCGCCGTCGGCATGATCCAGCGCGGACTGTCCGCCGCGGAGGCCATCAAGACCTACAGCCTGCTGTCCGTGGGCGACGGCCTGGTCTCCCAGGTCCCGGCGCTGCTGCTGTCGGTCGCGACCGGCCTGATCGTCACCCGGTCGACCAACGACGGCGACATGGGCACGACGGTCGCCCAGCAACTCGGTCAGCACCGCAAGGCCCTCCAGATCGGCGGAATCGCGGCCATCGGCCTGTGCCTGATCCCGGGGCTGCCGAAGATCCCGTTCCTGCTCATCGGCGGAGCGGTGCTGCTGGGCTCGCAGCGGCTGTCCGGGACAGAACAGGTGAAGGAGGGCGACCTGGAGGCGGTGCCCGCGGCGCCGGCTCCGGACTCCACCGAATCCCTGCTGGGCGAGATGCGGGTGGACCCGCTGGAGCTGGCGCTGTCCCCCGACCTCGTCGACCTCGTCGACGCGGCGGGCGGCGACCTGATCGAGCGGGTCCGGGCACTGCGCCGCAAGGTAGCCCTGGAAATGGGCGTCGTCATGCCGCCGGTCAGAACCCGCGACGATCTGGACCTGCCGCTGTCGACGTACGCGATCCGCATCAGCGGCGTCGAGGCGGGTCGCGGGCAGGCACCGCCGGGGACGGTGCTGGCCATCGGCGACGGTCTCGAAACGCTGCCGGGCAATGCCGGGACCGAGCCCGTGTTCGGCCTGGCCGGCAAGTGGGTCCCGACGGAGTTCCGGCATCAGGCCGATCTGGCGGGCGCGACGGTCGTCGATCGGGCCTCTGTCATCATCACCCACCTGGCGGAGGTCGTCCGCGCCAACGCCAGCCGGCTACTGGGCCGGGAGGACGTCCGAGCCCTCACCGACGTCGTGAAGCGCACCCATCCCGTGGTCGTCGAGGAACTGACCCCGGCGGCACTCAACCTCGGACAGATACAGCGGGTCCTGGGGGCGCTGCTCGACGAGGGCCTGCCCATCCGGGACCTGGTGCGGATCTTCGAAGCGCTGTCCCTGGCCGCGAAGGCCAACGCCGATCCGGATTCCCTGGTCGAGGCCGCCCGCGCGGCCCTGGGGCCGGCGGTCGCCGCCCGCTACGCCGCGGACGGCACGCTCGTCGCGATCACGTTCGAGCCGAGGCTGGAGCAGTCGATGCTGGAGTCGCTGCGGCCGACGGAGAACGGCATCCAGCTACAGATCGACTCGGGGCGGGCCGAGGCGGTCATCTCCGAGCTATCCAGCATGCTGGACTCCGCCGAGCAGATCGGCATCAGCCCGGTGCTGGTCTGCTCCCCCCAACTTCGGGCCCCATTACACCGATTGGTCCGAGTCGCGCTGCCGAGAATGCCAGTCTTGTCCTACACCGAAATCGCCGGCAGTTCGCTGCGGATCGAGACCATGGGGGTGGTGAACGGTGCCCACCAGATTGCTGCTTGAGGGCAACAACCTCGAAGCGCTGCTCGCCCGGGTGCGGGACGAGCACGGCTCGGACGCACAGATCGTCTCCGCCGAACGGGTGCGGACCGGCGGGATCGGGGGGTTCTTCGCCAGGGAGCGCTTCGAGCTGACCATCGAGGTCTCCGAGGCCGACCGGCCCGCCCCGATCTCGCCGGAGCCCCGGCCGACCGGCCCCGCCCGGCACGCGGTACCGGCCCGGCACGCGGCGCCGGAGGAGCAGCCCGGCCAGCCCAGCCCGGCCAGCCTGGAAGACCTGGCGGCGATCGCCGACACCGCCGACAGCGTGGCCTCGTTCGCCCAGGTGCTGGCCTCCGTGCGGGGCGGCGCCCGGCGGTCGGACGCCGAGCCCC
>JABDRL010000192.1 GCA_013041765.1 Dactylosporangium sp. | reverse complement strand
CCCCTGGGGTGGTGGTTGTCGGGCGGGTCCGGGCTGGTGGCGCTGGGCATGCCGGTGGTCATGGCCCCGATGGCCGCGCTCGCCCTGTGGTCGCTGCCGGTGCTGGCGCTCGGCCAGGCCCGGCTGTCGGCAGCCCTGCTCACCGAGCCGGCCAGCGCCCGGCTCGCCGCCAGGGTCGCGGAGCTGACCGAATCGCGTGCGGGGGCGCTGGCCGTGCACGGCGCGGAGCTGCGGCGCATCGAGCGCGATCTGCACGATGGCGCGCAGGCCCAGCTGGTCGCGCTCGCGCTGCGGCTCGGCCTGGCCGAGCGCCGCCTGTCCAGCGATCCTGATCTGGTGAAGAAGCTGGTGCGGGAGGCCAGGGAAGGGGCGGAGACCGCCATGACCGAGTTGCGGGGGCTCGTCCGGGGGCTCTACCCGCCCGTCCTGGCCGACCGGGGACTGGCTGAGGCCGTCGGCGCGCTGGCCGCCCGCAGCCCGTTGCCGGTTGCCGTGGAGCTGGGGACGTTGCGGCAGCTGCCAGCGGCGGTCGAGGCCGCAGCGTACTTCACGGTCGCGGAGGCGCTGACCAACATCGCGAAACACGCCAGAGCCGCAACGGCCCGGATCGTCCTCGGCAGAGACCACGATTTCCTGGTACTCGAAATCCATGACGACGGGATCGGCGGTGCGGACGAGTCGCGGGGCACGGGGTTGTGCGGCATCCGCCGGCGGGTGTCGGCCTTCGACGGCCGACTGGTCGTGTGCAGCCCCTTCGGGGGGCCGACCGTGCTCACCGTCCATCTGCCGTGTGCCGGTTGAAGCGGAGGTCGCCGTGCGGGTTGTGATCGTGGAGGACAACGTGCTCCTCGCCGAGGGGCTGCGGCTGCTGCTCGATCTGGAGGGGGCGACGGTCGTCGCCGTCCTGCACACCGCCGACGAGTTCCTGCCGGCCGTGGACGAGCACGCTCCGGACGTCGCCATCATGGATGTCCGCCTGCCGCCGACCTACCGCGACGAGGGGGTCCGGGCCGCAGCCGAGTGCCGGCGGCGGCGACCGGGCTTCCCGGTGCTGGTGCTCTCGCAGTACGTGGAGCACGTCTACTCCGCGGAACTGCTGCGCCAGGGGGCCGGGGGCGTCGGGTACCTGCTCAAGGACCGGGTCTCCCGGGTGGACGAGTTTCTCGGGGCACTGCGGCGGGTGGCCGCCGGTGGCACGGCCATCGACCCGGAGGTCATCGAAGAGCTGCTGCGCCGCCAGCACCGGGACGGTCCGCTGGAGCGGCTGACGGCCCGGGAGCTGGAGGTGCTGTCGCTGATGGCGCAGGGACACTCGAACGGGGCGATCGCCACCCTGCTGGCGATCACGGAGCGCTCGGTCAGCAAGCACATCGGCAATGTTTTCGCCAAGCTCGGTCTGCCCGCCGACGACAACGCCCATCGCCGGGTACGAGCCGTACTCACGTTTCTCAATGCCAGTTCCGGAATCTGACCGGCACGGAACCACGGCGCGGGTCGGGTCCTTTGCTAAGGCTACCCAAACCCGGACGGACGACTTGATTCTGTAACAAAGGAAGGCTCGCTTCGAAACAGGCACTCGGCATTCTCCTATACAAGCGCCAACGACCAGGCAACGGCGACGTGTTGGGAGCGCAACGTGCGAATCGAGTACTGCGATACCACACTTCGCGATGGCGAGCAGGCCCCGGGTGTCGTCTTTTCGATGGATGAAAAACTCGCCATCGCGCGGGCTCTTGACGCCGTGGGAGTGCAACTGATCGAGGCTGGAATTCCGGCTATGGGATTTGATGAGCAGCAATCCCTCCGCATGCTGGTCGATGCCGGGCTGCGGGCCGACGTCGTCGCCTGGTGCCGCGCGGACCACCACGATGTCGCTGCGGCCGCCGGTTGCGGGGTCGGCCTGGTCCACCTGTCCGTGCCGGTCTCAGACCTCCATCTGCACCACAAGCTGGGCCGGGACCGGGCCTGGGCGATGATGGCGATCTCCAGTTGCGTACGCGACGCCCTCGACCGTGGCCTGCGGGTCAGCGTCGGGCTGGAGGACGCCTCGCGCGCCGACGACGCGTTCGTGCTCGACCTGGCCGGTCGGCTGCACGAGCTGGGGGTGGAGCGGCTGCGCTGGGCCGACACCGTGGGGATGGTGGAGCCGTTCGGCCTGCGTACCCGCCTGTCGTGCCTGATCTCGGCGGTGCCCACGGCCTGGGAGATCCACGCGCACGACGATTTCGGCCTGGCCACGGCCAACTCCCTCGCCGGGGTGCTGGCTGGGGCGACCTGGGTCAGCACCACCGTCGGTGGCCTGGGCGAACGGGCCGGCAACGCCCCGCTGGAGGAGGTGGCCATGGCCCTCGGCCGGCTGCACGGGTGCCCCTCCGGGCTGGACACGACGGCGTTCCGCGCGCTGGCCTGCCTGGTGGCCAGGGCCGCCCGCCGGACCCTGCCCCCGGGCAAGGCCGTGGTCGGCCGGAATGCCTTCACCCACGAATCCGGAATCCACGTCCATGGAACTCTGAAAGCCCCCTCGATGTATGAACCGTTCGACCCGTCCGAAGTCGGCGGACAGCGACGATTCGTGCTGGGAAAGCACGCCGGGAGAGCCTCGCTGCGCCATGCGCTGCACCAGTTGGGAATAGCCCCGGATGACGAAAAACTGGGCGAGGTCCTGGAGCAGGTCCGCATGCGGACGACCACCCTGAAACGGCCGCTACGGCCCCGGGAGATTCGCGATCTCTACAACTCTACATTGATGTCGGTCGATAAATTGTGTGACGGTTCCGGCCTGGCCGACCGCACGCGCAGGTAAAAGGAGCGCACTCCCATGAGGCAGATCGCCTTCTACGGCAAGGGTGGCATTGGCAAATCCACCACACAGCAGAACACCATGGCGGCGCTGGCCGAGCGCGGCAACAAGGTCATGATCGTCGGCTGCGACCCCAAGGCGGACTCCACCCGGCTCATCCTGCACTCCAAGGCGCAGACCTCGGTACTGTCACTGGCCGCGGAGGTGGGCTCGGTCGAGGATCTGGAGCTTGACGACGTCCTCCTGGAGGGCGAGTGGGGCATCCGCTGCGTCGAATCCGGCGGCCCCGAGCCCGGCGTCGGTTGCGCTGGTCGCGGTGTCATCACCTCCATCAGCTTCCTGGAGGAGAACGGCGCCTACACCAACCTGGACTACGTCTGCTACGACGTGCTCGGCGACGTGGTCTGCGGCGGCTTCGCCATGCCGATCCGCCAGGGCAAGGCCCAGGAGATCTACATCGTCACCTCCGGCGAGATGATGGCGATGTACGCGGCGAACAACATCGCCCGGGGCATCCTCAAGTACGCCCACTCCGGCGGGGTGCGCCTCGGCGGGCTGATCTGCAACAGCCGCAACACCGACCGCGAGGCCGAGCTGATCGAGGAGCTGGCCCGCCGGCTCAACACCCAGATGATCCACTTCATCCCGCGCGACAACATCGTCCAGCACGCCGAGATGCGCCGGATGACGGTGCTGGAGTTCGCCCCGGACTCCGCGCAGGCCGAGGAGTACCAGACCCTCGCCCGCAAGATCGACGAGAACGAGAAGAAGACGATCCCGACGCCGATCACCATGGACGAGCTCGAAGAGCTAATGATCGCGTTCGGCATCATCGACCAGGCCGACGAGGCGATCGTCGGCAAGCCCCACGCACCCGTGGGTGTGGCCGTATGAGCATCAGCCCGACCCGCGCCGAGACCCAGGAACTCATCGAGAACCTGCTCGACGCCTACCCTCCCCGGGCACGCAAGGCCCGAGCCCGGCACGTCAAGCCCAACGACCCGGAGGGCTCGTCCGCCTGCGCGGTCAAGTCCAACATCAAGTCCCGCCCGGGGGTCATGACCGTCCGGGGCTGCGCCTACGCCGGCTCGAAGGGGGTGGTGTGGGGGCCGGTCAAGGACATGGTCCACATCAGCCACGGCCCGGTCGGCTGCGGGCAGTACTCCTGGGGCACCCGACGCAACTACGCCAACGGTGAGATGGGCCTCGACACGTTCGGCGCCATGCACTTCACCAGCGACTTCGCCGAGCGGGACATCGTCTTCGGCGGCGACAAGAAGCTCGCGAAAATCTGCGAGGAGATCAAGGTCCTGTTCCCGCTGGCCAGGGGCATCTCGATCCAGTCGGAGTGCCCCATCGGCCTCATCGGCGACGACATCGACGCCGTCGCCCGGTCCTCCGGCGCGTCCACCGGGTTGCCGGTCATACCCGTGCGGTGCGAGGGGTTCCGGGGCGTCAGCCAGTCGCTGGGCCACCACATCGCCAACGACTCGATGCGTGACTGGGTGCTGGGCACCCGGGACACCACCGAGCAGACCCCCTACGACGTCTCCATCATCGGCGACTACAACATCGGCGGCGACGGCTGGGCCTCCCGCCGGATCCTGGAGGACATGGGCCTGCGGGTCATCGCCCAGTGGACCGGTGACAGCACGATCAACGAGCTGGCCACGGTCCACCTCGCCAAGGTCAATCTCATCCACTGCTTCCGGTCGATGAACTACATCTGCCGCACGCTGGAGGAGCGCTACGGCACCCCGTGGAAGGAGTTCAACTTCTTCGGCCCGACGAAGATCGTCGAATCGATGCGGGCGATCGCCGCCCTGTTCGACGACCACATCAAGGAGCGCACCGAGGCCGCGATCGCCGCCTACCAGCCCTACTTCGACGAGATCAGGTCCCGGTTCCAGCCGAGGCTGACCGGCAAGCGCGTCATGCTGGCCGTCGGCGGCCTGCGCCCCAGGCACACCATCGGCGCCTACGAGGACCTGGGGATGGAGATCATCGGAACGGGCTACGAGTTCGCCCACAGCGACGACTACGACCGCACGTATCCGGAGCTCAAGGACGGTGTCGTGGTCTACGACGACCCGACGGCGTGGGAGCTGGAGGAACTCACCCGCCGGCTGCGCCCGGACCTCATGGGCGCCGGGGTCAAGGAGAAGTACGTCTTCCACAAGATGGGCGTGCCGTTCCGGCAGATGCACTCCTGGGACTACTCCGGCCCGTACCACGGGGTCGAGGGATTCGGGGTCTTCGCCCGCGACATGGACATCGCCATCAACAGCCCGACCTGGAACCTCTTCCAGGCGCCCTGGACCAAGGGAGCGGACCAGTGACGGAGACCACCGCAGCCAAGATCACCTTACCTTGCGGAGTCTGCGACCACACCAAGCTCTTCGACACCCCGCTGTTCACCGAGCAGTTCGCCCGCAAGCGGGAATTCGAGGCACCGACGGATCCCGAGGAACTCGCCAGAGTCACCGAGTGGACCAGGGGCCAGGAGTACCGGGAGCAGAACTTCGCCCGCGAGGCGCTGGTCGTCAACCCGGCCAAGGCGTGCCAGCCCCTGGGCGCGGTCCTGGCGGCGCTGGGCTTCGCCGGAACGCTCCCGCTGGTGCACGGTTCGCAAGGGTGTGTCGCCTACTTCCGCTCGCACCTGACCCGGCACTTCAAGGAGCCGACCCCGGTGGTCTCCTCCTCGATGACCGAGGACGCGGCCGTCTTCGGCGGGCTGACGAACCTCGTGGAGGCCCTGGACAACGCCACGGCGCTGTACCAGCCGGACATGGTGGCGGTCTCCACGACCTGCATGGCCGAGGTCATCGGCGACGACCTGCAGAACTTCATCACCACGGCCCGGCAGAAGGGAGCCGTCGGCGACGAGTTCCCCGTCCCGTTCGCCCACACGCCCAGCTTCGTCGGCTCGCACCTGCACGGCTACGACGTCATGCTGCGCGGCATCCTGGGGTACCTGACGAAGGATCGCGGGGGCGAGCCCAACGGCAAAATCAACATCGTGCCGGGATTCGCCTCCAGCACCGGGGACCTGCGGGAACTCAGGCGGATCCTGACCGTGATGGGCGTGGCGTGCACCATGCTCGGGGATCACAGCGACGCCTTCGACTCCCCGGCGACCGGCGAGTACGACCTCTACCCCGGGGGCACGTCCCTGGAGGAGGCCGCCGACGCGATCAATGCCCTGGCGACCGTGTTCCTCCAGGAGTCCACGACCAGGAAGACCACGGAACTCGTGCGGGAGGAGTGGGGCCAGGAGACGGTGACCGTGCCGTTCCCCCTGGGTATCGCCAACACCGACCGGTTCGTCATGGACATCGCCCGGCTGGCGGGGGTACCCGTTCCCGACGCGCTCACCACCGAGCGGGGCCGCCTGATCGATGCCATGGCCGATTCGCACGCCTACCTGCACGGCAAGCGGGTCGCGGTGGCTGGCGACCCCGACCTGGTCGTGCCGTTGCTCGGGTTCCTGCTGGAGCTGGGGATGGAGCCGGTCCACGTGGTGTCGACCACCGGCGACGCGGCGTTCCGGGCCCGGGCGGAGGCCGTGCTGGCCGGCAGCCCCTTCGGCGGCCAGGCAACGGTGTGGCCGGGCAAGGACCTGTGGCACCTGCGCTCGCTGGTGTTCACCGAACCGGTCGATCTGCTCATCGGCAGCTCGCACCTGAAGTACCTCGCCAGAGAGGCGGACGTACCCCTGGTGCGGATCGGATTCCCGATCTTCGACCGTCACCACCTGCACCGGTTCCCGACCATCGGGTACGCCGGCGGGGTGTGGTTGCTGGCGCAACTGGTCAACACCGTCCTGGACGAGCTGGACCGGGCGCCGTCCGGTCGCGGCTTCGACCTCGTCCGGTAGGGAGTCCCATGGTGAACCCGATGTCGATGGCACCCGGCGGGTGCCGGATACCCAGGCCCGGCGATACCGCCGGGGGATGCTCCTTCGACGGAGCGATGATCACGCTGGCGCCCATCGCGGACGCCGCCCACCTGGTTCACGGCCCCATCAGCTGCTGCGGCAACTCCTGGGACGGGCGGGGCAGCCGCTCCTCCGGCCCGGCGGTGTACCGGCACGGGTTCACCACGGATCTCCGCGAGCAGGACCTCGTCCTCGGTGGGGAGGGGCGGCTGGCCAGGGCGATCGTCGAGGTCGCCGCCCGCTACCACCCCGCGGCCATCTTCGTCTACGCCACCTGCGTGACCGCGATGACCGGCGACGACCTGGAGCCGGTCTGCGCCGCGGCGGCGCGGAGCACCGGGATCCCGGTGATCTGCGTGCCGGCCGCCGGGTTCGTCGGCACCAAGAACGCCGGCAACAAGATGGCCGGGCAGGTCCTGCTCGACCACGTCATCGGCACCGCCGAGCCCGAGCGCCGGACCAGGCTGGATGTCGCCCTGGTCGGCGAGTACAACATCGCCGGAGAGCTGTGGCAGGTGACGCCGCTGCTCGACCGGTTGGGGCTACGGGTGCTCTCCTGCGTCACCGGCGATGCGCGGTACGCCACCATCGCCGCCACCCACCGGGCTCGGGCCACCATGGTCGTCTGCTCGCGGGCGCTGCTCGGCCTCGCCAAGGGGTTGGAGGAGCGGTACGGCATTCCCTGGTTCGAGGGCAGCTTCTACGGCGTCCGGGCCACCGGGGACAGCCTCCGGGGCTTCGCCCGGCTGCTGGCCGATCGCGATCCGGATCTGCCGGCCCGCACCGAGGCCCTGATCGCCGAGCAGGAGGCCCTGGTGGACCTGGCGCTGGCGCCGTACCGGGCACGGCTGGCCGGCAGGCGGGCCGTGCTCTACACCGGCGGGGTCAAGAGCTGGTCGATGGTCTCCGCGCTCCAGGACATCGGGGTGACGGTCGTCGCCTCCGGCGGCACCAAGAGCACCCCGGCGGACATCGACCGCATCACCGGGCTGCTGGGCGATCCCAATCAGGTCATCACCGAGGGGCAGCCGGCCCGCCTGCTGGAGCTCATCGACGAGACCGGGGCGGACATCCTCATCGCCGGTGGCCGCAACCAGTACACCGCGGTGAAGGCCCGGCTGCCGTTCGTCGACGTCAACCAGGAACGGCAGGTGGCCTTCGCCGGCTACGAGGGCGTCGTCGAGCTGGCCCGGCACGTGGATCTCGCGCTGTCCAACCCGGCCTGGGCGGCCGTGCGCCGCCCGGCCCCCTGGGACCGGGTGCCATGCCCGACAACGCCCGCGGCGCCGGAGCCCGCGCCGATCGCGACCGCGACAGCACCGGTCGGAGCCGGGTGATGGCCCGCGTGGCCGTCGGCGCGAAGCGGGCGACCGTCGATCCGCTCAAGCACAGCCAGCCGCTGGGCGCCGCCCTGGCCTTCCTCGGCGTCGCCCGCTGCATGCCCCTGTTCCACGGGGTCCAGGGCTGCACGGCAGCGGCCAAAGCCCTGCTCACCCGGCATTTCCGGGAGCCCGTCCCGGTGCAGACCACGGCCATCACCCAGGTGTCCGCCGTGATCGGCTCCACCGACTCGCTGCTGGCCGCGCTGGAGACCATCAGGACCCGCCACCGGCCGGACGTCATCGGGGTACTGACCACCGGGGTCACCGAGGTCAACGGCGAGGATTGCGCCGGAACCCTGCGGTCCTACCAGGCCGACCGGCACGCGCGGGGCGGGCCGCTGATCGTGGCGACGTCGACCCCGGACTTCCGGGGTGGGCTGTCGGACGGGTGGTCCGCGGCGCTGACCGCCCTGGTGACCTCGGACCTGCCCGCTGGAATCCGCACCGACGCGGGGCCGGAG
>JABDRL010000426.1 GCA_013041765.1 Dactylosporangium sp. | reverse complement strand
GGCCGGGACTGTCGCCGTGCATGTCCGGCTCGTCGCCGGATTCTGGAGGTGCGATCATGATCTGGTCCGGTACCGGCGGCAGCCGTCGTCGTGACCGCGGGGCGGCAGCCGTGGAATTGGCGCTGGTCATGCCCCTGCTGTTGCTGGTTCTGTGCGGCATCATCGATTTCGGCCGGATGTACAACACCCAGATCACGCTGACCCAGGCCGCGCGGGAGGGGGCCCGCGCTGCGGCCTACGGCCAGGACCCCGCCGCCCGGGTGAGCCTGGCCGGGCGGGATCTGCCGGAAGCCGTCTCGGTCACCGCCTCGACGACCTGTCCGAACAGCGACGGATACGCCGAAGTCACCATCGAGTATGACTTTGCGTTCGTCACGCCGTTCGCGGTGTTCGCCGGCATGTTCGGCGCGACTCCCGCGGGAACGTACGACCTGGAGAGCACCGCCGTGGTGACCTGCTCCGGCTAGGAACATGCCTGCCGCGGGCGGGAACAGCTCAGGTTTCCGGGCTGGCAGCCGATAGCTGGGCGTGTCCCGAATGAAGCGAAGTGTCCTCGCGGTTGCGATAGCGGCAATTCTCGCCCTCGTCGGCTGCACCATGCTCTGGTTGTATCTCCGGGGCGCGGACGCCAGGGTCATGGCGGGCAAGGAAGCGACCCGGGTCCTGATCGCGACGAAGCAGATTCCCGCCGGAACCAGCGGGGCGGAAATCAAGAAGGGCAGCTACGTCGAGGTCGTGACGATGCCGAAGACCTCTGTCCCGGCCGACGCGCTGACCGCCATCGACGAGGCGCTGGAGGGGCTGGTCCTGAACGCCGACGTCGAGCGGCGCCAGCTGCTGCTGCGCGGGGCGTTCGACCAGCCGACAGAACTCAGCGGAGGGCTGCGCATCCCCGAGGGCAAGGTCGCCATCAGCGTCCCCGTCATCACCACCGCCGGCATGGGGTACGTCGAGCCCGGCTCGCAGATCGCCTTCTACGACACGTTCACGCTGATGGAAGGCAAGAACGGGGTACCGGCCGGAGACGACTTCAAGCGTGAGCACTCCTACAACCACGCCACCCGGCTCGTGCTCCCGAAGGCCGAGGTCATCGCCGTCGGGGTACCCGGGCAGGTCGGAGCCAGGACCAGCGCGGACAAGGACGGCAGCTCCACGGACATCGTCGCCAGCGAGGGCGACGCCCCGGTCCAGGCCATCACGGAGACCACGGTCGTCACCGTGGCGCTGACCCAGGCCGAGGCCGAACGCCTGATCCACGCGGCACAGACCGGCAAGCTCTACATCGCGTTGCTCGATGACACCTCCGAGCTCAATCCGGGGCCTGGCGTCGACTACGACTCGCTGTTCAAGTGACCGGAGTCGGGGAGCGACTATGACGCTGTTCTACGAGCCGGGCATCGACCGCGCGGCCGAGTTGGGCGAGGCCCTGGGAGAGGAGTTTCGCGGAGCCACCAGCTTCGCGGAACTCACCCAGTTCGTCGTCACTGACCGCAACGTCCAGCTCGTTGTGCTCGGGCCCGGGGTAAGCCTGCACGAGGCCCTGGCCTTCACCGGCCAGCAGCGGCTGATCAGGCCGACCCTCGGCGTTGTCCTGCTTCGCGACCAGCTCGACGTCGCAGCCCTGGCGGAAGCGATCCGGGTCGGGGTCAGGGAGGTGGTCGACGCCGGCGACGCCAACGGCATCCGCACGGCCTGCATCCGATCGCTGGACGTCTCGCGGCAGTTCGGTCCGAGCCCGCAGACCGTCGCCCCGACGATGCCCGTTGCCGCGGAGAAGGTCGAACGGCAGGGCCAGATCGTGACGGTCTTCGCGGGCAAGGGCGGCTGCGGCAAGAGCACGATCTCGACGAACCTCGCCGTCGCCCTGGCGGCGAACGGCAGCCGGAAGGTCTGTCTGATCGACCTGGACCTCTCGTTCGGGGACATCGCGATCATGCTGCAACTCGTGCCGGACCGCAGCATGGTGGACGCGATTCCGATGGTCGGTCGGCTGGACGAGACCGGCATGCGGTCACTGCTGACGTCCTACTGCACCGGGGTCGACACGCTGCTGGCTCCCGCCGGGCCGGCGGACGGCGAGCGGGTCAACCGGGAGCTGGTCGCCGAGATCCTCGAACTGGCCCGGGCGCACTTCGACTTCATCGTCATCGACACCCCTCCGTTCTTCAGCGACCAGGTGCTGGCCGCGCTCGACGTCTCGGACTTCTACATCCTCATCGCCACCCCGGACGTGCCGTCGCTGAAGAACCTGCGGCTGACCCTCGACATGTTCGATCTGCTCGAATACGCCAAGGAAAACCGGGTCGTGGTGCTCAACCGGGCCGATGCGCGGGTGGGACTGACCCAGAGCGACATCGAGCGCGTCGTGCGTACCCCGATCCAGGGACACGTGCCATCGACCAGGGACGTGCCTGTCTCGATCAACCGAGGGGTTCCGATCATCGTCGAGGATCCCGGCCACGCGGTGAGCAAGGCCATCCGGGAGATCGCGGAGGTCGGTCTCGGCCTCGGACCAACCCCACCACCCCAGGTCCAGTCGCATGCCTCCGGCGGACGTCGGCGGGGCGGCTTTTCCCTGCGTCTCGGGAGGTAAACGGCAATGGGACTCAGCGACCGGCTGGCGAGGGCGAACCCGCCCCGGAACCAGGAGCCCAGCCCAGGCATGAGCAAGCGTCCGCCATCGTTCGAACCGGCCGAGCACGGCGGCACCGAGCAGGCACAGTCCGACCGGAAACCGCCCGAGCGCACCCCGCCCGAGCGCCCCAGCGGCGAGCGCCCGGCTCAGGACCGGCCGCAGGCCGACCGCTACCGGTCCGCCGGTCGAACCCGCGACCCCGTGGTCGAGGTCCGCAAGCGCATCCACCAGGCCCTGATGGACAGCCTCGGCCCCAAGCTGTACGAGGAACTCGGCGGAGACGAGGACCTCGACCACAAGGTCCGGGACACCATCAAGACCCTGCTCGCCCGCGATGAGACTCCGATGTCCGGCGCCGACCGGCTGCGGATCCAGCAGGAGGTCGCCGACGAGATCCTCGGGCACGGCCCCATCGAGCCGCTGCTGCGTGACGCGCAGGTCAGCGAGATCATGGTCAACGGGCCAAACCGGATCTTCGTTGAGCGCGGCGGGCGGCTGGGGATCGTCGATGCCGAGTTCGCCGACGAGGCGCACCTGCGGCGGGTCATCGACCGCATCGTGTCGCGCATCGGGCGGCGCGTGGACGAGGCCAGCCCCATGGTCGACGCCCGGCTGCCCGACGGCAGCCGGGTCAACGCCGTCGTACCCCCGATCGCCCTGGACGGCTCGACACTGACCATCCGGAAGTTCTCCGCCGACCCCCTGACCGTCGCGGACCTCATTTCCTTCGGCACCCTGACCAAACCGGTCGCCGAGCTGCTGCGAGCCTGTGTGCGGGGCCGGATGGACATCGTCGTCAGCGGCGGAACGGGCTCCGGGAAGACCACGACGCTGAACGTGCTCTCCAGCTTCATCCCGTCGGACGAGCGGGTCGTCACCATCGAGGACGCCGCCGAACTTCAACTCCACCAGGAACACATCGTGCGGCTGGAATCCCGCCCGGCCAACAGCGAGGGCCGAGGCGAGATCACCATCCGGGACCTCGTCCGCAACGCGCTCCGGATGCGTCCGGATCGCATCGTCGTCGGCGAGGTCCGCGACGGCGCGGCCCTCGACATGCTCCAGGCGATGAACACCGGTCACGACGGCTCGCTGACGACGGTGCACGCCAACACCCCCCGCGACACCATCGCCCGGCTGGAGACCATGGTCATGATGGCCGGCATGGACCTGCCGATCCGGGCCATCCGCGAGCAGGTGGCATCGGCGGTCGACCTCATCATCCAGGTCACCCGGCTCAAGGACGGCAGCCGGCGCATCACCCACATCACCGAGGTCGCTGGGATGGAGGGCGAGGTGGTCACCATGCAGGACCTGTTCACGTTCGACTACGGTGCGGGCCTCGACGACCGGGGCCGGTTCCGGGGCAGCCTCACGCCGACCGGCATCCGCCCGACCTTCGCGGAGGACCTCAAGGACCACGGTGTCACCATCTCGATGGACATCTTCACCCCGGCCTTCGGCGGGCCGCAGGGCGGTCCGGGCGGGCACGATCCCTGGGCGGCGTCCGCCGGACGCGGAGGCCGGTGACATGCCGGCGCGAGTTCGCGCGGCCGCGGTCGTCGGGCTGGTGCTGGTCCTGCTCGGGCTGGGCGCCGGGCCGGCGGTCGCGGAACCGGGGTCTCCCATCGTGGTCAGCAACGTCGGGACGGCTCCGGGGAAGCTGAGCCTGGTGCTGACCGGCTCGGGGTTACCGGAGCAGGCCGCCCTGGCCGGCGGGGCACTCACCGTTTCGGTCGAGGGGACCCAGCTGCCGGTAGAGGTGACGAGCGCGGCCTCGCTGGACCCCGCCGAGCTGCCGATCCGGAGCGTCGTCCTGGTCGTCGAGACCGGGGAGTCCACGGCCGGCGCCCCGCTGGTGGCCATGGAGATCGCCGTCTTCAACTACCTCGACCGGCTCCCCGCGGACGTCGCCGCCGGGCTGGTGACCGTTTCCGACCAGGCCAGGGTCGTTGCCGCCCCGACGCATGAGCGGACGGCCGTGCGCACCGGGGCCGGATCGCTGTCGGCCGGCGGGGCCAGCGCCCTGTACGACGCGGTGCTCCTCGCGGCCGGGCAGTTCGACGTCACCAGCACCGAGCGCCGGGTCGTGCTGCTGGCCGATGGCCCCGACCAGGGATCCCAGGCCACGGCCGGGACGGTCGCCACGGCGCTCCGGGACCAGCGGGTCGTGCTGGAC
>JABDRL010000095.1 GCA_013041765.1 Dactylosporangium sp. | reverse complement strand
GGGGGCGCCGGAACGGCCACTGGATACGGAGTGCGGGGACCCGGCCTACCCTGCGTGGGGCTGGGGTGAAGGAGGTTGCACTTTTTGCACTTTGCGGGATGATGGTGGGGGTGACTCAACGCAGGGAAGGGGTGGCGCCATGACCGCCGACGCGATCATGCCTTCTGAGGGCGAACGCTCCTCGTTGGCCCAGTTGACCGAATTGCTTCATGAGGGTGCGGGCACACTGGCGGTAATCCGGAGCGGGGCCCAGGTCGAGGTGCCCGGGTCTGTGCGGGACGTCCTGGCTCGTATCGCCGATGTCCTTGCCTCCGGTCGGGGTGTGGCGATCGTCCCGGTCGACCGGGAGTTGACGACCACCGAAGCTGCCGGGCTGCTCGGGGTGTCTCGCCCAACCCTGATCAAGCTGCTGGACGCCGGGGAGATTGGCTACAGTCGGCCGAACTCCTCCCGCAGGATCCCCCTGGACCAGGTGCTGGCATACCGCGACCGGCGCGGCCAGACCCGCCGCGCGATCCTCGACGAGTTGACCGCCGACGCCGTCGACATGGGCATGTACGACCAACCGGCACCGGTGGACACTAGCGACGCGGCCTGACCCCATGACCACGGTCGCCGTCCTCGACGCCAACGTCCTGATCCCCAACGCGCTCTGCGACTTCCTTCTTCGACTCGCTGATGAGGACCTGTTCCAGCCCCGCTGGTCGCTGACCATCCTTGACGAGGTGAGGCGCCACGTGCCGGTCCCGCCCACCGCGATCGAACGCCGGATCGCCTTCATGAACGCGGCATTCGAAGACGCCCTGGTCACCGGATACGAACCACTGATCGGCCAGACGGACAACGATCCCAAGGACCGGCACGTGCTGGCAGCCGCGGTCACGGCGGGAGCCGACTCCATTATCACCTGCAACCTGCGGGACTTCCCGCTCGCCGCATGCCAGCCCCATGGGGTGGTCGCCGAACACCCCGACGCCTTCCTTCTCGATCTCTGGGTCCGTGAATAGCGGACTCTGCTGCGAGTCCTCGGCGAACAGGCAGCCAGCACCGGCCGTCGAGGCGTGTGCATGACGACTGGTCAGGTCCTGGAATATCTGGCCAAGGCCGGCGCTGGCCGGTTCGCCGCAGCCGTCCGTCCCCATGTTCCATCGGAGGATGGGCCTCCGGTTCTGCCGTAGGTAGTTTCCCTTGACGTCCGGCCTTCGTTCTACCCAGAACATCCCGAACGGGTTCAGGCAAGGCTGGGAGCTTGGTGATTGAGGAGCGGTTCGTCTTGGGGCCATAGACACGAGAACGCTTCGTCCTGCCGGCTCGTCGGACGCGTTCAATAATCCCGGCAGCAAGCGGGTCTGGCAGCCTGACAACGGACGGGGGATCTTCAGTGTGGAGTCGATATACGGTTGCGGATCGAAACTCGCAGGTTCCTTCTCCGAAGAAGGAACCTGTCCGGGCGAGGTCGTGCTTGTCGCGGGTTCAGATTCTGTCGGTGCCCGGCTGATCGGGGCCAGTCCCCATTCGTGGGTCAGACTCGTCAACGCGTCCACGATCCGGTGGGCCCGTTCCAACGCCTGTCCCAGGGTGTCGCTGGCGTGGCGGAGCAGGGCCAGGGCCGTCACGACCTCCCGGTTCTCGCTGGGATGCGTGGCTTCGTCGAATACGGCTATCAGCTCGTCGACCCGGTGCTTCGCGGCGGCCACCTGCTCGGTGGGCACTTTGTTGGCAGCGTCGGCCAACTGTTGACCCAACCGCGCCAGAGCGCCACTCATCCCAGCTGTTCCCGGAAGATTCGTACCTGCTCGGCCGCCGTGGTGAGGTCGCTGAGCACCAGGTCGAGGTCGTCGCAGAGAGCGGTCAGCTCTTCCCGCGCTGCGAGGAAGCGCGGATGTCCGGATGTCCCCGCCGCAGTCAGAGCGGCCAGCGCTTCGCCGGTCCGCTCCTTGGCCAGGGCTACCGCTTCCATCGGCAGAGTTCCGGCCACACGGTGGCAGGTCGCGGCGAGGGCTGCGACTGCGCCCGCTGTCGGCACGAAGCCCTCCCCACTGTAGGTGTGTTGAGCACAGTATCGGGCGGAATGGGTGGATGGAAGTCTGGGTACGACGCCAGATTCCTGGACATCGGCGACCGGTAGCTACGCCGTTTCGCGTCTTACGAACTCGATGAGCGCGAGTGCCTTGTCGTCGTGGCGTTTGCTGCGGGGCCAGCGTGTTCCGTCCGGGTCGGTCAGTTCGGTGTCGTGGACGAGGTTGACCAGGTCTGTGGGGCTGCGGCGCGCGAGCGTAAGGGCTGTATGCCAGTTGTCGGGGGTCTGGTAGCGGTCGACGCCGTTGGCGACTCCGTCGGTCATGGCGAGGACGGCGACGATGTCTCGGGTGTTCCACCGGGCGCGCACTGCATGCGCTGCGGCCTCGGGATCGGCTTCGGCAATCCAGTAGCCGCCTGGCGTGTTGCGCTGGCGTCGCTGGGCTTCGACGAGGGCCTGCCATTGGTGGGGACGGTCGAATCCGAACTGTCCGGGGCGGGTGTCACGTAGCGCTTGGCGTTCGGCCGGTGCCACCTGTGCCAGCCGGTCGTCTCGGACCTGGCGGAGCCGGCCGGTGCGGGCCAGGGCGACGACAGGACTGTCGCCGAGGACGAGCACGTCGATCATGTCGGTGTCGTTCCACCGAACGATACTGATGGTCGACGACGGGCCGCGGCCTGGCACGAGTGCATACCGGCGCGCGACGCCGTCGATGGCCTGCGCCAGCACAGCGCCCAAATCGGCGGTAAGCGGTTCGGCGATGAGCCGATCGCGCAACTGGCTGCCGAGGGTGTCAGCCAGCCACCCGCCGTCGTGCGCATCGGGATTGGGCTGAGAGGCGCCGTCCAGCACGATGACCGCGTTCGGGGTGGTGAAGACCCGGTCCTGGCTGGGACGGTCGTCGGAGCCGGGCCGGCCGGCGGTGCGGATACGGGCTACTCGTGGATTCTGGGCGGGCACAGCAGCTCGCTTCGGGTGACATGATCGCCGTCGTGGTCGCTGCGAACGACCATCGAGAACCGCCGGGTGCCGACGACGGCGTACAGGCTGGCCAGTTCCCTGCTGAGGTAGTCGACCGCGCCGACGGAGCCGAGCGCGTGGACACCGGCGACGACGAGCAACTCCCGATCGTGCCAGGTGAGTCGCCCCACGTACGCGATGTCTGTCCACGCGCCCTCGGGTTCGTCCATCGCCGAGGAGTACACGCGGCTGCCGTCGCGTTCGCGGATCGTCCACCGACCGTCGGCGTCGGGTTCGAACATCAGGAACGGGTCCGACCCGATCGCTTCCGCGGTCACCACTGACGACTTGGGGCCACAGATCGCCACCGTGTCGCCGGCTGGCTCCCAGCGGCCGTCTGGAGGGATCCGCATCTGGCATACCTGGAACGCGAGGTCGGTCAGCAGGCTGGTCAGCCGTTCGGCTGCCAGGCTGTCCTCGGAGGAGATCACGGGAAGGGCTCGACCGGGGACCTGCCGCAGGGGGACGGCGACGGTCACCGGGCCGACGCCGAAGAGCGCGCGTTCGGTCGGTGGGCCGGACTGGCGGATCTGGCTGATCCGACCACGGGTGAGGCCAAGTTTGGTGGCGATGGCGCTGAACGAGACGTCCGTCTGATCGGCCGCTCGGTTGATCGCCTCGCGGCGCAGGCGCGCGAGTTCTACCGATCGTTGCTGGTAGAGCGTGATCAGTTCTCCTGCCAGCTTGGCCTGGCGTACCGGATCGGGCTCCCGGCGTATGCGATCGAACATGTCCTCCTGCTCAGCCACCCTCGTAGCTTATGGCCGACCTTGACAACGAGGGTGCAGGTTGTACGGTGTGTTTACACCCCCTATACAACATTCAGATCGAGTCGCGGTTCATGTTTAGGGGGTATAAGCAGTCTTTGACGTGAGTGCGCTCGCCGTATGGGTGCTGACGCACGCCGTGGACCGCATGGTCCTCGCGGGCTTGCCCGCTCGTTCGTTGACAACTCCATGCGTTACCGAAGGGGGTACCGGCGGCGGAAGGCCATGCCAGTCCATGAGACGACGCCAGCAGCGACAGGAGGCGTGGCCACCCGGAGTGGATCAGGCTCGGAGCGTCGTGGCGAGCATCGACAACGACGCCGTTACGTGACTGGGCCGAGTGCCTGGGTCGCCTGCACGATGAGTCGTCGTGCTGGTTCTCCGGTCACCGCTTCCGCGCGGAGGTCGTCCATGATGCGCGTGTACGCGGCGGCTTCCGGGCCTCGGTACATGGTTTCGCTGGTGAAGGTCTCGACGATCGCGAGGTCGTCGAACAGGATGAATCCGTGTTGCGGGGCGACCTGCAGGGGCACGCCGAACGGGATAATCGCGAGGGCGAGGTTGGGCATGCCGGTCAGCGCGAGCAGTCGGTCGAGTTGGGCCAGCATGACGTCGGCCGGGCACGGCAGCAGCCGGAGGGCTGCCTCGGTGATGAGGAACTCGAAGGTCTTGCTGGTGTCGTAGAGGATCTGCTGGCGGCGCATGCGCTCGGCGGTGGCCGTGTCGATCTCCGCGTCGCTGGTGCCGTGGAGCCGGGAGTTCTCGACGATGCGGCTTCGGGCGTACGCGGCGGTCTGGAGCAGGCCGGGGATGCAGATGCTCTCCGCGTTGCGGATCACCGTCGCATTGCGGGCGAGGGCGTCGTAGTCCTGCTGGATCGCCGTCTGCCCAGCCCGCATGCGCTGGCGCCATTCCCGGTGAAGTCCGTGGATTTCCGACAGGTGACCTTGAAGTTCCTCGGCCTCCTGCGGGCTGGCCGAGCATGCTTCTGCCCACGCGGTGAGGTCGTCCTCGGTCGGCATCTGCCGGACGTTTTCGATCTTTGAGATCTTGGATTGTGGCCAACGGAGCTCGCCCGCCATCCGGACACCGGTCAGACCGGCGCGTTTGCGGAGGTCGCGCAGGCGCTCGGTGAGGCCGTCGGGGCGGTTGAGCCAGGCTTCGGTCGATGGTTCCGGTCGCTGCTGGTCAGCCAGGGCTGGTACTCGTTTCGGTCGGGACGTGCTGGTGGTACTCGCCGGCGGTACTCTCTGGCGGGGATCGCATGGCGAATGGCCAGATCCTGCCAGGCGCGGTGCTGGGCGACGATTTCGGGATCGTCGGTGATCTCCCCGCCCAGGGGAACACCGTCCGGGTCGAACCGCATGCGGGCCAGTCGTTGGTTGTCGAACAACCACCAGTCGTCTGTGTCGGGAAGGTCAATGCTGCGTGCCGTGCTGCGTGGCAGGTAGCCGATGTGCTCTCCGGCGGAGGCGGTGTACTGCTCGCTCCACAGTTCCCACCGCTGGTAGTCGGTGGGGGGCTCCTCCATGATTCGGACCCGCTCGACCCGCTTGCCTTCGTCGGTCAGCTTCCGGATCTGTTCGAGCCAGGCGAGGAAGAGGGGAAACTGCTCCACTGGTTGAGGGCTGCCGGTGAGGAACTGCTCGAAGGAATCCTGCTCCTCGGCGACGGTGTAGACCGGCTGCGTCTCCAGCCGGAAGGCTGTCCGGGTGAAGTAGCGGAACAGGCTGTTGAAGTCGTCAGCAGTGAGCCGCTGGCCCATGGTTCACCCGCCAAGTTCCCGGTCTCGCAGGGAGGTCAGGAACCCGCGAACCTCCTTATCGTGGAGGGCATCGGCCCGCAGTGTGTCGTAGACGCGCTGGTAGAGCCGGGCTTCCTCCGGGTCGGTGAGGGTCAGTTCGCGGGTGTACGTCTCGATCGTCACCACAGCGCTGCCATCGGGCAGGTCGTAGATCGTGAACGGGTGGGCGTGCACCGTGGACGCCATCCGATCCGTTGGGATGATCGTGAGGGTGACGCTGGGCAGCGTGGCAGTCGACAGGAGTTTGTCGTACTGGGCGGCCAGCACGGCGGGCGGCCCGAGCCGGAAGCGCAGGGCAGCCTCGGTGACGATGAACTCGAACCGCTTGGCATCCTCGTAGAGGGTGGTCTGCCGATCGATACGAGTCGCGGCTGCGCGTGCGGTGTCGCCGAGCCCGAAGACATCGCCCAGGGTGAGGACTCTCCGGGTGTACTCGGCGGTCTGCAGGAGCCCGGGGACGACGGTGTTCTGGAACAGCCGGATGCGGGTGGACTCGTCGCGGAGCTTGCCGATGGAGCGCTGGTGGCCGGCCCGTCCGCCGGGCAGGGTGCGGTTCCAGATGACCGATGCCACCTGGATCGACTCGGCCATGTCGAGCAGTTCAGCGCGCAGGTCGGCGGGAGCGTCGACCGCGTCGAGCCAGGCTTGGACGTCCGCTACGGCCGGTCGGGTGCGCCCGTTCTCGATCTTCGAGACCTTGGACTGTGACCAGCCGAGCATCGATCCCAGCCGGGTGGTTGAGATCTCGGCTCGTTCGCGGAGTTCTCGCAGTCGCGCGGCCAACTCGCTGCGATCGGATCCTCCGGTACTCACCATGATCGGTGAAGTTCGTCCTTCACGATTGGCAGGTAGTCGTTGAGGGCGACGGAGTTGGCTATGGCCAGGTCGCGGTGTGCGACGAATGGTGCGGCCTCGGTCGTGCGGTCCATGCCGACCAGCCTGCCATCGGCGTCGTAGCGCATGACGAAGACAAGGCTGTCGTCGAGGAGCCAGAAATCCTGATCAAGGGCATCGAGGACCCCGGGATACATGTCCAGGTCCGCGATGCGCACGTCTTCACCGGCCAGGAGGTTGCCCTGGTAGCCCAGCAGCGCGAATTGCAGGTATTCCGACAGTGGGCGGGCCAGCGTGTGAACCCGGCTCCAGGACCGTCCTGCGGCGATGCTTTCCGCGACCATGCGCAGCCAGGGCTCCGTGTCGGGGTTCCTCGGTGGAAGGGGACGTCCGTGCCGGAATGCCTCCAGTAGTTCCCGCTCGCCGGGTGCGCGGTAGCGGCTCAGCGTCTCCAGCCGGAACGCTGATCGCTCGATCTGCCGAAGCAGCGCGGTCAACTCGTCCATCGACATCTGGGTATCCGATCTGTGCTCGTCTCGTGATCCTAGTCTAGGCGAGTCTCGGGACTAGTCATCCCTTGCGACCTGTGGGACGCTCAAGGCAGATCGGTATCAATGGAAGGATGTGGCATATGTCAGAGTTGGCCCGAGCGATATGGCGCAAGAGCTCGAACAGTATCAACGGCGAGTGCGTTGAAATGGCGCCGCTGACGAATGTAGTCGCGGTACGCGACTCCAAGGACCCCGGCGGTCCGGTACTGATGGTTTCGCCCCGCCAGTGGCGGCTATTCGTGCACGCCACGGCTGCGGGGACAATCGGCGACAGGTAGCACTCCGGGCCCTCCGACTCAACCGTCCGAAGGTCGAAGTCTGGGCGGGCGGTGTGAGGCGAACAGCCCGGAGCGGTCCGGATGGGCGGATCAACAATCAAAGAAGGTCATCGAACTCGCCCCGCGCCGCGCCGTCGAGGAACGCGCCGAATTCCCCCACGGTGAAGGCGAGCACTGGACCTGCGGGGTCTTTGGAGTCACGGATTCCGATGGTGTCGGCGACCCGCGCGACCTGAACGCATTGGCCGCTCTGCTGGGTCTTGGCGCTCTTGCGCCAGACCGCACCCCTGAAGTCGGTCACGATAGCTCCTTCGCCACCTGGTTAATCAACATCATGGAATCATCGGGACCGAGCGCCATCGCCCGCAGGCGATCGAACGCCGAGATCGCGGTGTCGACATCCGTCCCGCTCTCCTGGTACAACGCGCCAGCCATGGTTTCGACGTAGACCACATCCTGGTCGCCGGTCTCGGCGAAGCGCAGGACCACGAACGAACCCGGGGTACCCGGATGCGCGCCGACGCTGAAGGGGATCACCTGGATGTCGACATGCGGCAGCGTGGCGACCTGCTCCAAGCGTCGCAACTGCGCCGCCATGACCTCGGCGCTGGCGACGCGACGACAGATCGCCGCCTCGTCGAGCACGATCCACACCGAGGGCGGGTCTGGTTGGTGGAGGAGTGTTTGCCTGCGCAGGCGAACCTCGGTCCGGCGGTCGATTTCCGCATCCGACAGGCGGGCGATGCCGCCGCGCAGGATCGCTCTGGCGTACTCCTCGGTCTGCAGCAACCCGGGGATCGAGATCACCTCGAAGTTCCAGATGTGGCTGGCATCGGATTCGAAGCCGATGTAGGTGGCGTACTCGTCGGGGATGGCCCGTGCGTACCGGTGCCACCAACCACGTTGGGCGGCGTCCCTGGCAATGTCGACCAGTTGCGTCGTCGTCTCGGCATCCGCGCCGTAAGCACCCAGCAGTGCCTTGACGGCCGGAACCCGGACACCGACATGGGCGCGTTCAACCCGTGACAGATGCGACATCGAGATGCCCGCGCCGCGTGCGGCGTCCTCAATGGTCAGGCCAGCGACCTCGCGGAGCCGGTTCAGCTCGCGCGCCAGGCGCCTTCTTCGCAGGGTCGGTCCAACGGTCACGTCCTCAGCATGCCACACGATCTCAGCAAGATGTTTGACGAACTTCTCTTTGACAACTTGCCTACGACTAGTCGCACGCGTAAGACTAGATGTTATCCGTAAGTCCAACCCAGCGACCGCGTGATCGGGGGTTCCCGTGCTGATTGCACTCATATTCGTTGCGGCGGTTGGCGGAGTAGCCGCGGGCTGGTGGCTGCGCCGTGTCGTTGCGTGGTGCCCCGCCTGCGGAGGCTCACTCGCCTGCCGCGCATGCGGACACCGGCCAGGCATCCATACGTCTCCGGGGCGGGTGAGCGGTCAGACCCCGCCCGTCCCGGAGCCTTCCATCCGCCCATAACCGTTGAAGGGAGGTTGTGGCCATGGTGCCAGCGCTGGCCGACGAGTTCTTTCGCCTGGCCCACCACGACACGACGGGCAGGCCGCTGCTGCACCCCCGGGCTACCAGCCTCGGCCTGGCGGCGGCCCTGCTGGGCGAGCTGCTTCACACCCGGAAGGTCTTCGTCCAAGAGCGGCAGGTGTATCCCCTGGATCGCACCCCGCCGGACGATGCGCTCGCCCATGCCACCCTCGATCAGCTCATCGTGCAGCCCCGGCACACGGCGGTGCGCATCTGGCTGGAGTTCCTGAGCGCCAGCGGATGAGGTTCCCCCCGTGGACCGGACACCTGCGTGTCATGCTGCGAGGGTGTGCCCGTCACGGTACCCGAGCCGGGTTTCAACGGGCGTCCGATAGTCGTTGGTCGAATGTAGACGGTCTTGGTTGTAG
>JABDRL010000084.1 GCA_013041765.1 Dactylosporangium sp. | reverse complement strand
GTATGAGCCTACTGCTGCTGTGGCGGAACCCAGCGCTGCGGGGAATCGCCCTGCGGGGACCCCGGCGGGATCACCTGCGTGCGCTCGGACTGCTCGTCCTCCTGGCCCGGCGACTGGGTCGCCGGAGGGACCGAGGTGGGGCCTCCGGAGGTCGGGCCGACGTAGGCGGTGAACGGCGAGCTGGAGGCCTCCGGCTGGGGGTACTGCCCCGGCTGCTGCCCGCCGTAGCCCGGGTACTGGGGCGTGCCGGGGTGTGCCTGGGTCTGGGCCTGCTGCCCGTACTGCGGCTGAGCCTGCGGCTGGCCGTACTGCGGCTGGCCGTACTGCGCCTGAGCCTGCGGCTGGCCATACTGCGCGGCCTGCTGGCCATACTGCTGCTGGCCGTACTGCTGCTGGCCGTACTGCGCCTGGGGCTGACCGTAGTGCTGCTGGCCGTACTGCTGCTGGCCGTAGCTGCCCTGGGGATATCCCACCGGCCGGGGAACGGCGAACATGCCCTGGTACACCCGGAACGTCAGGAGCAACGCGACAGCGAGCCCCGCCAGCAGGCCCATCCGCTCGAACAGCTCGATGATGACCCGGCCCTTGCTGGTGCTGCTGATCAGATCGAAGTCGCTGACCTGGCCAACGAACCCCATGATCATGGTCAGTAGGCCGAGCACCGCGACAACGAGGTACTCGATGATCGCAATGCCCGTGATCGTCTTGGCGTGCGGAATCATCGGCCGCACGTGGGTCGCGATCAGGACCGCGATCAGCGGCAACGTGATCGTCGCCAGGTTGACGCAGCGGGCGAAGTCCGCACCGGTCGCCGCCAGCAATCGGTCGTCAGAGGTGATGAGAACGATGAAAATATCCGCCAGGGCGAGGACGAGAAGAAGCGCTTCAATCGAAATCAGCGCCATCGCCGCGAGCTGCCGGAGTGGCTTGGTGAACTGAGCCGCGTCCTTCTCCTCTGGCGCAGGCGCCGAGGCCACGGGTTCGGTCGGCTGGGTGCTCACGGGCTTCCCCCAATGAGATGTGACATCGGTTGGTCGCTCGCGAGCCTAGCCCCCGCAGGCACGCCATGCCGCGCAGCCGGCCGGTAATGCGCCCCAGGATGGGCAAAGATAGCCCCATGAACCTGGTCGTTCTGGCCGGTGGCGTCGGCGGGGGCCGCTTCCTGCTCGGCGTGCGCGCGGTTGCCCAGGCCGCGAACACGCAGGTCACAGCCATTGTCAATACCGGGGACGACGTGTGGCTGCACGGATTGCGGATCTGCCCGGATCTCGACAGCGTGCTGTACACCCTCGGTGGCGGCGCCGACCCGGCCCGCGGCTGGGGCCTGCGGGACGAGACCTGGACGGTGCTGGAGGAACTGGCGGCCTACCAGGCCGAGCCCTCCTGGTTCGGCCTCGGAGACCGGGACCTCGCCGCCCACCTGGTCCGAACCGGTCTGCTGGCCCGGGGGTTGGGCCTGTCCGACGTCACCGAGTTCCTCTGCCGGCGGTGGCGTCCCGGCGTCCGGCTCCTGCCGGCCAGCGACGACGGGATCGAGACGCACGTCGTCGTGGCCGTCGAGGGTCGGGCCGGGGAAACCCGGCGGCTGCACTTCCAGGAGTGGTGGATCCGCCACGGGGCCAGGCTGCCGGCGCTGCGGTTCGACTATGTCGGCGCCGAGGAGGCGGCCCCGGCGCCGGGCGTCCCCGAGGCCATCGCCGCGGCGGACGTCGTCCTCATCGCACCGAGCAACCCGGTTGTCAGCATCGGCCCGATCCTCGCCGTTCCCGGTATCCGGGAAGCGCTGCGCCGGTGTCCAGCTCCGATCATCGGGATCTCCCCGATCATCTCGGGGGCACCGGTGCGGGGCATGGCGGACCGCTGCCTCGCGGCGCTGGGCGTGCCCTGCTCCGCGGCGGGGGTCGGTGAGCTCCTCGGGGCGCGCCGCAACGGTGGCCTGCTCGACGGCTGGCTGGTCGACTCGGCCGACGACCCCACGACCGTGCGGGACGTGCCGGTGCTCGCCCGCCCGCTGTGGATGACCGACGAGGCCGCCACCCAAGCGATCGTCGTTGACGCCTTGGCGCTGGCCCATGGGTGAGCTGCGAATACTGCCCGTGGACGGCATCGGCGAGATCCGCCCTGGCGACGATCTCGCCACCGTCGTGGTGGCGGCGGCTCCCTGGCTGGCCGAGGGGGACATCGTCGTCCTGACCAGCAAGATCGTCAGCAAGGCCGAGGGATGCCTGGTCCGGTTGCCCTCCGCGGAGCCCGCCAGGCAGGCCGCCTGGGACGCGACGCTGGCGGCCCAGACCGCCCGCCCGGTGGCCAGCCGTGGACGCACCCGCATCGTCCGCACCCATGGCGGTCTGGTGCTGGCCTCCGCCGGCATCGACGCCTCCAACGTCGACGCGTCGACGTTGCTGGTGCTGCCGGTCGATCCGGACGCCTCCGCCCGGTCCATCCGGGCCGCGATCCGGAAGCGTGCCGGCATCGACGTCGCGGTCATCATCAGCGACACCATGGGGCGGCCCTGGCGGCTGGGGCTGGTGGACGTCGCCATCGGGGTGGCGGGACTCCGGCCCCTGGTCGACTACCGGGGGCAGCGGGATCCGTACGGCAATGAGCTGGCGGTCACGGTCACCGCGGTCGCCGACGAGCTGGCCGCCGCAACGGACCTGGTGCAGGGCAAGCTCAGCCGGATTCCGGTCGCCGTGGTCCGGGGTTTGGTCCCGGAC
>JABDRL010000062.1 GCA_013041765.1 Dactylosporangium sp. | reverse complement strand
GGCCAGAGGAGGCCGGCCCGGCCGGCGCCGCGCCGACGGTGACGTGCTCGATGTCGGGGAACCGGGCCGCCCCGGCCATGGCCGTGGCCACCGGCACCGGGCCGGCCGCGATGATGACGGTGCACTTCCGCAGGCCCAGGGAGTTGTAGTAGGACAGTCCATTGGCCTCGGTCTGGGGTCCGGTGATTGCCAGGTACTGGACCTTGATACGGGTCGCCAGGGACGCCTCCTGCATGCCGGCCCAGGCGGCCCTTGCCGGGTCGCCGACGATGCCCCGGTCGTCGGTCAGCAGGCATGCGGTGGTCGCCTTGTACGCGCGCTCCCGCGGCTTGGGGGCCGGTGCCGGCTCTGGCCATACCGCCCAGGTGATCAGGCCCGCGATCAGGGCGACGGCGGCCACCGAGAGCCCGGTGAACAGCGGCTTTCTGGCGATGGGTGCTGGGATACGCACAGCTGGGCTCCTCCGTCGTCCACTCTGATCGTCCGTTATGGACATCCATGGTGGTGCGGTCGCCGGATCCACCGGGCACCGATCCTAGCGTCCGCAGCGGGCGCCGAGTCACGTGAGAGTAACTCATCTGTCAGGACCTTGTGGAAAACCTGTGCGATCGATAGAACTGTGCCTGCCGCTGCGTGAGTGGGGAGGCTACGATGCGTGGTCACGGTGCGCTGAACGCTGCACTGGCTCGGGAATCTCGCCGGTTCGCGGCCCGCCCGAGGTGGGCCACCAGACTCGCCTCGATTCTGGCGGCGGTGCTGGTCCTGACCGTTGCCGTGCCCCCGGGCACGACCGGGCCGCTGCGGTCCGACCCCCTGTCCTGGCTGCGCGGCTGGCTTGCCGCCGGGGTCTCCTGGGCCAAGCCGGACCGCCCCGAGGTGCCCGAGCAGCAGCGCGGAGCCGGGGCCAGCGGCCACTACCTCGACGCGCCAAGGCTGCGCGCCAACGGCGAGCCGTCGGCCCGGGCCGAGGGTGAGCTGGACTGGTACCAGCCGTACCAGCCGACCGTGGCCGGCCAGAGCACCGGCCCGGCCAGGAAGGGCTTCGTCGCCGCCACCAGCACGCGTATCCCGTCGATGGGCGGGGCCAGCGCCGACGTCTACCAGAACGTTGACGGCAGCTACACCAGGAAGGTGTACGGGAAGCCCACCAACTACCAGGCAGCGGACGGCTCCTGGGAGCCGATCGACAGCACTCTGCGGACCGGTACCGACCAGCGGGCGCACGTGACCGCCAACTCCCTCGACATCAGCTTCGCCGAGGCTCCCGGCGACCTGGTGCGCATCGGCGTGCGTCCCGGAGTGGAGATCGCCTACTCCCTGGCCGGGGCGCGCATCGACCGGCCGATCCTGGCCGGCTCCGTCGCGCACTACCCCAGCGTGTTCCCCGACGTACACCTCGACTTGGGGGCCGGGCCGGCCGGATCCAAGGAGACCCTGCGGCTGGGGTCGGCGGACGCGCCGACCGAGTACACCTTCCCCCTGCACCTGACCGGGGTGACCCCACGCGTCAACGCCAACGGCGAAGTGGAGTTCGTTGACGCCGGGCAGACGGTGGTCGCGACCATGCCCACCGGCTACATGGAGGACGCCTCGGCCGACGCCTCCGGGTCCGGTGCGATCTCGCACGGGGTGCGCTACGAGTTGGTGACCGTCGACGGGGCCCCGGCGGTGCGGATGAGCCTGGACAGCGCCTGGCTGCACAATGCCGAGCGGGCCTTCCCGGTGGCGGTCGATCCCCAGGTCACCGTTGGCACCGTCGGAGACACCTTCGCGTACTCCAGTGCCCCGGACACCAGCCAGTCGTCGCTGGACAACGTCGCGGTGGGCAGCTACAACGGCGGTGCCGCCCGCGCCAGAGCCTTCATCAACTTCGACACGTTCCCGTCCACCGTGGCCGGACGCAAGCTGGAGTCGGTGCGGTTGCAGCTGTTCATGAGTTACCAGGGCAACGGCGACGGCACCTGTGTCGCCCGGCCGTACTCCGTGTATCCGATCACCAGTTCCTGGGTCAACGCCGCGGCGACCTGGAACAACATGCCGACCTACGACACCGGCCGGCTGCTGGGCACCGACTCGCCGTTGAGCACCGCGGCCTGCGACAACAGCGCGAAGATTCGCAACACCGGCACGTGGTCCTCTCCCTGGCTGAACACCGCCGCAATGCAGGACTGGGCCAGCAACGGTAGCATCCGCGGCCTGGCCGTCGTCGCCGACGAGACCGACCCGTACGCCTGGAAGCGGTTCACCTCCGCCAATCCGGACCTGATCTGCACCCACTGGTACTTCGGCAGCGTCCAGTGCGACCCCTTCATGGAGGTCAACTACTCCGACAACACCGGGCCGCAGATCGACGCCCGCTATCCGGCCAACAATGCCGCCCTGTCGACCCTGACCCCGGAATTCGCCGCCCGTGGCTCCGACCCGGACAGCTGGCCCAACACCGGCCTGACCTACGACTTCACCATCTTCAACGACCAGGGCACCCAGATCGCCGACTCCGGCTGGGTCGCCACCGGCTGGAAGGTGCCCGAAGGCGTCCTGAGCTGGGGAAAGACCTACACCTACACGGTGCGGGCCAACGACGGGCTCTCGGACGGCGCGACCTCGGTGTCCTACGCGTTCAACACCCAGGTGCCCCAGCCCATGGTGACCTCCGCGCTGACCCAGAACGCAGGCAAGGGCTTCGAGGCCAGCGTCGGCAACTACACCACCAGTGAGGTCGACGCTCAGGTCGCCACGAGCGGGCCGGCACTGTCCATCGGCAGGGACTACAACAGCCTGGACACCAGGACCGCCAACGGCTTCGGACTGGGCTGGTCGTCCATTCCCGACATGCGCGTGGTGGAGAACCCAGACGCCGACGGGGTGCTACAGACCGCCACCATCCGTTACCCCAACGGCCAGGAAGTCACCTTCGGCCGTAACAACGACGGCACCTGGACCCCGCCATCCGGCCGGTACTCCGTGTTCAAGGCCATCACCGGCGGATACTCGCTGACCGACAAGGACTCCACCAGCTACGAGTTCACCACGTCCACCGGCGGTGGTGTCTACGCCGTGACCCGCATCCTGGATGCCTCCGGCCGTTCGATGTCCTTCCACACCGACACCACCGGCCGCATCGATCAGATCACATCAGACACATCACAACGGACGCTCACCATCGGATGGGCCACTCCGGACGGCGCGGCGCATCCGCACATCACAACGGTGACCACCGACCCGGTGCGGCCGGCCGATCCCCTCAGCATCCTGACCTGGACCTACGAGTATGCCGGGGACACGCTCACCAGGGTGTGCCCGCCGGGCACCACCACCGACTGCGCCACCTACGACTACCAGGCCGCCCCCGAGTACGCGACCACCGTGCTCAACACCAACCCGTACTCGTTCTGGCGGCTCAACGAGCCCGCCGGCCAGACCCAGGCCAAGAGCGGGGTGCTGTCCAACGACGGCACCGACAACGGCCTCTACACCGACGTGACCCTCGGCGCCGCCGGGCCACTGACCGGGTCGACCTCGACCGCCGCGGACTTCAACGGCACCAGTTCGACGGTGAAACTGCCGGTCAAGGTGGCCACCGAGAGCTCCTACCAGTCCATCGCGCTGTGGTTCAAGACCAGCACGCCGCTGGGGGTGCTGTTCGGCTACCAGGGCCAGGAGGTCACCCCCGGAGCGACCTCCACCAGCAACTACAACCCCGCCCTCTACGTCGACAGCGACGGCAAACTGCGCGGCCAGCTGTGGACCGGGGATCCCAGCACCGCCATGACCTCCCCGGACGCGGTCACCGACGGGCAGTGGCACCACGTGGTACTCGCGGGCAACGGCGCCAGCCAGCAGCTGTACCTGGACGGGCAGCAGATCGGTGACCTCGCCGGCGCGGTGAACCTGCACGGTGCCGGGCTGACCAACGCCTACCTGGGAGCCGGCTTCCTCGGCGGCTCGTGGCCGGGGCAGGCCCTCGCCGCGCCGACGGCCACCTTCTTCACCGGGCAGATCGCCGACGCCGCCTACTACAATAAGGCGCTGACCAGCACAGACGTCGCCGCCCTGCACGCGGCGGCCACCCCGACCCCGGTCATGACCACGGTGACCAGCAACGCCGGGCGGGTGCGCGCCCAGGTCGGCTACGACACCGTGACCGGGCGGGTCAGCCAGGTCGTCGACGAGAACGGCGGCACCTGGGAGGTCGGGGTGCCCACCACCTCCGGCTCCAGCCAGGTGTACGTCTCCTCGGTGCTCGGTTCGGTACCCCGCAACTACCCCATCCTCGCCATTGCGCGAACCGGCGTCGTCGTCCATGACGGCGCCGGTGCTGTTTGTAGGGATCCTGAACACGGGGATCACCTCCCCCTTCGGGTTGATGCGGATCTCGGCGACGAGCGCCTCGATGGCCCGCTTGCGCTCGGCTGACGTGCCGGCCGCGACCAAGTGGAGCAGGTGTGCCCGGACCTGTTCGATGACCGCTGGCTGCGGCTGGGGCGGTTCCCCGGCCGTCGTGTCGGCGAGGTCGTCCCTGCGGGCGCGGAGCTGGACCAGTCGGCCGCGGAGCTCCTTGAGCCGGGGGCCGGCGGTCGCGTCGTCCATGGTGCCGTTCTCGAACGCCGCGTGGTACCGCTCGATCGTGGCCTCGGTCTTGGCGATCATCGCGGTGACGGCGTCGAGTTCCGCGAGTCGGTCGGCGTTGGCGTCATGGTGCTCGCGGTGGGCCGCCGCGACGATGCGCTCGATGAGCAGGTCGGCGCGGCTGTAGAAGTCGGCGAGGGCTTGGAGGACGGCCTGGTCGGTGGCGTCGGCGTTGAGCCGCACGCCGGTGCACCCGGCGCTGCCGTAGCGGTTGCGAGAGAAGCAGGTGTAGTAGCGGTACTGGCGGCTGCGGCCGGTCGCGGCCGTGCCGATGTTGCAGCCACAGTCCGGGCAGGTGATCAGCCCGGTGAGGTGGTAGTCGGCGGGCGACGCGGCCCGCCGGTGATGCGCGTCGGCGCGGGCGCTGGCGAGGTCGCGGGCCGTCGCGAACGTGTCGCGGTCGACGAGCGGTTCGTGGGCGTCGGGGATGTGCACGTCGCGGAAGAGGATGTCGCCGGTGTATGCCGGGTTGTCGAGAATCCGTGCGACGGTGTAGCCCGACCACGGTGCGCCGGTGCGGTTGGGAATGCCCCGGCGGTTGAGTTCCGCCGCGATGGCGCGGGTGCCAAGTCGCTGTTTCGTGTACATCGCGAAAATGTCGCGCAGGATCGGCGCCTCATCGGGGTTGGGGACGAGTTTGTAGGTGTCGCGGTCGACGAGATATCCGTAGGGGCGGGTGCCGCTGGCCCATTTTCCCTTCCGGGCCTTCGCGGTCATGCCGTTGATGGTGCGGTCGATAATGGTCTCCCTTTCGAATTCGGCGAATACGCCGAGCAGTTCGCCGGCCGGGCGCCGTCGTGATGCCGGTGCTGTCAGACCGGCGGCCGAGAATGCCGGCCATGGGCGACAACTACGTCTCGCTGATCCCGACCGACCCGACCTGGCAGCCGACCCGGCAGGCCGCAGCCGAGGCCGAGACGTACGTGCGCCGCGTCTTCGCGGATCCAGACGGCATGCAGGAGATCACTGTCGAGTTCCACGATCGGATCACCGCCGTCGACGCGGGCGAGAACATCGAGCGGATCGTGTGCCCCCGATGCGAGGGTGAGATCCCCTTGGAGTGGTACTCCGATCTGATCGAGCAGACCGAGGGAGAGTTCGACAGCCTGCTGGTGACGGTGCCGTGCTGCGCGACCGAAGTTGGCCTGGACGCGCTGCTGTTCGAGTGGCCCAGCGGCTTCGCCCGCTTCGAGATCGCGATCCTCAACCCGGCCCGCGCCGAGGGCGAGTGCAACGCTGAGGAGATCGCGACCGTGGCAGCGGCCTTGGGACATCCGGTGCGACAGATCCTGATACACCTCTGAGCGGAACCTCACCGGCCAGTGAGGTGGTCGGGATTTGAGACGACAAGCGCTCACTCTGAAAAGCGGTCGCGATCCACAGTCCTGGACAGCCCGCCAGTAATGTGACCAGGGTCACTGAACGGGTTGAATGGGGTGGCGTGACGGGATCGATCGATCTCGTGCGCCTGTGGTGCGATGGGCGGGCGCGGCTGGTCGATGTCGCAGGGTGGCGCTGGCGGCGGGGTGGGCGATCGACGTGGACGATCCTGGCGGACACGACGCCCTGCCCGTCCCTGGCGTCGAGCCGGCGCTGATCCCGCTGAACGGGCTACTGCTGCACCACCTCGACGAGGTGTTCGCCGAGCTGACCTGGCGCATCCCACCGGGAACGCTCGGAGCCGAGTTGCCGAGCCGATCGATGGTGCCTCGGCAGCTGCGGGTGACCTTGCTGAACCGGGGCGCCAGCTACTCGTACCGTGACGCCGTCTGGGCCGGAATCATCGGGCACTGCCGAGCAGCCGATGGCAGGCGGTGGCGACTGGCTGCGATCGGCATGGCGGTACCAGGGTTGCGGAAATGGTGCAAACAGCACCCGCCACGGCCGGCCGACCTGCCCGAGGTGCACGCGGACCTGGTCGCCGGCCTGCTGACCCGGCTGGCCACCATCGAGCCGATCGGCACCGACCTCGGCGGCCGGCTGGTCTTCAGCGCGATCGGCTACGCCCGCCGCCAGGCGCAGCACCGCCACGCAACCCTCGCGGTGACCGACACGGACGGGGTGGGGCGATCGGTGCGCCCCCGGTTCGGCAACCCCGACGTGGGACTCGCCCGGGTCGTGGCGGCCGTCAACGCCGCGCACAGCGCCAACGGCGCCGGGGTTCGGCTCGACGCAGCGGACATGTTCCTCATCGGCCGGACCCGACTGGAGCGGTGCACCATGGCCGATGCCGCCGCCGAGTTGGGCGTCGGGGTGGAGGCCGCCTACAAGCGCCGGCAGCGAGCCGAAGCCCTCATCGCTCAGTACTACGGTATCGTCCGCCATGCCCAAGGCAACACTCGGGAGTGAACCGCAACCGCATGGTTGCGTTCGACGGCATCACGAGGCGACCCAAGGCGGCGAAGCGGCCAGCGCTGTCGAGACCGTGCTTGAGGAGTCACCGCTCGACACATCGACTATCGGCGGCTGCGATAGCGCCTGCCTTTGTCGTCCTGTCCGGGTCTGGGACGTGATCGACCTGGGTTGATGATGCTCCTGGCTGACGGGTCAAGGTCAGTCTGGGCGAGCACCGGACGCCCGAGCCGGGCCGACAGCCACCGGCGTTGGTAGGTGCTCAGATCGTTCACAAACACCACAGCGTCGATGTTCATGTCCGAACACGCCGTTACGATCTCGTTGAGCTTCCCTGGTCTGATGAGGAAACGTCGGGACAGCGGGGCGGCCATCAGCCGGACCCCGCCATCGGAGACGCCTCTGCGCTGAACGAACCGGCCCAGCACCTGTCCGCCCAGCGCCACAACTCTCGCATCCAGGGCGTCGAGCTGGGCCTGGTAGCTGCGGTCCTTGGCCGAGAACAGCCCCACCAGGACCACGGAGCGAATGGCGGTCACCGGGGCATCATCCCAGGTCAGTCCTTCGGAGCCTGGGGAATATTCCAGCCGGCTGGCGGTCCGCTATCCGCTGTGCGATCGGGGGATAGCGGGCTCGGGACTCCTGCGAAGCCTTGTCGACCTGCGGCATATAGCCGATATATAGGATTTCGGCATCGTGGTGGCCCAGCCCAGGAGCCTGCCGGTGAACGCGCCGTCAGCAGACGAACCGGATCGGGGCGCCCAGGCGGATGGATACCAGTGCGGTCTTGGCGCTGTGGCGCTCTTGGACGCTGCCGGCGGGCAGACCCATCACGAAGAGCCGGCCCGTCATGTCGGTGACGATGAACCGGTTCCAGCCATGATGCGCCTCCATGTTGTTGCCGCTGCTATCGCGACCGACGTGGTCTGCGATTCGAATCGCTGTGTCAACCAGATGCTCCGCGCCGTCATGGGGACTTATCGCCATGACCCGAATCAGGGGTTACCGTCTGACCTGACGGGCCGGTCAATTGATCGGTTGTCCGCTATTTCGACCGTGTACCACGGGAGCGTGCCCCATGCCGCGACGGATGCTCGCTGTCGACCCGGCGTTTGGTCGACTGATGAAACAGCTGCGTGAGCAGCGGCAATGGTCGCTGCGCCGGCTCGGTGAGCGGGTGCACTGCTCGCACGGATACCTGTGGGAACTGGAAACCGGCGGCAAGCGACCGAGCATTTCCGTCGCGGCGCTGATCGATGCGGCGCTCGGTGCCGACGGTGCGCTGTCAGCCATGGTGCGGCAGGTGTCGGCTGACACCACCGTATTGTCAGCTGACATTCGTACCCCCGCTGACGCGGTGGCGCTCGGGCTAGAGTTCGCGCCGGACTGGCGACACGGCATTGAGGTCGCGGCGGACCTGTGGCAGGGGGACATGCAGCGGCGCGACCTTCTGCGCACGGCCGGCTTCAGCGCCACGGCGTACCTGGCCCCCGCGATGCGGTGGCTGCTGTCCCCACTCGACGACCAACCCACCCACGACGGGGTTCGGCTGGTCGGGGCGCCGGACGTCGAGACCGTCCGGCGCATCACCGGGGTGTACCGAACGTTGGACAACCAGTTCGGCGGAGGGCATGTCCGCGAGGGCCTGGTGCGGTTCCTCGACGGCGAGGTGGCCGCCCTGGGCTCCGGTGCGGAGGCGGTCGACCTGGCCCGCGCTGCCGGCCGCGCGGCCACCGACGCCGGGGTCGCCGCCATCCAGGCCGAAGCCGCCGTGCTCGAAGCCCAGGGT
>JABDRL010000054.1 GCA_013041765.1 Dactylosporangium sp. | reverse complement strand
CTGCCCCCTGGTCGACCAGGGCAGTCGCACGTCCATGGACTCGTTGACCAGGGCACTGACCAGGCCGTCGAGCACGTCGACCCGCAGCGGGTGGGGGTGGCCGCGCAACCGGGCCAGCCCGGCGGCGGTCGCCCGGGCGGCGATGAGGTCGGCGGTCGACACCGTCTGCTGGTGCCGGCGCAGCCGGCTGACCACCGCCCCCAGGAGCCCGGTGGCGGCCCGCTCCGGGCCGCCGTCCCAGAGCCGCTGGTAGTACTCGGGCGAGGGCATGCCCGACTGGTAGCCGTCGAAGGCGTCCAGGCGCCGGAAGGAGAACGGGACCAGGAAACTGCCGCCGAGCGCGCCCGCTGGCAGGGCGGGGATCGGCGGCCAGGGTTCCCCGGCGGGTGCCCCGACGGCGCTGGCCGGGGTCGTCGACGCCGCTGCCGCTCCGGCCCGCTGGCGCACCAGGCGCATGAGGGCGGGACGGTGGAACCCGCCGGTGACCACGACCACGGGCCGGTCGCCGGCGTCCGCGACGGCCGCGGTGATCCAGCCGGCCATGTACGCCTCGCGGGCCGCGTCGTGTTCCCCGGCCTCGCACTCGCCCCGCAGCAGGTCGAAGTAGGCCGCCAGGCGGTCGTCAAGGCCACCCGGCCCGGTCGTCTCCGCCTCGGGTGTGCTCTCGAAGCAGTGGTCCCACAGCGCGTCGACGTTGTCGACCGCGAACTCGACGCACAGCCGCTCGATCGCCTCGGCGTAGCGCCGCTCGGCGTCGCCGTAGCGGTTGCTGCGATCGGCCAGGGCCGGGTGCCAGGCCGGCAGGTCGATGAACCGCACCTGGGCGCCGTGCGCGCGCCCCGCGGTCAGGGCCACCCATTCCGGGGAGTAGTCGCACAGCGGCGCCCACGAGCTGTGCACCCGATCGGCGTCCCGGTACGAGCTGAAGACCGCGATCGGCAGGTGGTGGCCGAGCAGCAGTTCGTCCAGCCGGTCGTTGATGTCGGCGGGGCCCTCGATCAGCACGTGCGCCGGACGCAGTCGCTCGATCGTCGTGGCGACGAGCCGGGCGCAGGCCGGGCTGTGGTGCCGGACCCCGATGAAGGTCGTGGTCATCAGCCGGGAAGCAGGTTGCGGGCCTTGTGCAGGGCCTGCCACTGCCGGCCCTTGCGTTTCGAGGCCTGCTGCTCCAGGTAGCGCCGCAGCCGGGCGAGGTCCTCCGGATCGTCCTTGGCCGCGGTGCCGGCCAGGCAGGCCGCCACGTCGGCGGCGCTGCCGGCGTCGCCGCGCAGGAACCAGCCCCGCAGGCCGACGGCGTGCGCCACGGACACCGCCTCGGCGGTGCTCATCACCGACGACAGCCGGTCCATGGCGTCCCCGTGGACGGTCTTGCCGGTCCGGAGCTCCCGGAAGGTGGTGACCAGCACCTCCAGCACATCGCGCCGGGGTGGGGTGCGCACCCCCGAGCGTTCCAGCATCCCCTGCGCCTCGGCCTCGACCAGGGCGAGTTCCGTGGCGAAATCGGCGATCGGGAAGACGGTCTCGAAGTTGAAGCGGCGCTTGAGCGCGGCGCTCATCTCGTTGACCCCCCGGTCGCGGGTGTTGGCCGTCCCGATGATGTTGAAGCCGTCCCTCGCGAAGACCATCGACTCCGGCCCGGTCAGTTCCGGCACGCTCAGCACCCGGTCCGACAGCGGGGAGAGCAGGCAGTCCTGCACCTCCAGGGGGCATCGGGTGATCTCTTCGAACCGGACGATCTTCCCCTCCGCCATGCCGCGCAGCATCGGGGCCGGCACCAGCGAGCGGGTCGACGGCCCCTCGGCGACCAGGAGCGCGTAGTTCCACGAGTACTTGATCTGGTCCTCGGTCGTGGCCGCCCCGCCCTGGATGGTCAGGGTGGAGGAGCCGCAGACCGCGGCGGCCAGCAGCTCCGACAGCAGGGACTTGGCCGTGCCCGGCTCGCCGACCATCATGAGTCCCCGGCTGGTCGCCAGGGTGACCAGCGCCCGGTCGATCAGCGAGGGGTCGCCGACGAATTTCTTGGTGATGCCCAGTCGCTCGTCACCGACGATGAACCGGCGCGCGGCGTCGAGGCCGAGCGCCCATCCCGGTGGGCGCTCGCCGGTGTCGCTGTCGCGCAGCCGGTCGAGTTGGTCGGCGTAGCGGATCTCGGCTGGGGGCCGCTGGATGGCGTCGTTGCTCACGTGCCTGCCCTTCGGAGCATCGGGAGAGCGGTGTCGGGATCGGGCGCCACTATAGGCCGCCTGTGCGACATCGCCCGAGCCGTCATCCGGGTCCGGGCGGGGCAGCGCGGCCGCCCTCACCGCGGCGACGCGGCGGGTCCGGGCAGCCGCAGCACCCGGACGCCTCCTGCCGGCAGGTCGAGAGCCGTGCAGGGGCGGTCGGCCAGCAGGTCGTGTCCGGCGATCGGCAGCCGCACCGTCGTGTCGGTGTGATTGATGGCGACGAGGTAGTCGCGACCGGCGCCGGAGCGTCGCACGAGTTCCACGCCCTCGACCGATCCCGGGCGGGCGAGGCCGGTGGTCGGATCGCCGAGGCCGGCGTCCCGGCCGGCGGCGCTCAGGATGCTGCCGGTCCCCGCGGCGTCGAGGCTGGTGGAGACGTACCACGCGGTGCCCCGGCCGACGCGGTGCCTGGTGATCGCCGGCTGGCCGGCCGCCGGCCCGTCGAGGTAGCGGTGGACCACCTCGGCCCCGCACGGGTGGAGGTCCTCGGCCCACTGGTCGGCGTTGAGTCCACCGTCGAGGGTGATCCGCTCCCCCGCGTGCAGGGGCAGGAACTCCTCGACGACGCAGCCCAGCAGCTCCCGCAGCGCCCCGGGATGGCCGCCGGGGTGGATGGTGTCGGTGGCGTCGACGATGCCGGAGAAGTACGAGACCACGAGGGTGCCCCCGGCTTCCACGTAGGCCCGCAGGTTCGCCGCGGCGGCCGGGGTGGTCAGGTACAGGCTCGGGACGACGACCAGGCGGTAGCGCCCCAGGTCCGATTCGGGACGGGCGAAGTCGATCTGGACGCCGGCCCGCCACAGGGCCGTGTAGTACGCCTCGATCCGCTCCCGGTAGTTGAGGTCCGCCGAGGGGTGCCACGGCAGTTCCAGCGCCCACCAGGACTGCCAGTCCCACACGATCGCCACGTCGGCCGAGACGGTCGTGCCCCGCAGCTCGGCCAGGTCGGACAGGACGGCGCCGAGGTCGGCGACCTCACGCCAGATCCTGGTGCCGGTCCCGCCGTGGGGGAGCATGGCGGAGTGGAACTTCTCGCCACCGAACATCGAGGCTCGCCACTGGAAGAACATGATGGCGTCGGCGCCCCGGGCGAGGTGGGCGAGGCTGTTGCGGGCCAGCTCACCCGGCCGCTTGGCGATGTTGCGCCGCTGCCAGTTGATCGCGCTGGTGGAGTGCTCCATGAGCAGCCAGGGCCGCCCGCCGGCGACGGCCCGGGTCAGATCGGCGGCCATGGCCAGCTCGATGTGGTTGTCCCGGCGCTCGGCCTGGAGGTAGTGGTCGTTGGCGACCACATCGACCTCGCCGGCCCACGCCCAGTAGTCCATCTCCCGGCAATTGGCGATCATGAAGTTGGTCGTGATGGGGACGCCCGGTGACAGCTCCCGCAGGAGGTCGCGCTCGCGCCGGTAGTTGGCGCGGTGGACGTCGTTGGCGTAGCGCAGGTAGTCCAGCTCCTGGGCCGGGTTGACGGGGATCGGCACCGCGCGGGGCGGGGAGATCTCCGCCCAGTCGCCGTAGCGCTGCCCCCAGAACGTCGTGCCCCAGGCCGTGTTGAGACCGTCCAGGTCGCCGTAGCGGTCTGCCAGCCAGCGGTGGAATCCCTGGGCGCAGGCCTCGCAGTAGCAGACGGCGTTGACCCCGCCGTACTCGTTGTGCACGTGCCAGAGCGCGAGCGCGGGGTGCCGGCCGTAGCGGTGGCCGAGCGCCGTGGTGATGCGGGTGACGGCCTCGGCGTACGACCGGGAACTCGGGCAGAACGACTGGCGGGTGCCACCGCCGTGGCGGTGGCCCTCGCGGGTGGCCGGCCGGGCGGATGGATCCGCGCGGAACAGCCAGGCGGGGGGTGCCGCGGTCGGGGTGGCGAGGTCGACCCGCACCCCGCCGCCGTGCAGCAGCGCCAGGACCTCGTCCAGCCAGTCGAAATCGAAGCGACCCGGTTCCGGTTCCAGCAGCGCCCACGAGAAGATCCCGACGCTGACGAGGTTGACCCGCGCCTGTCGCATGAGCCGGACGTCAGCGGCCCAGACCTCCCGCGGCCACTGCTCTGGGTTGTAGTCGCCGCCGTACGCGATGCCCTCAAGGCCAATCATCGAGATTCCCCACTGTGAGCGCTCCCAGTATGCAGGCAGAGCCTAGACCAGGAAGCCCATGGGGACGCAAGGCCTTGACATCCGCCATGAACCCGAAAACACTGTGAGCGCTCACAGGTGCTCGCCGGTGGCACCCGAGGAACGTCAACCGGCCATCGGTAGCCGCCCCGATCGATCGGGAGGTTCACACCCCATGCAGCCCACCCGCAATTTCAAGATCCTGACAGTGGCCGTCGGGCTCGCGCTCGTCGCGGCCTGCGGTTCTGATTCCGATTCCGATACCACCACCGACGACAAGGTCGAGCTGACCTTCTGGTCCTGGGCGCCCAACATCGACAAGGTCGTCGACCTGTGGAACGCCGACCACCCCAACACCCACGTGGCGGTGAGCAAGCAGGCCCAGGGCGACGAACTCGTCGTCAAGCTGCTGACCGCGGCCAAGGCCGGTAACCCGCCGGACCTGTTCCAGGCCGAGTACCAGGCCCTGCCGACCCTGGTCAGCAACGACGTCACCGCCGACATCGCCGAGTACGTCGGCGACACCAAGGAGGGCTTCGCCGAGGGCCTGTGGCAGCAGGTCACCTTCGGCGGCGACGCGGTCTACGCCGTGCCGCAGGACTCCGGCCCGATGATGCTGTACTACCGCTCCGACCTGTTCGCCGAGATGGGCCTGGCCGTCCCGACGACCTGGGCGGAGTTCGCCGAAACCGCCAAGCAGGTGCGGGCCAAGGACCCCGGCAGGTACCTGACCACCTTCTCCGCGGCCGACCCCGGCTGGTTCGCCGGGCTGGCCCAGCAGGCCGGGGCCTCCTGGTGGAGCATCAGCGGGGACAGCTGGAAGGTCAGCATCAACGACACCGCGACCAAGCAGGTCGCCCAGTACTGGGGTGACCTGGTGGCCGACGGCGCCGTGGACAACAAACCCATGTACACCCCGGAGTGGAACAAGGCCCTCAACGACGGCACCCTGCTGGCCTGGCCCAGCGCCATCTGGGCACCGGGGGTGCTGGAGGGCAACGCCGCCGACACCAAGGGCAAGTGGTCCATGGCGGAGCTGCCACAGTGGAATGCCGGCGAGCACAAGACCGGCAACTGGGGCGGATCGTCCACGGCGGTGGCGGCCAAGTCCAAGCACCAGCAGCGGGCCACCGAGTTCGCCATCTGGCTGAACACCGACCCGGCGGCGACCGAAGCCCTGGTCAAGGAGGGTGGGCTGTATCCGGCCGCCCGCGATGCCCAGTCCGGCCCGGCACTGACCGAACCTCCGGCGTTCTTCGCCGAGCAGACGGACTTCTACCCGAAGGCCAAGGAGATCGCCGATACGGCCGCCGGGTTCACCTGGGGACCGAACGTCAACGTCACCTACAGCACGTACAAGGACGCCTTCACCGCCGCGATCACCAGCAGCACCCCGTTCGGTCCAGCCGTGGACACGATGCAGGAGGCAACGATCGCGGACATGCGCAAGAGTGGCTTCACCATCACCGACTAGCCCGGGGGAAGGAACCCGTCATGGCCTCGGCTGCCCCCCGCAGCCGGCGCGCGGGGCGTACGGTGCCCGCCCGGGTACCGTACGCCTTCCTCGCCCCGGCGATCTCGCTGTTCACACTGATGTTCCTGATCCCCATCGGCTACACCGGCTATCTGAGTCTCCGCAAGATCCAAGTCACCGGACTCGGGCTGGGCCGAGGCTCGCGCCGCGAGGTGCACGCCGGCCTGGCCAACTACCGCGAGGCCCTCGCCGACGGCGAGCTGTGGGACAGCATGCTGCGGGTGCTGCTGTACGGCGGCATGCTGGTGCCGACGATGCTCGGGCTGGCCCTGCTGTTCGCGCTCCTGCTCGACGAGGCCAGGGCACGGGCCCGCCGCTTCTCCCGGATCGCCATCTTCCTGCCGTACGCGGTGCCGGCCGTGATCGCCAGCCTGCTGTGGGGCTTTCTCTACCTGCCCAGCGTCAGCCCGGTCCAGTACCTGCTCACCGCGGCCGGAGGACCGGAAGTCAATCCCCTCGGACCGACGGCCATCTTCTTCTCCATCGCCAACATCGCGGTGTGGGGCGGGACCGGCTTCAACATGATCGTGATCTACACGGCGTTGCGGGCGGTACCGCAGGAGCTGTACGAGTCGGCCCGGATCGACGGCTGCGGCCCGGTGCAGGTCGCGCTTCGGATCAAGATTCCGATGGTGCTGCCGGCACTCATCATGACCTTCGTCTTCTCGCTGATCGCGACCCTCCAGGTGTTCAGCGAGCCCACCACCCTGCGACCCCTGACCAACGCCCTGTCCAGCAGCTGGAGCCCGCTGATGAAGATCTACCAGGACGCGTTCGTCACCGGCGACACCTATCTGGCCGCGGCGACCTCCATCGTGCTGGCGACGCTGACCCTGGTGCTGTCGCTGGGATTCCTCCGCCTCGTCCAGTCCCGGGCGTTCGGGCAGGAATCATGACGACCGCCTCGCGCCGAACCCGCGGCTTCGCCCCCCTGCCCACCGCGATCCTGCTGCTGGGCGCGGCCTACTGCCTGCTGCCCGTCGCCTGGGTGGTCGTCGCCTCGTCGAAGACCACCGGGCAGCTGTTCAGCACGTTCACCTTCGCCCCCGGCGGGGCCCTGCTCGACAACATCGCCGACCTGTCGACCTGGCACGACGGGCTGTACTGGCGGTGGGTGGCCAACACCGCGCTCTACGCCGGGGTCGGGGGCGTGCTGTCGGCGGCCCTGTCCGGCGTCACCGGTTACGCGCTGGCCAAGTTCCACTTCCCCGGCCGCAACGTCATCTTCAACGTGCTCCTCGCCGGGGTGCTCGTGCCGTCGATCGTGCTGGCGGTGCCCCAGTACCTGCTGCTGGCCAAGGTCGGCCTGACCGACACCTACCTGTCGGTGCTGCTGCCCAGCATCGTCAGCCCCTACGGCATCTACCTCGCCCGCATCTACGCCGCGGCCTCGCTCCCGGACTCACTGGTCGAGGCGGCCCGCACCGACGGGGCCCAGGAGTGGCGCATCTTCCGCAGCATCGCCCTCCCGGTCATGGTGCCCGGCCTGGTCACGGTGTTCCTGTTCCAGTTCGTCGCCGTCTGGAACAACTTCCTGCTGCCGTTCATCATGCTGGGTGACGACGGGAAGTTCCCGGTGACCGTCGGCCTCTACACGATGCTCAACCAGGGCAACACCACCCCGGCGCTCTACACTTTGGTGATCACCGGATCGCTGCTGTCGATTCTGCCGCTGATCGCGCTGTTCCTGACCCTGCAGCGCTACTGGCGTATCGACCTGATATCCGGAGGTCTCAAAGGCTAGGTAGAGAGATTGAGAACGTATCCTGTGGCAGCAGAACGCCCGGGCCGCCGGAGCGGCGCCCGCCAGCGACCAACCATCGACGATGTCGCCGCGGTCGCCGGCGTGTCCCGCGGCACGGTGTCCCGGGCCCTCAACGGTGGCCACAACGTCAGTGTCACCGCCCTGGCCGCCGTCCAGAAGGCGATCCGGAAGACCGGATACGTGGCGAACCAGCACGCCCGCAGCCTGGTCACCCAGCGAACCCGATCGGTGGCCTTCGTGCTCTCCGAGCCGCAGGAGCGGCTGTTCGAGGACCCCAACTTCAGCGTGCTGCTGCACGGTTGCACCAGGGCCCTCGCCGCCCACGACATCGCCCTGGTACTGGCGATCGCCGGGGTCGACGAGGATCGCAAGCGGGTCAGCCGCTACCTGACCTCCGGTCACGTCGACGGGGCGCTGCTGGTGTCCAGCCACGTGGGCAGTCCCCTGCTCGCCGAGCTGTCCACCGGCGGCATCCCGGTCGTGGCCTGTGGCCGGCCACCAGGCTACGAGCGCGACATCGCCTACGTCGCCGCCGACGACCGCGACGGGGCCCGGCAGATGGCCCAGCACCTGGC
>JABDRL010000030.1 GCA_013041765.1 Dactylosporangium sp. | reverse complement strand
TCGGCCTTTTCGGTGAAGTACCCGTGGAACCGGGTGCCGGGAATGCCCTTCGCGGTGATGTCGGAATCGAGTAGGGCGGCTAGGTCGTTGCGTGCGAACAGCACACTGTTGTCGCTGCGTGGCACCTTCGGGCGCGCCTGGGGCTGTTTGACGCCGTGCCAGTCCACGAGGAGCATGCCCAGCTTGCCCAGCCAGGTGGTCGGGGCGTGCTCCCCGGTCTGCCGCCCGCACTGGCTGATCTCGTAGGGGGTCGGGAACCCCTCCTGACCAAACTTGAAGTCTCTGCGGTGCACCAGCGAACCGGCCCGCTTCAGCAGCGCGTCTGTCACGGCGATCTGCCGCTGCATGCTCTGGACGACGATGGTCGGATCCATCAATTCGTATCCGAACACGGTGAGGATGGAGAGCAGGCTGTTGGTCGTTGAGCTAGTGGTCCCGCTGCCGTTGAGTTGCTCGATGGCCCCCGCCATCAGGCCTCGCTGGAATTGCAGGGCGATCAGGCAGTTCCAGGCCTCTTCCGATCCGTACCTGGAGTCCCAGCCGTAGCCCTGCGTTGCCTGGGCGTATCTGCCGACCTGCTTGGACGCCCAGACCTGCAACTCGGCGACGTTGGATTCGACGCACCAGTTCTCCAGGTTGGCACTGAACTTCGGGAAGAAGCCCGTACCCCGACGCCGGGACTCGGGGTAGATCTCGATATCCCCAGGTTTCCGGATGAGTCGGCCATCGCTGTCGCGGGAGAAGTTCAGCTCAACGAAGCCGACAGGTCCATCATTGGGATGCGTGATGCTCATGTCCACGGTGGTGAACGACGGTTTGAGCGTGACCGAGTTCACCTGGACACCCAGGACGCCATAGTTGCGGCCCTCGAATTCCTCGGCGAAGGCCCGCTTGATCCGGGCCTCGGTCTCAGCCGAGTCGGCCTGCTCCTGATTCTCGACGATGAGGTCGTTGAGGTGGGCGCGCCGGTAGTCCGAATCGGTCTGGAACCGGGCGTCGGGGTGTTGGGCTGTGATGTCGGTGAGGGCGTTGGTCCAGGCTTGGTGCAGCGCCGCGGGGTCGCTGGTGGTTGGTGGGCGGGCGGCGAGGTCGTTGGCGGTCTGGACGATGGTGCGATCGACGTCGGTGGTGGCCTCGGTGGTGGCGTCGAGGAGGTCGAGCAGGTCCCAAGCGGCGTCCGAGAGGCCGTGTTCGGTGCGGATCCGCTGGCGGCGCGTTTCGGCGCCAGGGTTGGCGTGGCCGATGCCCAGTTGGTGGGCCAGGGCCGCGGCCTCGAAGATGGCCCGGGTACGGGGCCACAGGTGCTGGCCGGTGCTCGTGTCGAGGTCGCTGAGGTTCTGCCAGATGTGGGCGAGGACGTCGAGGTGGCCGAGGTTGCCGTGGTCGTGGGCGGACAATTGGGTGCCGGTGGGGAGCCGATCGCTGTCCGTCAGCATGTCGGTGGTGGCGTCGGTGCTGGACCGGCCGAGGACGCTGGAAACCAGCGACTTGAACCGCGAGGCCGCTGAGCCGGATCGCAGGGCGAGCACCTCGCGCAGTTCGTGGGCCAGGGCTGCGGGGATCTGGGAGGGGTCGATGCGGCTGGAGAGCACGACCTGGTAGCCGCTGGCGTCGGTCTGGGTGGTGCGGGCGACAACGTTCTCGCTTAGCTGGTCGCTGTCGAGGGCGACGGTGAACGCCTTGCCCTTGACCGGACGGACCTCGAAGACGCCGTTGTCGAGATTGGTGATGCGCCTGATTTTGCCGGCGAGCAGGTCGTCCATGATCTGCGACATGGCCCTGGTCGCTGTGGTGCGGACGCCGTCCGGGTCGGGCTCTGCGGTGAAGTACCCGTGGAACCGGGTCCCCGGGATGCCCTTCGCAGTGATGCCAGGGGTTGAATCCGTGCCGGTGGTGTGGGTGGTGTGGACCATGTTTGTGGTCAGCGGGGGGAGGCCGAGGGCGTATAGGTGGCTGACCACGTCGTCCGGTAGGGATTTCCAGGGGCTGTTGGGTTCCGATAGGCCTGTGCGTAGTCCGAGGTTGTCGAGGAGGGTGGTCAGGTGTCGGCGGATCCGTTCGCGGTGCTGGGGGTCGGTCTGGGAGGCGTGTTCAGCGGCCAGGGTGCGGACGATCGTGGCGAGTTGTTGCTGGTTCCATGTGGTGGGCCCGTCCGTGGTTGGGACGAGGGTGGATAGGGCGTCGAGGAGCAGGTTGGGTACCAGGGCCATCTGGTTTGCGCTGTTCGCGACGTAGATGAAGCTGTGGGTGTCCAGCAGTTTGCGGATGTCGGGGGAGTCGGCGTGCCGGGCGCGGAACGCGGCTTCGCATAGTTTTTGGTCGGCGGTGAGTTGGGCTAGTTGGTTGGTGGTGGTGTGGAGGTCGTAGATGGATCGGGGGCCGGGGATGGTGATGGGGCCGAGTTTTTCGTGCTTGAGGGTGTATTGGGCGAGGTCGGGGTTGCCGTGGAGGTCGATGTAGATGCCGTTGGTGAGGCGCGCGGCGAGGCTGGGGTTCAGGTGGCCGATGAGGGCGAGTGTTGCCGTGCTGAGGTGCTGGATCGTTCCGGCGAAGAGTGTGATTGGTGGGGTGACCGGGGGGATCCACGGCGTTTCCGCGGCGAGGCCGGCGATGGTGGCGTCCAGCTCGGTCTGGCCGTACCGGGTGTTGGGGAGGGCGCCGGGGAGGTGCTCGGCGTAGTCGAGGAACTTGGCCTCTTGCGGAGGGACGAAGCCGGTGTCCTGCCGCTGGTCCGTGGTTTGCCAGAGCCCTTCCTGCTCTGTCGAGATGGGCTCGTCGTGGACGGCCGTTTCGTCTTGCCGCGGTGCATCCTGTGGGTCTGTTGGCTGCTGGTCGACGAGTTCCTGATCGGTGGATCGCTGGTCTGTTCCGCCGAGCTCTACGGATTCCGAGGTAGATGTAGTGACCTCGGGGTTGCAGAGGGTTATTAGTGTGCGTATCGATACACGCTTCAGAGGATGGCTGTGTCCCCACGTGTTCCGGAGTTCGATCCGGGCACCGGCGAGTCCTCGGGAGACTCTCACAATCTCGTAGGTGCGGCCAGGGACGAGGCCATGGCGTTGCACTGCCTTCATCTGCGTCGGGTTGAGGATCCCCGCTGGCTTGACGTCGATGCTCAGCGAGGCTCCGGACTCGAGCTTCGACCGCAGTATGTGCAGCGTGGCGATGTCCTGCACCGCCGCTGGGTTGAGGTGCAGTATGTCGATGTCTGCGACTGGGTCCGCTGTGGCGATATCGGCGCTCGGGACCATCTCGGTCACGGTGTCGAGCACCGCGTTGCGCACCAGCACCATCTGGTGCAGGTTGCCCGCGGCGTAGACGAAGGTGTGGGTGCCCAGCACGGCGATTCTCCGCACGCGCTCGTCGTCCTCAAGACCGCGGAATTGATCCTCGAAGGCGATCTTGCACCATTCCTGGTCCGCTTTGATCCGGGCCCGCCGATCAGCCTTGGTGCCCAGGCCGACGGGGTGGGACGTCACCTTGATGTTGACCGGGGCGAAATCCGTGGTCGCGTACGGCGTCAGGTTCGCCGTGCCGGTGAGGTCGAAATAGATGCCGTCTCGGCCGATCCTGGCACCTAGCTCCGGATCGATCTCGCTAATGAAGTCCACGTTGTTTTGGGTGAGATATCTGATTTGTCCCGCAAACATGCTCAGGCGCGGCACGGCTGACGGCGTGAGCGGGATTGTGGTGGCCAGTTCGTCGAGCGCGACAACTAGTGCGTCCCTGGAAAGGGGCTTGTTGGAGTCGTCGAGCAGATGCTTGATGTAGTCGGCCAGTTGGGCCTGCTGCGGCTGGCTCAGATGCTGGCCTGACTTCTTGAGGACGGTGAATACCGCGTGCCGGTCGATCGACGTCGGTCCGGATGCGAGGAGATGGCGAACAACATCCCGGGGCAGGATTCCCCAGCGGAGATTGGCGTCGGGCGTGTCCCGATCCAGCCCGCACTCGTGGAGGAGATCGTCCATGGCGCGCCGGACGCGGCGTCGGATTTCCGGATCCCGGGTCGAGGCATACTCGGCGGCGAGGCTACGGATGGTGTCGAAGCGCTCTAGGTCCCGGGGGGTGATGTTGTCGGGCTGGAGGTAGTCCTTGGCCGAGGCCTCGTCGGTGGCGGGGCCGTCAAGCACGATCGTATCGCCGGACTCCAGCCGGCGATCTTGCTCGTGAGCGAGCAGTGCTTCCAGACTGGCCAGATTCTGCTCGGCCTCGCTGAGAATTTGCTGCAAGTGGGCCTGCGTGCGGCCAAGCTTGCCGAGCACCGGGTCGATCGAGGTGAGGACCTCCAGTAGCGACGTAATGGTTGTGTGCTCGTCGTGGCGCTTCTTGATCCTGGCGTCCCGCATGTCCACGCCGCCAGTGGTGTACTTTTCCGCCAGGTACATGATGGGGCCACTGAGGAAGACGCTGGCGGCTGCGGCGCCTCCGATGACGGCCCATTCCCCGTTCTTGGTCAGGACGTGCGCGACGGTTCCCGGAATGCCGGATATCGCGCCGATGATGCTGCTTGTGGCAATATACGAACTAAGCGATGGAATATTTTTTGGTCGGAAGAATCCTGATTTGTACCTACTGTCCAGCGGAAGTCGCGCCGTATCAGTGGGCTGGAGGGTGCGGCTGCTCTGTTTCCAGCCTTCGAGCAGATCCTGGGCTTTTGGATCGGTGACACTCGAGTCAACGCCCACCAGACCGATGAGGCCCAGCCCGCTCGCGATCCGGTCGAGGAAATTCGGCCCTTCGATCTTCGCCATCAGTTCCTTGGCCTTGCGATCCGCCTTGCGGACGCTTTTCACGTGCGCGTCGCGCTGGGCCAGCGGGACGCCATGCTCGGCGACGACCCGCTGCGCCGCCTTCGACAGCGCCGACACTCGAGTCGCCGACCCCAGCATGTCCTGTCGCAGCCCGAGCAGGTCGATCAGTGCCATCAGCTCCAGCAGAGCTTGCTCGCGGTGCCAGGTGTCAGCCTGGTACACCTGCTCGGCCACCGTGACCAGCACCCGGGACAGCACCAGGTCTCCGGACTTCACGGCGACGAACTCGGCGGCACTCGGAACGCTGGCCTGCTCGCCGGTTGCCGCACCTCTGACGAAACTGTGCCGGGAAGCGTTGAACGTGTCGATCGGGACGATCAGGCCTGATCGGGTCCTCGTCGTACCAGGCGGCACATCGGTGCTTCGCTGGAAGGCCATCAGGCCCGGCGGACGTGCGATCCCCAGCGAGTTGACGAGAGCGGCCCGGGCCAGGACCAGGCGGCTAGCCTCGGAGAGCGATGAGAGCTGCTCGCTGCCGCCCTGCATGTCCTGGTGCAGGTCTAGGCGCCCGAGCAACGCGTATAGCTGACGGACCGCGACCCCTCGGGAGAAGCCGTTCGTGTCGACGGTGTCTTGCTCGGCGATTGCCAGATCGCGGGCGGTGGCGATACCCATGCGGCCGAGTGCCTCGGTGATGAGTATGCCGGCGAGGCCCGCTCGGAATTGCTCAGACTCAAGGGTGGCGGTGATCTGGTTTACGACTCCCACCGAGGCGAGGAGCTGGTCGATGGTCGTGGATACCTGCTGGTTGATGGCGTCCGCTGTGCCGTGCCCGGCTTCGGCCAGTGACGTCGTGGCGGTCGGCATGCCCGGGACCTGGTGGTTCATCAGCCATTGCTCGACCGCATGGACCTGCCGCATTTGTGGCTTTTGATCGAATAGGTCCCGGACGTAGTAGACCAGGGTCTCAACGGGAACCCTGATCAGGTGGACAATCCCGTCCCCGACTCTGTCGACTAGGAGCGCGAGCCCCATCATGCCGAGCCACTGCGATGCGCCAGACGCGATGCTGAACCCGAAGCGGGGCAGCTTGCCGGGGACGATCCGCTCCTCGGCGACCAGTTTGCTGAACTCCCGCATCTTGGTGATGGCGTTGCGCTCTGCGCAGGAGAAGGAGCGGACGTCGCCGAACCGTTCGGCGATCCTCCGGATGTCGTTGGGGACCTTGGCAAGGTTCTCTTGATACTGATGGGATGCGGTATCCAGCCCCAGGGACCGCAGCTGGCGTTGGATCGCGCGAACGATGGCGGGCCGGGACAGGCGGCCAGCGGCCGCATAGTCGGTCCAGAGCCCCCGAAGCGTCTCCAATGCCTGCGACTCCGCGTCCGTCAAGCCCATGGTTTCGCGCGGCGTGGCTACCGGGGCATCGGTGGCCGCTTGTTCGACGGTCTGTTCCCCGACCGTCGCCTGCGTGCTGGTGATGGACCCAGTCGTCACCGGGGCGGTTGGCATCGTCACCAGTTGCGACAGCTCGATCCGGCGGCCGTGCTCGCCCGCCACGCGTTGCAGGAGGTTTGCCAATCGCTTCGTGAGATCCGCGACTCGCCGCTCGATCTCCCCGCGCCGCACCGCGAGACGTTCTAGAGGATGTTTGATTTCCCCGAAGACTTCGGTGGCCAGATCGGGCTGGGAGGACCACAGGTTGTTGGCATTCCAGTCCTCGCGAAGCTGGATGGCGGCCGCCCGCTTCTTGTTCATGATAGGTGTGATCAACGCGGCGGCGACGCCGGCGCCGATGGATCCGGCGATGCCGAAGGCTCCATAAGAGAGGTTGTGGCAGACGAAGTGCGCCATACACGCGACGGTCGCGGCGACCGCGAACGACTGGAAGGCATCGATGGAGATCGCCGGATGCGGGGGGCGAACCTCTGGGAAACCGTCCTCGGCAGGATGACGATCGAGGATGGTCCGCTTGGCCTCTCGCCACCAGAGCTTCACCCGGCCGCTGCGGCCGAAGCGCTCGGCGACGATCTGAAGATCTGCTGGTAGCAGGGTCCGCCGGTCGGCGAAGCCAGTCGTGTCGTCGCTCAGGCCCAGCCGGCGCAGGAGCGCGCGGATGTCGCGGGCCGTGCGGCCCCGGGCCAGCGGATTCGCGCTGTCGTGCTGCATGGCCAGCAGACGCAGCCGCGTGAACAGCCCCTGCTCGCGCGCGCTCAGATCGAACTCGGTGCTGCTCGACGCCGTGGCCTCGTCCGTGGACTGGGCCTCTGAGCTCTGGTTCTGGGCCAACGCGTGCGGGACGGACCCCGTCACGAGATGGCGTCGACCCCGCTGCTGGGACAGCTCGTCCAGCAGCCGAGGGACACTGGATCTCAGGTGGTCGACGGCGCCCGAGGTATCACTGTCGGTGGCGTCCTGAATGTGCTGCGCGAGCTTATTCGCGTTCTTGGACAGCGCGTCGGGCTGACCCGCCGCGTCGGCTCGCTGGCTGAAGTGAATGAAGCGCTGAAGGTTCGCGAAGAACAGATGCCCCGTCACCCACTTGACCGGGCCCCCGAGCACTGTGGTCGTGGCGGTGAGTCCACTGACGATGATGACGCCGTCAGCGGAACCGAACGCGAACCAGATAGCGGCGATGATGGCTGCCTTGGCGATGAGATTGGCGATGACCTGCTGGAACACGATGGTCTTCAGCGGGTGCATCCAGGACGGCCGGATCGAGTCGGGACTGTCGGGCACCCATATCGAGTCGACCACGTTGTGGTGGCAGTGCCGCAGCGTCTTGGACACGATGGTTTGCACCGCCGGCGTCAGGGCGTTGAAACGCTGGTCCGAGCCGAGCATGCCGTCGATCAGGCCGAGCCGCTCCATCACCATGTTGAAGTCGCGCACCGTGTCGTGGAAGATCAGCCGCTCAGGGCGTAGGCGGAACCGGTCCAGCAGGGCCTGGAACCGCCGGAGTGACTTCCGCCTCGACCATATGGACGGGTCGTCGGAGGAATTGACGTGACCCGCCGCGACCAGCAACTCGGCGACCTGGCCTGGGGCGAGCGCCTTGACTTTCGGGTCGCTCGTGGACGAGACCTGGTCCGTGGCGGTCATTTCGGCGATCGCGCTGGCCAGCCCGGTCTCGACGGCGGCGCTGGTGGCCGTTTCGGAGATGGTGATAGTGGCGATGCCCTCGGCGTTCGACGCGACATCGGTGAGCTGCTCGCCGGTCAGCGACCGGGATTCCAACCGGAACTGGACGGCGCTGCCATCGGTCCTGGTTGCCTGGTAGAGGCCGTCGCCCACCGCCGTGATGTCGCTGACGCCGATGATGTACTTCGTCAGATCCTGGACTATGGCTCTGGCGAAGGTGAGCACGGCCCCGGGCGCGGCGTAGGGTCGTCCGTCTGGGGAGGACCTCGAACCCTCGTCCTGCTTGTTGAGTTCCTTCAGCGCGCTGGGCAGGACAACCCGGCGGTGCTGGTCTTCCTGGTGGGTCGTGGCACTCGTTCCCACCCTGGCGACCCGGCTCGCCTCGTCCGCTGCGAGCAAGTCTTGCCATGTGGCCTTGGCGGACTCGGTCTTGGCGCGTTCCAACGCCGCATGTGCCTGTGACAGCTCCGCTTCCGTCGTGGCCTCGAGGTCCTTGGCAATTCTCACCCGGGCCGCGGCCCGGGCCACCTGGTGGGTGGCGGTGGCCGCCTCCTCCGGCGTCGTGTCGGGCAAGATGCCGGATTCGGCCGAGCCTGCCACGGCGACCTCGGCGGCCTTGGCGTACTGTTTCTTGGCGACCTCGGCGGCCTTGGCGGCCACTTCGTACTGTTTCTTGGCTTTCTTGGCGATTTTGGTGGCCCTGGCCAGCTCTTTCTTGGCTATCTTGGCCTTCGCCGCCGCCTCGACTGCCCTCGCCTTGGCGTCCCTGGTCAGCTGGGCGGCATCGATCTCCGGACCACCAGTGCCCTCCTCGCCGAGGTCGTTCGTATGGTCGAGCGGGGCCTGCTGGGACGTGCGTGTGGTGTTGCTGGCGTCCGGGCCAGTCGCGGTGGCTGGCAACTCCACCTGAGCCTCACCAGCGGCGCTGGTCTTGGTCGATGCGTTCTGCCTGATCGTGAGCGCCGTCCCCCGCGCATCCAGCACGATGGACCAGACCCCGGCGACGCTGTCGGTGTAGATGGGGCCATAGGTGGTCACGGTTCCGGTCTGGGCGTCAACGAAGATGATGCTGCCGTTGTGGTTGACGGCGGCCCAGGTGTGGGCTCCGCCCCCGGCCTCGGCCGTCCACTGGGTCACGATGACCGCAGATGCACCGTGCCCGGTCTGCTCAAGGCGACTAATGACGGCGTCGTATCCCTGGACACCTGTTCCCTCAGGGGTGTACTCGGCGCCGAAACGGGCCTGGTCGCGGCCGAGGGCGTCGGGCTCTGACAGGAGCCCGGGGGCGACAGAGGACGCGACCGTCGGGGTGCCGTACCAGGAAGCCAGGAACGCCCTGGCCGCTTCGGAGCAGTTGTTGTAACGGCCTTCTTCCGTTATCCCGAGACCGTTGATGAGCTGGAGCCATCCGCCAACGCTTGGATCGGCGTGCCGCAGGGGCTGACCCTGGTCGTCAACTGGGAAGCTGCTTGCCAGGGTCTGCTGGTCGTGAGCGCTGGCCGGGACCAGACCCGTGTTGGTGTCACTCTGCCCGAGCGAATCGCTGCTGTGCTCGACCACCCCCGGGTCACTGGTGTCGCCCTGCTCGGAGGCGGACCCGGTGGCGTGCGTCTGCTGCTCTAGCTGCGGAAGCGTGGTTTCCGATGTGCTGGGCGTCAGGACGATAGAACCCGAATGGCCATCCCGGACGAGCCCGGAGTCCTTGGCTTTCGGGTCTTTCTTTTCGTCCTCCTCGTTTTCGTCCTTCTCGCCCGGAGTTGCCTGTGCTGTCTTGGGGGTCTTCTTGTCCGACGACTCGACCACCTTGTCAGTGACGGATGTCGGGTCTCTCATCCCCTGCGTCACGCTGGTGTCGGCGCCCCCCGCTAGCGTGCCGGAAGTGAGGTTGCCGACCGGGACCACAGCTGGGGTTGTCGTCGCTTCGCTGGATTTCGACGCGGAATCCTCCACCCAGCCGACGCTGTGGTCAGTGCCGCTGGTGGTCCTGGAGACATCGCTCTCGACGGCTTCGCTCACGACGGCTTCGCTCACGACGGCTTCGCTCACGGTGATCTCGCTCGGGTCCGAGAACAGCGTCCGTCCATCGCCGTCCGTCACCGTCATGTCGACGGTGTGGGAGGTCTTCTGGTCGCTGCTCTGCTGCTGGCTCTGAGCCGAGTTCGTCCCCGTCGTCCGGGTGCTTTGGCCCCCGGAGCTGTGCTCGGTGCTGGGGCCTGTCGAGTGGGATCCCGAGCCGGTCGCTCCTGGCAGACCGCCAATCTGGCCGCCGGAGTCCTGATCTGATCCGCCCTGATCTGCTGACCCGCCGTGATCGGAACCCGGACTACCGTCGCTTGATGACGAGTCGAAGCCGAACCCGCCCGCCGTCGGGCCGGTGAACGTGGTGTCCTGGCCGAAGTCTCGCAACGGGTTGAAGTCGACCGAAGACCAGCTCTGGCCAGCGAATGGCTTCAGCGGAATGCCGTGTTCCTTCAGGAAGTCCTCGATCGGCCGCAAGCCGTCCAGATCGACACCCGCCGCGAGCGCCGAGGTCTTGTAGACGTCGTCGAAACTCTGGACGAAGGCATCGTTGCAGATGGAGTTCAGATCGGCATTGGCCATGGCGTTCCCGGCGACCGAGGACACCGAGGTCATTCCCACCCGGCCGGCCCCACCCATGAACCCACCCAGGAAGGCCTCGGCATCGGGAATCTTCCAATCCCCGCCATAGACCATCTTATTGGCCAGCGTGCTGGACACCGGCGAGATCACCGCGTTGTAGGCGCCAGCCTGGAGGGTGTTCTTTGCCCACTTGCCGGTGGCGTCGGTGATCTTCTGGATCGTCGACTTTCGTACCTGGCGCTGGAGTTGATCCTGAACCAGGTTCTGGGCGGCGTTCTGCAGCGCTGGGGGACCCGACTTGGTGAACAGCTTCCCGAAGCCCCGGTGCATCCCGACACCGAGCAACCCGCCGAGTCCTCCGCCGAGGCCGGCGGTGGCCGTGCGCTTGTAGTCCCATTCCGTCCGCGTTCCCCGGTGGCGCTGAATGGCCTGGGCGCCGGCGTCAATGATGAGTTCCTCGCTGATCTCCTCGAACAGCTCGCGCCCCAGCTGGTGGAGCAGGGTGCTGCTGATCGCCTTCTTGGAGAGTTGCTTGACCGCTTCCTTGCTGATGGCCTTGATCGCCTCGGTGGCGGCCTTCCTGGCGGCGAGTTTCACGACCTGCCGGGAGACCATCTGTCGACCCAGCTGTGTGGCTGCCTGCCGGAAAGCGATCATCACGGCCTGTCTGCCAGCTGCGAGGATCGGTGGGACCGCTGCGGTGGTGGCCCCGAAGCTCCAGTAGGCCGAGATCAGGGCGGCGAAGACCGCGAATATCGTGATGTACACCGAAATGATCACGGTCAGCTTGCAGTACTCGAGTTCCATCGCCGCCGCGTCGCAGCCCTGCCCGAACGCCACCGCCGCGTTCATCATCGCCGGCAGTCCCGCCTGCGGACTCACCCCGATCTGCTGCCACACCGCGCCGAACGCCTCGGCCGCCGGACCAGCCCAGGCCAGCTGCGCGGCCATCGCCCCGGTGTCGGCCGTCTGAACATACTCATTGATGTCGCCGGCCAGCCGTACCCATAGCTGGGCCAGCTCACGTAGCTGGTCCTCGTTCCCGGACGGCCACGCCTCTCCGGCCCCCGCCCAGGACACCCCATCCCGCAGGGTGGCGCCCAGACCTGTGGCCTGGTCGAAGGTGTTCACATCTGCGGACACCATGGCCTCGCCCGCTTCACCCAGAGCACACAGTGCGTTCCAGACGAACTCGTACGGCCCCAGGGTGCCCTTGGGAGACTCGACGCCCATCTCATGGTTCCTTCGACGTCTGTGACCAGCGGCTGCGTGCAAGCGTTTGCCGAGAGGGCCGGCGGCCCCCGCTTCCTGGCACGCGATGTGGACTGCGCTGCCAGCAACGAATCGACGCGGCCGGTGGTCGTGATGGCGGGATGCGCGGTGATACCAACAGGGTTGGTGGCTGGACGGCTGGCGGCGCTAGGCCAGCGTGGGGCGACCGGGCGTCATGCCGTTGCCGTCGGGAGATTCGGTGGGGCCGCCCGAGTGGGAGCCACTGGGACCATCCGCCCCGGACACGTCGAACCAGCGGGCGATCATCTCGTCGGCGTCGATGGTGTTCTCGACATAGGCCTTCAGATTCGGCCCGAGTGTGCCCACCATCGTCACCATCGACCCCGTCGCCTCGATGACGCCGAGGGCGAGGTGGTCCTTCCCACCAAGATACTGTTCGTTGAACGACTGCCCCGCAGTGTCGTTGCCCCACGGTTGTATCGCGTGGTAATGGCCGGCGGTCAGGCCGAATCTCTGCCACGCCTCCGACAGGTCGTCGGCCGCCGCGGTCATCTCTGCGGCGCTGCGACCGACCACGGCCGGATCCAGGTAGATATCCTCGCTGCTCATCATTGCCTCCCCTGAGGACGGTTGGTCTCCTCGTGCGGTGCCCGCACGGCCGCAAGGTCGCTGTCGAGCTGCTGGAAGATCCCCTCGAAGTCGACGTTCATGTGAGCCTGCAACTGCGCGTTCGGGATGAACGGCTGGCACAGCCGCTCCATCTCGGCAACCGCCCGGGCCGCGGCCTCCTGCACGGTTTTGGTGATGGTCGAGGCCAGCTCGTGCGAGTCCGGCCGCCGGTAGATTCGAGGGTCAAGCTCAAGACGCACCAGCTGTCCACGCGGACCCACCGTCGCGGTGACATGGCCATCGGGTGAGGTGGCCGTTCCGGTTACAGCGCGTAATTGTTGTTGCAGCTTGTCGTGGCCCGCGCGCATGCGCTCGAACTGTGCCATCAACTCCTGCGCCTGTGCGCGAAGTGGCGCTAGATCCATGGTTTCCCCCCGTGCGGCCTGTGCTCTCCGCTTTGGAGATGGTGCGGTGCCGGTATCAAGCACCCTACTCAACACTCGCCAGTGTGTGACATCCTCATTTCGGGCTGACGATCGATGGAATGCGTGCTGCCCATGCTGGCTGTGGCGGATACGATGCCGCTGCGAGGGCCTGGGAAAGGGTGATCCTCCATGGTGAATTTCATCAATGTCTGGTAACGGCGCGCATCGGTTCGAGCGCTTACGGGTGGAATCGTTGCCCGGCGTCGGATCGATGCTGACTCCCCGTTGTCGGGCGGCGCTGACAGGCCGACTTCGGGTGGCCCTGGCGGCTGGGATTGTGGGGAGTTCGGTCGCGCTGGTGGCGATACCGGGCCAAGCCGCCGCCGAACCGGCCGAACCAGCCGCGGCGGTGTGTCAAAATCCGGCGGAACCAGGGCAGATCATTTCGCAGATTCCATGGCAGCAGACCTGGCTGGCCCCGGAACGAGTGTGGCCATTGTCGACCGGGGCCGGGGTCACCGTTGCGGTGATCGACTCGGGTACGGACGCGAGCCACCCCCAGTTGCGGGATCGCGTGTTGAGCGGTTGGGATGCCCTGGGCACAGCCAGCGGAGGCAACGTCGACTGTGTCTCTCACGGGACGGCCGTGGCCAGCATCATCGTCGCGCGGCACCAGGACGGTGTGGGCTTTCGAGGGCTGGCGCCCGGAGCGAGGATCCTGCCCGTGCGGATCAGCGAGCAGGAGGTCACGGAGGGCGTCCAGAGCGGATCCACCGTGACCCCGGACCGGTTTGCCCAGGCCATCCGGTGGGCGGTGGACAACGGGGCGACGGTGCTCAATTTTTCGGTGGTCATGTACACCACGTCGCCAGCGCTGAACAGCGCCGTGGCCTACGCACGCTCGCATGACGTGGTGATGGTGGCGGCGGCCGGCAACAACCATCGGACCGATGGCCTGCCCGACCCGGTGACCTATCCGGCGGCGCTGCCGGGCGTGATCGGTGTCGGCGCCATCGACGTCAACAGCATGCGGGTGTCCGGCTCCCAGACCGGGCAGTACGTCGACCTGGTGGCCCCCGGTGATGCCGTGGTCGGGGCGACCCGGCTGTCCGGACACAACAGCTGGACGGGCACGAGTTTCGCCGCGCCGATGGTGGCAGCGGCGGCGGCTCTGGTCCGATCGGCGGAGCCGACGCTGACCGCCGACGAGGTCAGCCGCCGGCTGCTGGCGACCGCCGATCCCGCGCGGGGCGAGCCGGGCAGCGAGGCATACGGGCACGGGGTCGTCAATCTGTACCGGGCGGTCACCGAGCGCGCGACAACGGCACCACCGGAGGACGTTCCGCCCCTGGCCGAGCGCTCTCCTGACCCCGTGGCCCAGGCACGGGCCAGCCACTGGGAGCGGATCAGTGGATACGCCCGGGGTGGCTCGATCACGGCCGGTGCGCTGGCGCTGCTGGTGGCCATCGGTGCGCTGGTGCGCCCGTACGGACGAAAGCGCCGCTGGCGTCCGACGCGTCGGATACCAGCGGCGCCGAAGCCGCCAGAACTCGATAATCCGGAAGAGGCGTTCTACCGCGTGCCCGGAACGTGACTAGAAGGCACCTGCGGCCTTCTTGTCGGCCCCCTGCATCGTCTCCCCGCCCGCCTGCACCTTCGTGGCCAGTTCGGTCATGACGGTGTTCACCTCGCCAACAATCGAGTTCCACTTCGCGTGGCGCGCGGTGAACGCCTGCTGGAGTTCGCCTTCCCAGGTCTCCGGGCTGAGCCTGGCCTTGACGGTGGTTTCCAGTTCTGTCAGCGCGTCGCGCATGTTCTTGACGGCGGTGTTGACGTCCGCCGTCAGGTCAGCGAGAACACCCGTGTTGTAGGCGATGGTTCCAGGATTCGTGGCCATGGTCGTTCCCCCCGTCAGGCGCTGTTGGTGAGTGTGGACGTGATGGAACCGGCGGTCTTGATACTGGACGCGACCTCTTCGTCCTCGCTGGCGATGTACTGAACGCCGGAGTGCAGTTCCTCGCCCAGGTTCTGCAGATCGCGGTTCAGCCTCACCATGATCTCATTGATCTCGTTTTGTGCGATGGTGAACGCGCCGGCCCCTTTGCCCGTCCAGCTATTCATCGCAATCATGACTTCGTTGTTGAGCGTCCTGGCGATGGCATCGAGGCGAACCGTCGTGTCGCTGGCCGCGGTAGAGATCTTGGTCACTTCACCTGGGTCGAGTGTGACAGCCATGGCAGTAGTCATCCCCGTCGTTCGATTGTCATCCTGCCTGCGGGGGCAGGCCGGGCGCGGTGGGGTGTGAGCCACCACCCCCTGCACGTTAGCGGGTGCCGTCGAGGCGCCGCTAGGTCAATGTGGGCAAGAGGCCTGCGGCGGATCCCCGAGAGGCGCCGCAGAATGCCCGGTCTCGGGCTGGCCGGGCGTTATGGATAGGCGATGGATCGGGTCGCCGCAGCCGGGTCCAGGGACGGGCCACTGGGAATGCGGGCGATCAGACTGGCCGGCAACTTGACAATATTTTTAGTGCTATATCCAAATATTGACGGAACCTCATTGCTGGCCAGGGGGTAGCGCATCCCAAGATCGGTGACGAGATGCAGGGCGCCACCGGGAGCGTCGGGTGACGGCATCGCGGCCACCAACGCACCGTGTCCGCCCCTGACGACGACCCGGTCGGCCAGCGGCGTGCCCGCTGCGGTCTGACCGGTGGTGCGCGCGGCGTTCGTCACGGCCCGGACGTCGGCGTCCAGGAGCACCTTCGGCTCGGCCCTACCCGAAGCGTAGGACGCACACAGCGCCGGATCCTCGCCAGCGAGGGTGGCGATGGTCGGAGTCGTCGCCGGGGGCTGGGTGTTCTCGTAGACCACCGTGGCCTTCCGGGCCGAAGTCGCCGCCGCGGCGCTCAGCGGCAGGGCCTGGGGCGCGGACCGGCCATTGTAGGCCTTGTTGATGATCACCGGGTCGGCCAGCAGCACATCGGCTTGAAGCTGCGAGATGGGGACCAGCGAGGCGGTGTTGACGAGGTAGTACTGCTTGTCTCCCGCCTCGTTGGCCACGACGTAGACCTGCCCGACGACGGCGTCCGACACCGCGGTGGACGTCTTGCCGAGACCGGGCAGGCGAATCGTGCCGATCGGCTCACCGGCCGGCAGGGCATTGAGCCAGGCGCCACCGGCGGCGGCCTGGGGCGTGGTCCCAAGCGCCAGCGCTTCCAGCACGATCGTCTCGTCGGCGATCTCGTAGCGCCGGTCGTGCCAGATCAGGTACAGCCGGTCATTGCTCGGATCGCGGACCAGCAGTCCCTGCTCGTCGAGGGCCTGCCCGCCGCTGGGAGGTTCCCCCACCGTGAGGACGGTGGTGGCCACCTGCTGCCCGGACTCGGTCTTCGTCGGTTTGGTGCACAGCGCCCAGGCTCCTCCCAGCAGGCGCTTGGCCTCCGGCACGGAATCGGGCGCATAGGGGATGCCGATCATCGGCCCGCGGGGCACCGCTACCAGGGAGTTTCGGGACACCTGCGTGGTCGGCGCGTTGGCCCCCATGGCCAGCAGGGCCGAGGCATAGTTGAGCACCGGGCGCAGCATGTCGTCTCGGTAGATGTAGCGGGTGCCGGTTTCCTTCTCCTGGATGATCGAGGCCCCGTCTTTCCAGCTGGTCGCGCCGCCCGGCCTGAGGATGCCGTAGACGCCGACCGCCCCGAGGCAGATGATGGCGATCATGATGCTGCCGAAGCTGGCGCCGCCGAGCCGGCGGAAGGGAGTCATGGTCGGATCGGGGTCTCTGCTGACGAACGCCGAGATCACGCGTTGCATGAAGAACTGGTAGGACAGCACCTGATCCTGTCTGGACGGCATGGCCTTCCTCCCCGGTGATCCATTGGCGCGGTGCCTACCATAGGCCGCGTGCGGCCAATCCGGGGAGCACACTGTTCGAGGTCATGGGGAATGATCGATGATTGATCGTGACGAGGCACTGATCCGGGTGCGGCAGTGGTACGGCGTCGACCGTGGCACTGAGGTCGGGTTGCACGAGTTCGAGCTGGGCTATGTCGGGTGGCTGATCGATCCGCCCCAACCTGAATCGGCGCCCCCGTCCACTGCCGGGGTGCCGCGAGTGGTCGTTGACAAGCGGACGGGGACGACCGAGGGGTGGCCGTGCCTGCCGGTGCAACTGGTCGCCGCGCAGTACGCCGCCAGGCGGGCGTAGCCTCTCCTACCCGTTGATGGCGCGCATGAAGCCGTAGAGCCCCAGCACACTGCATGCCACCGGAATGACGGCAAGTTGCAGCATGACATCCAGGATGTCGCCATATTTGCCCATCCGCGGCGAGGGCGGGCGACGGCTGTAGGTCAGACCGGCGGAGATCGTGATCGCGGCGACCAGTACCAGGACCACGAGCACCAGGGCGACCCGGATGGCGGCCGGCGCGGCCGCCGCCGCCAGCAGCGGCAGCACGGTCAGCCCGGTCAGGCCGGCCGCCAGCAGCGGCACCCGGTGCCGCACGGTCATCAGCAGCCGAGCCCGCAGCAGGCTGCCCAGGGCGACGATGCCGACCAGGAGCAGCGCCGCCACCGATCCGCCCAGGGCGAGTATCACCAGACAGATGATCGTCACCGCGGTCGATCCGAAGATCGCACCGGTCAGGATTTCGTCGGCGCGGGCCGTCGCCCGGTACACCACTTCATGCTCGGCCGGCGGCTCTTCCTTGACCAGATCGTCGCTGGTCCTGGGCACCGAGGGCAGCGGCAGTCGGACCATCCGTACCGAAATCAGCGGCAGCGCCGGCATCAGCAGGGCCGAGACACTCGCCACGACGGCCGCGGCCTCGACCCCGTTGAAGTCGCCCAGGGCCAAGCCTCCACCCAGCAGGCCGTAGAGACCGGCGACGACGCCAGCCACCGGAACCCGGTTGGCATCGCCGACCCCGAGATAGCCGATGACGGACAGCAGCAGCAGTGCGCCAGAGCCCGCCAGCAGGTGCGGAGCCCCCATCCCGGTCAGGGATTCGACCCCGCCGACCAGCAGGGCGCCCCCGAGCAGGGCATAGGGCAGGCCAAGCCCGGCCACGACCGACCCGGCCATCGAGTCGGCCAGGGCCCGGGAGAGCACGGTGCCGGTCGCGAGCAGCACCGCGGCGGTGACCAGCGCGGCGACGCCGCCGATCCACCACGGCTCGCCCGACATGGCTACCACCCCAAGCCCGGACATCAGTAGCCCACCGGCCACGACCAGCCCGGTCATCCGGGTGGCATCCGCGCCCCACGGCGCGCCCCGGTGGCGCGAACCGGCGGCGATGGTCTCGACGACGTCGTCGAAGTCAGGTTCCGGCCATTCGGTGCGTGCCGGCAGCAGGTGCAGGGTTTCTCCATCGCGGACATTTTGGGCCGCGAGGCTCTTGGCGAGGTCGAGCGCCGTGCCGTCGGTGCGGCGCATGGACCATCCGCCAGCGTCACCAGGGCCGGCCCGGTCGGGCTCCTCGGCGTGCCGCAGCACGACGTGCATCATGCTGATGATTGGCAGGTGCTCCGGCAACACGAGTTCCAGCCGCCGTCGTGGGGCTGCGATCACGATGCGCGCGAGCGCCGTTCCGGCTTGGAGCGCCATACGGACCCCTCATGGAGCGTGCGGGTGGCATCCCGCGGCTGTTGTGTCGGGAGCAGGCTACCTACGATGTTGCGAGTCTGTGAGCCGCGCCGGGGTATGACCGGACCGGGCCAGACCGGAGGAGAAGGGGTGCCGGATGGGTACGACCGTGGTCAAGCGCCCAGCGCGCCAGCCCGAGCCGGAGTATCCATCGGGGGAGATCATCCTCGAATCGCCGCCGGAGCTGCCGCCGCCGGGCGGCCGCGGCTGGGGCCGGATGCTGATGATGCTGCCGATGCTGGCCGGCTCGGTGGCGATGGCCCTGATGTTCGCCGGCCAGCGCGGCTCAACGATCGCGTACGTCGCCGGTGGCCTGTTCGGTCTTTCGGCGATTGGCATGCTGGCGAGCCAGTTCAGCGCGGCGGGCGGTCCCAGCAAGCAGGAGATGGTCCAGCGCCGCCGGGACTACATGCGTCACCTGGCCCAGCACCGCAAGCTCGTGCTGAAGACCGTCGCTCGGCAGCGGGAGGCCGTGTTTTACCGCAACCCGGATCCGGACGGCCTGTGGTCGATCCCCACGGGTCCACGGTTGTGGGAACGGCGTCGGGGCGACATCGACTTCGCGACGGTCCGGGTGGGGCTCGGTCCCCAGGAACTGGCGATGCCGCTGGTACCCCCGTCGAGCGTGCCGCTGGAGAAGCTGGAGCCCATGTGCGCGCTGGCCCTGCGACGCTTCATGACCACGTTTGCCGAGGTGCCGGACCTGCCGGTCACCATGGCGGTCAACGGGTTCGCCAGGGTCTACCTGCGGGGCCGGAACGAGGCGCCCCGAGCGCTGGCACGTGCCATCCTCGCCCAGGTGGCGGCCTTCCAGTCGCCGGACGACATGATGATCGCGATCTGCGCCGCCAATGACCGTCGGCACCTGTGGGAATGGGCGAAGTGGCTGCCGCACGCCCTGCACCCGGTGAAGACCGACGCGCTCGGCCAGTTGCGGTTGGTCTCGCAGAACGTCACGGGCCTTGAGGCGATGCTGGACGACGTGCTCGGCAGCCGCCCGAGGTTCAACCCGGCGGCCTCGGAATCCCGCGTCGGGGGACCACACCTGGTCGTCGTCCTGGACGGGGGCGACACCATCGGCTCGGACCACCTGATGACCGAGGGTGGAGTCGAGGGGGTCACCATCTTCGACCTGTCCCAGCCGCCGCCGAAGCTGCTGGACCGGGCCAGGCTGGTGCTCGACATCGACCCGGACGGGACCCTGCGCAGCACGACCTTCGACGGCGAAGAGGCCATCGGACAGGTCGATGGCTGTGGGCTTGAGGCCATCGGGGCACTGGCGCAGCAGCTGGCGTCGTTGCGGCTGTCGATCGCATCGCGAGCCGGTGGGGGCGATTCCTCGCTGGCCTCCGGCACCGAACTGGTGGACCTGCTCAGCATCGAGGACCCGCACGAATTCGATGTCGCCACCGCGTGGACGCCTCGGCCCAACCGGGACCGGCTGCGGGTGCCGATCGGGGCCGGGCCGGATGGGCTGCCGGTCGAGCTGGACATCAAGGAATCCGCCCAGGACGGCATGGGGCCACACGGCCTGCTGATCGGCGCCACCGGTTCTGGCAAGTCCGAGTTGCTGCGTACCCTGGTGCTGGCTCTGGCCGCGACCCATTCCTCGGAGACACTCAACCTCGTCCTGGTCGACTTCAAGGGCGGGGCGACGTTCACGAAGCTGGACACGCTGCCGCACACCAGCGCCGTGATCACGAACCTCGCCGACGAGCTGCCGCTGGTCGACCGGATGACCGACGCCATCAACGGTGAGCTGCTGCGGCGCCAGGAGCTGCTGCGGGCCGCCGGCAACTACGCCTCCCAGCGGGACTACGAGCAGGCCAGGGCCGCGGGGGCGGCCCTGGCGCCCCTGCCCAGCCTGTTGATCATTTGTGACGAGTTCTCCGAGTTGTTGTCGGCCAAGCCCGACTTCATCGACATGTTCGTCCAGATCGGCCGGCTGGGACGGTCACTGGGAGTTCATCTGCTGCTGGCCTCCCAGCGGCTGGAGGAGGGTCGGCTGCGGGGGCTGGACACCCACCTGTCGTATCGCATCGGCCTGCGGACGTTCTCGGCGATGGAGAGCCGGATCGTGCTGGGGGTCGCCGACGCGTACGAGCTGCCCCGCTCCCCGGGCCACGGGTACATGAAGTTCGGCACCGAACCCCTGGTGCGGTTCCGGGCCTCCTACGTGTCCGGTCCCTATCGTTCCAAGACCGCGGCGGCCATCGTGGCTGGCGAGAGCGACGAGCGGGTGCAGGAGTACACGACCCACTACGTCGCTCCGCAGCTGTCGACTCGGCCAGGGGAGGCCAAGGAGCCCGAACCGGTCGAGGAAACGGCGGACAGCCTGCTGGACATCCTGGCGGGGAGGCTGGCGGGCGCCGGACGCCCGGCGCATCAGGTCTGGCTGCCGCCGCTGAAGGAGTCGGCGACCCTCGACCAGCTGTATCCTCCGCTGGCCGCCAGCCCGGACCGGGGCATCAACGTCACCGACCCCGCAACGCAGGGAGCGCTTCAAGTCGCCGTCGGGATCGTGGACCGGCCGTTCGACCAGCGACGGGACGTGCTGCGGTTGGACCTGGCCGGGGCCGCCGGGCATGTGGTCATCGTCGGCGGGCCGCAGAGCGGCAAGAGCACCTTCCTCCGGACGGTGGTGGCCTCCCTCGCCCTGACCCACACCCCGCGTGAGATCCAGGTGTACGGCCTCGATCTGTCCAGCGGCGTGCTGGTGTCATTGCGGGACCTGCCCCACGTCGGGAGCGTGGCCACCCGGCTGGACGCCGGGCCGTTGCGCCGCACCATCGCCGAGGTGCAGCTGCTGATGTCCCAGCGGGAACGGCGCTTTGCCGAGCAGGGGATCGACTCGATGGCGACCTACCGTCGGATGCGGCGGGGCGGGGCGCACGCCGACGATCCGTTCGGGGACGTGTTCCTGGTGATCGATGGCTGGGCGGCCATTCGGACGGAGTTCGATGACCTGGAATCGGCGGTCAACGACATCGCCAACCGGGGGCTGTCCTTCGGCGTTCACCTTGTGGTCACAGCCTCCCGGTGGATGGACCTGCGGCCGGCCATCCGGGACGTCTTCGGCACTCGCCTGGAACTGCGTCTGGGCGATCCGAGCGATTCGAACATGAACCGTAAGGTCGCGATGAACGTGCCAGAGGGCGCGCCCGGCCGGGGCGTGACCGCGGAAGGGCTGCACTGCCTGGCCGCGCTGCCGAGGATCGATGGCCAGCAGGAGGCCGAGACGTTGGCGGAGTCGGTGGTCAAGCTCGCCGCCGATCTGCGGTCGGCCTGGGAGGGGCCGGGCGCTCCGCCGGTGCGGTTGCTGCCGGCGAGTGTGCCGTATGCCAGTGTTCCGCATGGGCGGGACACCAAGGGTGTGCCGATCGGCATCGCCGAGGTCGACCTTCAACCGGTGTTCGTGGACTTCGCGGCGGATCCGCACTTCCTGGTTTTCGGCGATGGCGAATGCGGCAAGAGCACGTTCCTGCGGGCACTGGCGCAGGGCATTGTCGACCGGTATGACCTGAAGCAGGCCCGGATGATTGTTGTCGACTACCGGCGGAGTCTGCTGGGTGACATCACCACGGAGCATCTCATCGGCTACGGCTCCTCGGCGGATGCCACGGAGAACATCATCTCCGAGGTCGTCGGCGTGATGAAGACCCGGCTGCCCCCGGCGGACGTGACTCCGGAGCAGCTGCGCGCCCGCAGCTGGTGGCGGGGCCCGGAGCTGTTCGTGCTGGTGGACGACTACGATCTGGTCGTTGGAGGGTCCAGCAACCCGCTGGCCAGGCTGCTGGAGTTTCTGCCCCAGGCCCGAGACATCGGCCTGCACGTTGTGGTCGTCCGCCGCAGTGGCGGGGCCAGTCGGGCACTGTACGAGACGGTGCTGATGCGGCTGCGGGAGCTGGGGACACCGGGCATCGTCATGGCCGGCAGTCGGGACGAGGGGGTGCTGCTGGGCAACGTTCGTCCCGGGCCGCTCCCCCCGGGGCGTGGTTGGCTGGTGACCAGGCGTCGAGGCACGCAGCTGGTACAGCTCCTTGATTTTCCTTCGAGGACTCCTGACCCTTCAACAAGTTGACATAGAACGATAACGTCTGTGGTTGACTCTGGCGGATCTCCGGAGTCAAGGCTCACTGCCGGCCGGCACAGGCGGAGCGACGGGGAGGGGCAATGGTCCAGGGTACCGGGGATGAATGGCTGACAGATCCCGAAAGTTCGGGAAAATCTGGCGGGGACGACATCCTCGTCGATCCGGATCAGCTGGGGACATTCGCGAAGCGCATTCAATCTCTCAGCATGGACCAATTTCAGGCCAGCATGAATGCTGGCATCACCCCCATGGTGCAGGCCACGGCGCAGTCACGGTTCAGCAGGATTCCTGAGTCCCAGATGTTCTGGGCCGCCTCCCAGCGGAACCTGAAAGCGGTTATGCAGTTTCTCGGCGATGTGCAGCGAGGGCTGACTGTCCTGAGCGTCGCGGCCCAGGTCATCGGCGTGCAGTACCGCAACGCCGACGCCACCGTCGCGGCGAGTCTGGACAGTGTGGTGGACGCCTTCACGCCGGTTCCAACGGCTGGGGGCGACGACAAGGCTGGTGACGGCGAGAGCACTACCGCGGGCGATCCGACCACGACCACCTTCGAGTACTCCGTCCCGGATAGCTCGGACACTTTCCTCGATTTCCCTCCGACGTACGACAAGTACGGTTCTGCCACTCCGTTCCTGATGGAGGAGTATGAGGAATACGCGCCGTACGATGAGGTCATCGCGAAGGGCACCTCGGGCGAGTACGGCATCCCGCAAGATAATGATTTTCAGGATAAACCAGATATTGGTCCGCATGTTCGTGGGTTAGGGACGATCGGCTTTGGCCCAGCGGACTTGACCGGGACTGAGCCACCATCCGAGTGATAAGCAATGAGTGGGGCGCAATTGTAAGGAGTGCGGGGGATGTCTGATAAGAAGTATTTTGGCGTTGATTCAGCCGACCTATCGCCGAGCGCCTCGGTGCCGGACGAGATCGCATGGAAGTACGACCTTGCGGCCAAGGAGGACTACCGCGGCGACTTCGAGATCACGCTCCCGAGCCATGCCTTCTGGAGCGACACCGCGTCTCCGAGCTTCAACATTGAGACGATGTGGAACGAAATCCAGCAGGAGAGCGACGAGCGTGCCCTTGCCGTGGTGGAGACGTGGCGTCGCGTCGGCATGTTGCTGGAGACCGTCAAGGAACAGCTGCTGACGCAGGCCACAGCGCTGCGAAAGGTGTGGTCCTCCAAGGCCGGTGACCTCTTCCTGGAGCGGGTCGGGGCAACGCTCCACTCCCTCGACGAATGGCAGGAAGCGGCAGCGCAGCACGTCACCACCATGACTGCGGTCGCCGGCAAGATCGCTCGGACCCAGCAGGGCATGTGGAACCTGCACTCCAGCTACCAGGAGGAGAAAGCGGCTGGGGTCGATCAGGACCCCGTCGGCTTCTCGGCCAAGACCTTCTCGACGTCGCAGTCGGATGCTGCCGCGCCGCTGCCAGAGCTGAACCAGACCTTCCTGGTCACAGAGCTGATGCAGAAATACCATGTGTACGCCGTGCACTCGCTCCAGGGCCTGGCGAATCAGATGGTTGAGGCCGCCATCCTGGACATGGAGGTAGGCCGGGTTTTCAAGGGCCCGCTTGAGGTCAATACGGATGTGCCGATGCCGGCCCCACCCGCGGCCCCCGCCGCGCCGCCGGGCGCCGTCCCGCCCACGCCGGCCTCGATGCCGGCCGGGAGTGTCCCGCCGACGCCGAAC